>JAFZJT010000065.1 GCA_017553815.1 Clostridia bacterium
ACCCGATATACCGCGAGGCGCCGAACATTCGTTCGGCGCCTCGCGGCAGCTTTTGAGTTGGATGAATTGTCAGATGGTGCCGAGAACGTGTCTCATAAGGAGCAGAGCATCGAAGAGATTCGTTTCGCCGTCGCCATTGAAGTCGATTTCATCCTCGGTTTCGACGGTGTCCGCGCAGATGAGCCAGCGCATATAGGCAAGAGCGTCGCTCATATCAACTGAGCCGTCGCCGTTCACGTCGCCCAGCTCGGTGTACTGAGCGGTAACGGTCAGATCCTCGGTGACTTCGGAGAAGTCGACGTCCCAGCCCGTGAAGGTGTACCAGTCGTGCGCGGGCGCTTCGGGAGCCTCGGCCGCTTCGCCCTCCTCCACCTCGACCTCGGCGATGATCTCGCCGGTTATCGAGTCGATGAAGGTCACGGTGTAGACGGCGGGCTCTTCGGGTTCGTCGGGTTCGTAGGTCACGCCGCCGTTTACGACCGCGAATTCGACCAGCTCAACGTCGCAGTTGTAGATATCGTAGTTATCGAGGTCGTAAGTGATCGTGATGGGATAGGTGCCGGGCTCGGCGTCTTCGGAGAGCTTGAAGGTGAGCTCAACGATGGTGCCATTGACGGTGTAGTTCGTGGTCGCCGTGTCGTTTACCCAGCAGAGCGTGTAAGGATTGCCGAGGGTCGGCGAATGCACCTGTCCGGGAAGCAGTCCGGTATCGGTGCGGCCGATGAACTCGAGTGCTTCATCGAAGCTCAGCGTCAGCGCCATGGAAACGATGCCGGGGTTATTCTCAAGGCTTACGCAGACCGTTACGGTCTCGCCGGGGTTCGCGGTCACGGAGTCCACGATGATGGTCGGCTCGTCGCCCTTTACTTCGGCGTACTTTGCCGTGGGAGCGGACTTGGTGGAATACGGGAGTGTCTCGTAGCCGGCCCAGTTCGCGAGATGTCTTGTGAGAATGAGCCTGTCGAGCGCGTTGACCTTGGTATCGGTGTTCACGTCCGCCGCAATCATATTGATAACGCTTGCGGGATAATTCGCCCAGTTGGCAAGGTAACGGGTCAGGTAGAGCCTGTCGAGCGCGTTTACCTTGGTATCGGTGTTCACGTCGCCGATAAGCACGTCGATGACCCTCACTCCGCCGTTCACGACCGCGAACTCAACGGTCTCAACGTCGCAGTTGTAGATATCGTAGTTGTCGAGGTCGTAGCTGATAGTGATCGGATACTCGCCCACCGGCATATCCTCGGGGACCTCAAAGGTCAGCGTTGCGATAACGCCGTTTGCGGTGTAGTTCTCCGTCGCGGTGTCGTTTACCCAGCAGAGCACATAGGGATTGCCCATCGTGGGCGAATGCACCTGGCCGGGGATAAGACCACTGTCGGTCACGCTCGCAAGGGTGAGGCGCTCGTCGAAATCAACCGTCAGAGCCATGGAAACGATGCCGGGGTTGTTCAAGAGGGAAACGTCCACGGTGACGGTGTTGCCGGCAAGCGTGGTCACGCTGCTCACAACGATCTGCGGAGCATCGGGATCGGGTGCGGGAGTGGGCTCGGGAGTGGGTGTAGGAGTGGGTTCCTGCGCCGCTCCAAAGCTTGCCGTATAGGCGATATCCTCAGTTACCATAAAGCGATGCTCAAGCTCCGTGGAAACAAGCTCGCCGTTCAGATACCAGCCTTCAAAGGTTTCCTCGCCGGACGCAACGCGCAGAAGCGCATATTCGCCCGGAGCATATAAGCCGCCGCCGTATACAACGCCATCGCCTTCAACCTTGACCGCAACATTATGCGTAAGCGCATTTCCGTAGAGTTCGCCCTGCTGAACATCCGGCTCCACGGCCGTATTATTGAAGCTAAGGCTATAGGGATCTTCATAATCAAGATAGTTGATATTGCCGCCGACCGTATCTCCCGCGTTCACAGGAAGATCAACGTAGGCAACGACCTGCTCAACCGCGGCGCTTTCGCCCAAGCACTTGGACATTGTGACCGAAAGCTGCGCAGTGCTTGTGGAGCCTATTTCCGCACGGTACGTGCTATAATCCGGCAGAATAAACACGATCTGCCCATCATAATCAATATATGCGCTTATGGATTCGTCGGACAACACAAACTGACCGTCCTTGAACGAAGCGACCTTTGTGTTTCCCCTATAAATATCGATGCTTGCAGGATTCTCGCCCGACTTGCTGCCGTTATTCCAGTAGTAATCAACGCCGAGCCTTGTGTATCTCAATTTGCTGTAGTCACTGTCGTCATAAGGATCCATTGAGTCGATCCACGCCAAGCAGAGCTCGGGATAATGGCTGATAAGCAAATACTCCGAAGCGTTTTCATAGAAGGATGCCGCGCTTACTCCATCCCCGATAACTCCGCAAGCCAAAAGAATGTTTCTGAATAGCTGCGCAGCGTTGATGCTCGGAATCAGAGCACGCTCCGATTTGCTGCCGCCAAGAGTATTCTTTAGCAGCCAAATGATCGACGACTGATTATTCAGATAATCCTGTTTTGAAACGATCCTCGATGCTCTTCTGAAAAATTCAACAAACGATGCCCTTTGATTGCTGCCCTCCTTGGTATAATCGGCGACATTGTACGGGCAAACATCGTAGCCCCCCCAGACCTTTTCATGATCGATAAACCAACCGATAATGTCAGCATAGCGAGATTTCATTTCCGCTTTTGCGCTGCTATATCCCGATACGCCTTTATACGGGAAATACAATGTTTTTCCGTATCTGCCATAGCCCCAGTCGGTGAGCGGAACCATCGGCACAACGTCTATCGGATTAACAAAATTTCGGATATTGCTTCGCGGAACGTTGACCACGGAGTTCATGTTTGTGTTCGGGCACTCAAAGCAGAAGGCATAAACATCCGAAGCATTGAAATTCTCCCTGCCAATGCCATCGGTTGAAAGTCGATGCGCTGCAATATTTGCGACCGCGCCCGCTCTGCTGAAGCCCGCGATCCAAACCTTTATTTTGGGGTTCAACGATGAAGCATTTTCCTGAACAAAGCCCTTTACGGCATTATAAACCGTATTTGCAGCCCTTGAAAAGCCCTCATGCTCCTTCCCTGAGCCCAAGCGTCCGTTATCGCCCCATTCCTGCCCATAACCTCCGCCGCGCACGGCAACGGCAATAATTGAAACATCTTGCCCATTCACGGTTGCGTTCTTTGAGCCGATAGCATAGCCTATCGTGTCCTCGGTAGGCTCAGGATAATTCAACGAAAGCCCGTCCCGAAAGCCGAGACCGCGAAGCATAAACTCGATATTATCCGATTCCGTTGAAGCGGCCGCCATGGCCAATCTTATCGAAGCTTTTGTTAGATCATGATTGTATTCAAAGCTATTTTCCTCAAAAAAGCTATCTTCATAATAAATGCGATATTCCTCGGTTTCGCCGGTAATGCTCGACTTGTATCTAAAATGTACAAGCTCAAATCGCGCAGTTATCTCAATGTTCGAGTACTGACTCACATCGATACCCAATGAAGTGCTGAGCAGTTCTCCGGTATTCTTATTGTACCAACCGTAGAAAGCAGAATAATAACCTGAAATATAACCTGAAATAATTTCAGAATAATAAGATCTCTCTGCCTCAATCCCATTACTGCCATAGAAGACAAGATAGCCCGAACCCTCAATTCCGACCACAACATTATTCTTGCAGCGAATCTCATCATATACCAAATTATGGCTTGTACCATCAATGGCATCATTGTTGCTTACATCCAGGGATAAAACATCCGAACAATATAGCTTAGTCAACAAAGGACTGCTGCTTACATCGATGTCTTTTAATCTTATGCAATCTTCGGCGTCTAAATATGTAAGCGCCGAGCAGTTGTTAAGGTTTATGTTTGAGAGCATCTCATTTGAATAACAGTACAGCTCTTTAAGTGCCGAGCAGTTGCTAAGGTTTATGCTTGAGAGCATCTCATTTGAATAACACTCCAAATGTTCGAGCGCTGAGCAGCCGCTTAAATCCAGATCGCCGCAGAGATCATAGTCGGAAATATATATCTCTACTATTCTGAAAACTCCGTTTACTGGCTCCCAATAAAACTCACCCCATGTTTCCATATCCATAGGGGTATAGGCGGAATCCAGCTTTTTGACGTTTTTAACACCGTTTTTATCGGTTTGCTCAAGAAAGGTTACGATCTTGGTAAAGTCGTTGCTGTTGTAACCCGGCGGTGCGGGGGGAATAAACTTCGGCTGCTCTGCGAAGCTCTCAGCATTGTCGGGTTCCTCGAAGATATCATTTTCTACACTTGCGGCATCATCTGCGCGAAGCGTTTCCTTGCCTTCAAAATGAACCGCCGCCCCAACTGGCAGAGCACTCATCGCCATCACAAGCGCGAGGGCGAAGGCGATGAGGGAGAGAAGTTTTTTCTTCATATCGGTTATCCTCCTGAAAATATTATGTGTATAGTACTTGAAAGTACTACAGGTTAATAATAGCATAGAAATATGGTAAAGTCAATAGTATCGAGCGGTACTATGGATTTTTCAGTACTTCCCGATAATAATAAAGCTGAGCAGCGGGAGGTGACGGTATGTTTTTCAGAAGACTGCGCGATATGCGCGAGGACAGCGATCTGAAGCAGGCCGACATCGCGGAATATCTCGGTATTGCGCAGACCGTTTATTCCCGCTATGAGCGCGGCTTCCAGACTATCCCGCTTGAACATCTCCTAAAGCTTGCAGATCTTTATAAAGTAAGCACCGATTATTTGCTCGAAAGAACTGACAGGAGGAGCATTGAATGATCTCCTACCGACCATTTTGGGAAACGCTGCTCAAAAAGAACATGACCACCTATGAACTTATCTATAAACAGGGCATCCCCGCGAACACGATCCACCGCATGAAGCACGGCGCGGCGATAACAACAAAAACGATAGATGAGCTTTGCTCGATACTCGATTGCGAGGTTTCGGAAGTGATAGAATTCAAAAAGGATGAGGGGTGAAGGAGTTTAAAGGATAGTATGCGCGGCGGCGCATTTTTGTTAAACGCTTTTCGGTATAATAATAAGGAAGCAAAAACAGGACAGCGCCGATCCTTTCGGATGAGCGGGTCCTGCTTTTCTTGCGGTCGGTTTAAAAAAGCCTTTTTAAACGATGGATAGAATCAAGCCCTGTGCTTTGCAAAGCATTCGCTGCAATAGACGGGCTTATCGGTCTTGGGCTCGAAGGGGAGCTTGGTGGGCTGTCCGCACTCGGAGCAAACCGCATCAAACGTAACGCGCTCACCGCTGCGGCGGGCTGCCTTGTGGTTCGATCTGCAGCTCTTGCAGCGGGAAGGCTCGTTCTGGAAGCCCTTCTCCGCGTAGAATTCCTGCTCGCCTGCGGTGAAAACGAATTCGCTGCCGCAGTCCTTGCAAACCAATACTTTGTCTTCAAACATGGGTCTTTTACCTCTTTGTGTATTTTGGCTTTAAATCGGCTGACCTGGTCTTTGACCCCACACTCGCCTGTTGGAGGGTTCGCTACTAAGCTTTACGCCGCCCACTACTGCCCCTCTCGGGCTTGCCCGACAGGACTTACATCTAAGCCGCACCATGCTCACGGGGGCTTTGCCCCGCTTATGTGGATCGCTTCGCCTGCGACTGGCATCGACTTTCAACCACAGACCCGATTCTACAGCCAACTGGTATTATATCACGGTCGAATGCGTTTTCACAAGCGTTTTTTCGTATAATAATAAATATATGAACTTCTCCGCGATTTGCGGTGAGGTCGATCACAAGACGACTTCATTTGGTTTATTAACAAAATATGACATTTTTGTTAAACGTATTGACATGTTATTCAATCTATGTTTTAATCAATGTAAATCATTATACAGCATGCTGTATAATCAAAGCTTATTATATTATGAGGTGAATCTATATGAGCGCAAAGGTCAAGACAACTATAAGCAAATGCATAGCGGTGGCGATGATCCCGTTAGTGCTTTTTTCCGTATCAGTAAGTCCGGCACATGCATTCACCGTGCCATCTTGGGTATATAAAGCGCTCTTTCGAATTGCAGTTTGGGGTTCCAACACTTTAGCAAATAACGTGAACCTAAATGTTCTCGATGAGCCTGTTGTTACCCCATATGATTCCCATTCTTGGAAGGTCGAGTTAGGATCCATCCAGTTCAACAATCAGTCAAGGAACACTGGATCTGTGGTTGGCTACAAAATAAAAATAGCAACAACTTGGAACCAGTCGAGAACCAGAACCAATGTAACTTTGCGCGGAACCAAACGGAGCTTTACTTCCGGCTCCAAATACATCGTGCCTCAAGTGATAACGCCTTACGGCATCGATGACTTGGAGAGAATCAAAAGCGGTTCTTTTCGTTTATATGAGGCCTATGGCAATACGCGAGATATAGGCGACTATGATTTCAGATTCATTTACCCTGATTCTGAAACTTGGGATTTAAGCATTACATTTAATGATGTGTTTTTTCCGGATGTTCCTATTTACCCCCAATCTTTCGTAGGAGACCTGCTGCAAGCTGGATACAATTCACAAACATCGGGGGCAAGGAAATATAGATTTCCATCAGTAATTGATGATAATCATAGTGATTCTTACCAACTCAAACAGGAGAATGCAATGACTCTTCAGGAACTGATTGATGAAAAGACCGATCCTATTTCAGACGAAGAGGTCGATGCTATTAGTCATTATGATAAAGGGGATATGGTTGTTTTCGGGGATGTAATTAAA
This sequence comes from Clostridia bacterium, assembly GCA_017553815.1. The sequence continues at coordinate 6,732 of JAFZJT010000065.1, forward strand.
TCAATTTCATATAACTCAAAGCGGAATGTAACAGAATTTAAGTATGAAAGCACGGCAGATGAAACGCGCGCTCTGGAGTTCTATGGGGATTTAACAAACGATTACTCTGTCGGCGACTATATGCAGTTAAGATTCCATGTGGTCGAGATCGGTAATAGTAATGGGATTGCCTTAGAGTCCTTTGATTATTTAGAGGATTATGATTTCGACGGTGATGCGGCTCCACATATCGAGCCGTACCTGTAACAGCATTTTCCAAGGAGAACAAGATGGAAGTCATTAAAAGAATTGTAATAACTGCTGAACTTTGCTTTTTTCTCGCTCTGGTCGTCCTTACGGCGGTCTTCGGATTTAACAAGGGCGTTTGGGACGGCGAGAGATTCTATAAAGCCGGTTCGGACGGCGATAAAATGATTTATGAAAGCAAGAATGCTTCCTCGGTAGAAGTCGTGACGGGAGAGGTGCAGAATAAGCTCATTATCCGCACCGCGGATGGCAGCGCGGCGCAGCTTAACTATGAAGTATCTTCGGCCCGTGAGCCGAAAACCGTTACACTGTTCGCGCACGACGGCTCTGTGCTGCTGAACGACAGATATTATTCAAATACGAAGAAATGGTCTGTCACCAAGAACAGCGATTCCACGATCAGTGAGTATTTCAGCAGCACCGAGGGCGTCCGCATAGGTCTGTTCGATAAAGGGCTTCTCGATATGGCGCTCGGCAACGCGCAAACAAGGCTATCAGGGCGGATCGGATTTACAGTTTATGCCGTGCTGGCTATGGCGTTTGGCTTTGCCATTAATTTTGCAAAGCGCCTTGTTGAAAAACTCGACAGATTTTTTACCGGCTTTTTCTATGATAACGCGAAGGGCCTGCGAATGAACGAGCTTGGAGAGCTTTTCCTGATTCTGATTGGAATCGCTATCTTTGTAATGGGAGCCTTGCTTCTTATCAAGGGCGTTTTGTTCTGATTCCAAAGTAATCTTGAATGACTCTCAAAGTACGATTTCGGCGTAAATCCGCTAATAAAAATGTTGAAACGGCTCAATTAAGATGATATAATTAGTTTTAGAATGCTCATCGGCTCTTTTGCGCCGAAATTCAAAGGGTTTTCAAATTATAGCAGAGGTTTTCAGTATGGAAAGAAAAGTTGCATGGACCACCTATTCGGACAAGGATCTCAAGAAGCTTGAGACCATCTCCAAGAATTACGTCAAATTCCTTGACAACGGCAAGACCGAGCGCGAATGCGTAACGGAGGCCATCAAGCTTGCGGAAAAGCACGGCTATCGCGATTTTGCCGAAGTAGTCGCGAAGGGCGAGAAGCTCAAGGCGGGCGACTGCGTTTATTCAAACTGCATGGGCAAGGCGATCATGTTCTTCAAGGTCGGCAAGCAGCCCCTTGAAAAGGGCATGAACATCGTCGGCGCGCATATCGACTCCCCCCGCATCGACCTCAAGCAGAATCCTCTTTACGAGGAAGCCGGCCTTGCGTATCTCGACACGCATTACTACGGCGGAATCAAAAAGTATCAGTGGGTAGCGATGCCCCTTGCAATGCACGGCGTCGTTGCCAAGAAGGACGGCAGCCTTGTGAATATCGTCATCGGCGAGGATCCGAAGGATCCCGTCATCGGCATCTCCGATCTGCTCCCGCATCTTGCCGCGGATCAGATGGGCAAGAAGGGCTCGCTCGTGATCGAAGGCGAGGCGCTGGACGTTCTCATCGGCTCCAAGCCCGCCAAGACCGACGACGAGAAGGAAAAGGACGCCGTTAAGAACGCGATCCTCGCCATCCTCAAGGAAAAGTACGATATCGAGGAGGAGGATTTCCTCTCCGCCGAGATCGAGATCGTGCCCGCCGGCGGCGCGCGCGAATTCGGCCTCGACCGCAGCATGATTATCGGCTACGGCCACGACGACCGCGTTTGCGCATACGCTCAGCTCGAGGCGCTCTTCGATATCACCGACGTGCCCGAATACACGATCTGCTGCATCCTTGCCGATAAGGAAGAGATCGGCTCCGTCGGCGCAACCGGCATGAACGCAAAGTACTTTGAGAATGCCGTTGCAGAGCTCATCAACGCCATCGGCGATTATTGCGACCTCAAGCTCCGCCGCACCCTCGCCGCGAGCCGTATGCTCTCCTGCGACGTAAGCGCGGGCTTCGATCCGCTGTTTGCCGGCGCATTCGAGCGCAAGAACGTCGCCTACCTCGGCAAGGGCGTTTGCTTCAATAAATACACCGGCCGCGGCGGTAAGGGCGGCTCCAACGACGCGAACGCCGAATACATCGGCGATCTGCGCAAGATCATGGACGATGCCGGCGTAAACTTCCAGACCGCCGAGCTCGGCAAGGTCGATCAGGGCGGCGGCGGCACCATCGCCTATATCTGCGCCGCCTACGGCATGAACGTTATCGACAGCGGCGTTGCTGTGCTCTCGATGCACGCACCCTGGGAGATCATCTCCAAGGCGGATCTGTATGAAGCGGTCAAGGCCTACCGCGCATTCCTTGTAAACGCATAAGCGCTTTACAATAGGATCATGAGATAATAGAGCCGCCGCAAGCGTTTGCTTGCGGCGGCCCGTTTTATGCCGTATTTTGAGTTTACGTCAGTTTCTGCGCCTGCTTCTTGCAAGTATGGAGAGGATGCGGATGAATAGATTCGCCGCGTCGAGATAGATATCCAGCGCGCTGTCCACGGCGTTGTCGAGCGTTTTGGGGAACTGCTGGGAGCGGTAAACGTCGTAGCCGAGATAGATGCTGAAAAGACCCGCCGCGATCCAGCAGGTGATCGCCTGATCCCTGCCGAGTATCAGAAGCACGACCTCGCAGAGGATGAGTCCGAGCAGGATGCCCGCGAGCATGCCGCCGAGCTTTTCAAAAAGCTTTGGGAAAATGAGCGCAATGCCCGAGATGCCGACGGAGATAAGGAGCGTGTAGAGGAAGGCGTCGGAAACTATTTTCGCATCGATTCCGCCGTAGGACTCCACGACCGTGGAGAGCATCAGTCCGAACGGAACTACAACGAGATTGTAGCCGAGGAAGCTGACTATAGGGCTTCGCGACTTTCTTGAAATGGTTATTCCCGCGATGGCGCAGACGGAATAGCCGATCAGAAATACTATCGGATTAACGTGACTGTACAGATCGTGAACGATGGTGCAGAGCACTACGTTCACAAGCAGTCCCCAAAGCAGAACGCCGAGCAGAACGCCGTTGTAAACGCGATCCGAAACGAGCTCATCCTCGGTGTATGAGGCGTTTGCGCGTGCGGCTCTTGCGGCGGCGCCGAGAAGAAGCCCCGTGCTTCCTGCGGTCTGGGCGGCATAGGTCCTTGCTGCACGGTTCCCCGCGCCGCTGCGGGAAACGCCGTCGAGCGCCGCGCCGCACATCGGGCAGGTCTTATTGCCGTTATCTATCTTTGAATTGCAGTTCGGGCAGATCATTTTATCACCTCATTACTCGAATGGTTTTATTGACGGATCGGCGAATTGAGCATCAAAAGCCGCATTCATCAGTCGCCGTAGAACACCTCGAGGTCGTCGAGCCTCAAAAGCGCGGGCGGTATGCCGATCGCGGAGCCGGCGTCGATATTAATCCATGTGCGCGTCTTTATCACCTTACCATGATGCTCAGCGCCATAGTAATGCGTCGGCGTATGGCCGAAAACTGTTATTATGTCGTCGAAATACTCGGTGTCGATCGTCGGGCGCATCCATATAAGCTCTTCAAGCTCGTAATCCGAAAGCTTCTTCTTGGGCGAAAAATTGCCGAGACCCGCGTGGGTCAGTATGAAATCGCGCCCGCCGCAGCTCACCGCTGCATATTGCGGCGCTTCGCGGATAAAATCAAAGATATCGTCGATCGCCTCGGGCTCGGTCTCGCGCAGCTTGCGAAGGTTTTCGATCGTCACTCCGCCGCCGTTGCGCTTGTAATGCTCGTAGGCGCGATACTGTATCCCGTCGAGCTCGGATAGCATAGGCGGCTCGTCGCCCTCGAATAAGAAGGAGCACAGAAGCAGCATCCCCTCGTGATTGCCGAGGATGGATTCAACGTTGTCCATCTCCATGAAGCGGCGCAGCATCCTGACTCCGCCGTCCCCGTTTCTGTCCACAACGTCGCCGAGAACGTAGAGATAATCATCGTTTGTAAAGCCCGCTTTATCAAGCAGCGCCTCGAATTTTTCAAGCGGGTAGCCGTGCAGGTCGGCAACAGCGTAGGTCTTCATTCCGTTTTTCTCCTGCTTCTTTTCGTTTGCATCTATTATTATACCACAAGAAACATTCAAATCTATGGCATTTTAAAGTCAAATCCGTTACTTTGTTTTTTCAAAGCCCTCGGCGGGAGAGAGCCCGCTTTCAGTGAGAAGATACACCTTGTCGCAGACCTCGTTTATGTACTTTCTATCGTGCGAAACGCTGATTATACATCCGCCGAAAGAGCGGAGTATGCTTCTGATAACCGGGTTTGAAAGCGGGGAGAAATTCCTGGTCGGCTCGTCGAGCACAAGCACGTTGTACCCTGAAAGCGCCATCTTAACGAACAAGAGCTTCGCCTTCTGCCCGCCCGAGAGCCTGCCTATCGGGGCTTCGGCTTCATCGGCGGTGAAACGCACGCTTCCAAGATAGGTGCGCGCCTCGGTTATCGCGCTCTTTTCAAGCGACGGCGCGAGGAACTCCACGGGAGTTGAGTTTTCATCCAGCAGATCGAAATAATTCTGCGGCATATAGAAAAGGCGGATATCCTTTCTCTTGGAAAGCTCGGCCTCGACAAGGCGAAGAAGCGTCGTTTTTCCGACGCCGTTGCGGCCGATTATCGCTATGTGCTCGGCGGCGTCCACGCTCAGCTCGAACCCCTCGGTCAGCCTATTGCCGTTCGGCGCGAAGAGCCCATCGCAGCCGAAGCGCAGTATCTCCTTTTTGCGCGGCATCTCGACCGGGGGCAGCTCTATGAATATCTGCCGCTCGGTCACGGGCAGCTCGGTCATGTTCTCGCGCTCCTTCTCGAGCCTGCGCCCCTGGCTCATAACGGTGTGCATCTTCTTTTTCAGAAGCCGCCCCGTGCTCGGATCCTGCCTTGAAACGTTTCGCTGCGCGCTCTCGACCTTTTCGTAGATCTCCCTCCAGCGCGCTTCCTTCTTCTCCTGATGCTCGCGCTCCTTGTTCGCGGTCTGCTCCTGATGGAGCATGCTGCGCTCGCGACTTTCGATGTACTCGCGGTACGGAACATTCGCGACCGTGTGGCGGCAGTACTTCTTATGATGGATATGCTCGAGGTGTATTACCGCGTTCGCCGCGTTCTCTATCAGCGTTTCATCGTGCGAAACGAACAGCACTCCGCCGTCGAAGCGCTTTATGAAGTCCTCGAGCCATTCGAGCGTTTCGATGTCGATATCGTTCGTCGGCTCGTCAAGAAGCAGCATATCGGGTTCGTCGAGCAATATCTTGATGAGCCTAAGCTTCACCCTCTCTCCGCCCGAAAGCGTTGAGAGCGCCCGCGTATCGTACACTATCCCCGGGTCGAGCCCCAGCTCCGCAGCAAGGCTCTCTGTGCGCCAGACATCCTCGGAGATATCGAGAAAGCCCGAAACGCCCTGCTCCTGCTCCTCGGGTGAAAGCTCCTGTGAAAGATAGCCAAGCTTATGCCCCGATTTGCTTATGCTGCCGCTGTATTCGGCGTGACCCTCAATAAGCGAAGGGTCGCAGATGAGCTTTAAAAGCGTGCTCTTGCCGTTGCCCTCCTCGCCGATTATGACCGTTCTGTCGCCGTGATTTAAAGTAAAGGAAATATCCGAAACGAGCGCCCGCCCGTTTAAGGTAAGATAAATGGAAACACCGTTTAATTGTATCATATTAATAACCTCGCTGAAATTAATTGGAAACAGGCACCGCCTTTGCCGCGATGCGTTGAGCTTATGATTCTAAAAATGTTCAGCGAATGTTCAACCCGGGATACCTCTGTTTAAAGCTTGGCGATGAACAGCGTTCCCGCCTTTTGATTATTTTATAACACAGATTCTCCCCAATGTCAATACCGTTTATAAGGCCTGCGGATGCCGTTGATGCGCGATAGCGGTGAAATATCTCGAATTTCAGCGAGCCTCGCCGTGTTTTTGCATTCAAAACCGCCTTCAAGCGCATAAAAAGCTTGAATTTCATTTAAAATATGGTATAATTATCGGATGAATCGAATACTAAGAGCGGTTCTTTTTATTCGTCAAATTTTACAGAGGAAAGGATTTCTGTATGGAGTATACCCATGAAGTAAAGAATATGTGCTGCGTCAAAAAGGGCGCGGTGCATGACCCCGCTCCCATTCCCGAAGAGGGCAAATGGGTCAAAGCGAAGCAGATCACCGATATCAGCGGCTTCACTCACGGCGTTGGTTGGTGCGCGCCGCAGCAGGGCGCATGTAAGCTCACGCTGAACATCAAGGACGGCATCATCGAAGAGGCGCTGGTGGAGACCATCGGCTGCACCGGCATGACGCATTCCGCAGCTATGGCGGCGGAGATCCTCGCCGGAAAGACCATCCTCGAGGCGCTCAACACCGACCTTGTTTGCGACGCGATCAACACCGCGATGCGCGAGCTCTTCCTCCAGATAGTTTACGGCAGGAGCCAGAGCGCGTTTTCCGAAGGCGGTCTCGCGGTCGGCGCAGGTCTTGAGGATCTCGGCAAGGGTCTTTCGAGCACCATCGGCACCACCTATTCCACCAAGGAAAAGGGACCGAGGTATCTCAGCCTCACCGAGGGCTACATCACCAAGATCGCGCTCGATGAAAACAACGAGATAATCGGCTACGAGTTCATCAACCTCGGGCAGATGATGGAGCTCATCAAAGACGGCACTCCCCCGAACGACGCCTACGATAAGCTCATCAAGCGCTACGGCAGGTTTGACGACGCGGCGAAGATAATCGACCCGCGCAAGGAATGAGGTGCAATATGATCAATTTTGAAGGATACACCAGAAGAATAGCTCAGATCGACGCCTTTCTTAAAAAGGAAGGTATCGAGAGCCTTGAGGCGGCCGCAAAGCTCGCCCGGGACAATGGCATAAACGTTGAGGATATAGTTCACGGCATACAGCCCATCGCGTTTGAAAACGCGGTTTGGGCATACACCGTCGGCGCGGCGATCGCAATCAAGCGCGGCGTAACCGACGCGGCAAAGGCGGCGGAGTGCATCGGCGAGGGTCTGCAGAGCTTCTGCATCCCCGGCTCGGTTGCGGATCACCGCAATGTCGGCCTCGGGCACGGCAATCTCGGCGCGATGCTCCTCAACGAGAACACAAAGTGCTTCTGCTTCCTCGCGGGTCATGAGAGCTTCGCGGCGGCAGAGGGCGCCATCGGCATCGCAATGAAGGCAAACCGCGTTCGCAAGGAGCCCCTCAGGGTCGTTCTGAACGGCCTTGGCAAGGACGCGGCGTACATCATCGCCCGCATCAACGGCTTCACCTTCGTTGAGACGGAGCTGGATCGCTTCAGCGGCGAGCTCAAGCTCCTCAGCGAAAAGGCGTTCAGCACCGGCGAACGGAGCAAGGTGCGCTGCTACGGTGCGGACGACGTTACCGAGGGCGTTGCGATAATGCAGAAGGAGAACGTGGACGTTTCCATCACCGGAAACTCCACCAACCCCACCCGCTTCCAGCATCCCGTTGCGGGAACCTATAAAAAGCTCTGTGTCGAGAACGGCAAAAAGTATTTCTCCGTTGCCTCCGGCGGCGGCACGGGCAGAACACTCCATCCCGACAACATGGCCGCGGGCCCCGCAAGCTACGGCATGACCGACACGATGGGCAGGATGCATTCCGACGCGCAGTTCGCGGGAAGCAGCTCCGTTCCCGCGCACGTCGAGATGATGGGCCTTATCGGCATGGGCAACAACCCGATGGTCGGCGCCACCGTGGCGGTCGCAGTCGCGGTCGAGGAAGCGATGAAGAAATAATCGGCAAAAGCCGCAACAACAATATATAATTAATGCAAAACGGACTTCCGCAGCGGCTGGAGTCCGTTTCATGCTCATTATACTAAACTCTGACTAAACCCGGACTTCTTGCCGATGGTTTTCCGCACTGGTCTCTCTTCGCTCAACGATACTCCATATCTCCTCGCTCCGTTCGACTTCAACAGGACGAAAAACTCCTCGGCAATTTAGTCCGCTTTTAGTCAGAGCTTAGTATTACTCGCACGCCGACGGCAGAAAGATCGTATACAAAAAGTCTGCGGGTAGCTAATCCGCAGACTTTTCAAGAATAGTATAAGATTGAAAGATCGCCTCGCTTCGATCTTTGCCATGCAATGGAGGTCGCACTCTTACTTACTGATGCTATTATAGCACCTATGTTGCAAAAAATCAATACCTTTTATTCAAAATTTGCAATAAAATTTTTGGAAATTCATTTTTTCAGTAAAATATGGGGAAATTGACATGCTTGTGCCGCTGTTTTGCCACAATTTTGGAGCGTTCTGAGCCGTTTTTCCAAAAACACGTTTTCCAAATTTGGCAAAACTCAGCTTCAAGCATGCGCTTTCGGCATTGAATGAAACGGATCGCACACCGTTTTTTCCGTTTTGCAAGCTCCGCTTAAATAATTGCGAGTCAAAACCGCGAAAACCTGAAAGCGCGGAAGTGCGGCACAGCGGCGTGGGAAAATACACACATATATATATGTTGAAAAACCTGCGGCGGTGTTTAATTCCAAATACTGTTATGGTATAATACAAGCTGTGTTCGTATGCGCATACAAACATAACACATCCAGTAAATATGCAGGAGGCATAATATGGAAAATGTAAAGGTTGCAATTTGGGGCTTTGGCGCAATGGGCTCCGGAATTGCGAAGGTTCTTCTCGGCAAAAAGGGCGTTGACATCGTCGGCGTCTGTGACATCCACCCCGCCCGCATCGGCAAGAGCATCTACGACGTTCTCGGCGTGGATCAGGCCGGCCGCGAGGACGTATTCATCAACCCCCAGATCGAAAAGGTCGTGCACGACGGCAACTGCGATATCTGCGTTATAGCCACCGACTCGTTCACCAAAAAGGCGTTCCCGAAGATCAAGTACGTCGTTTCCCAGAAGGTAAACGTTATCTCCACCGCCGAAGAGATGAGCTACCCAAAGGCCCAGGAGCCCGAGCTCACCGCCGAAATGGACAAGCTCGCCAAGGAGAACGGCGTTTCCATCCTCGGTACCGGCATCAACCCAGGCCTGATGATGGACCTTCTCGCTATCTGCCTCTCCGGCTGCATGACCGACGTTGAGTCCGTCACCTGCCGCCGAGTCAACAGCCTCTCCCCCTTCGGCCCCGCCGTTATGGAGGAGCAGGGCGTGGGTCTTGCCGTGGACGTTTTCAACAAGGGCGTTGAGGACGGCACCCTCGCGGGTCACGTCGGCTTCGCCGAGTCCGTCGGCATGATAGCCGAAGCGCTCGGTTGGAAGGTCGATAAGTTCGAGCAGCAGATGAGCCCCATCGTGACGAGCGTCGATCGCAAGAGCCCCTACGGCTTTGCGAAGGCCGGCGACGTTGCGGGCGTCAATATGACCGGTCAGGGCTACGTGGACGGCAAGGTCAAGATCGACATGTACCATCCCCAGCAGATAGAGCCCGAGATGGAAGGCACCCATACCGGCGACTATATCGAGCTCAAGGGCACTCCCGAGGTCAATATGAGCATCCGTCCCGAGGTCGACGGCGGCATCGGCACCATCGCGATGATCGTCAATATGATCCCGCACGTTATCAACGCGCGTCCCGGTCTCAAGACGATGCTGGATCTGCCCGTTCCGCGCGCCATCATGGGCGATTTCCGCGACTATATCGAAGTTTAACGCGCTTTGCGGCACGGCGTAACGCCGTGCCGCAAGTTTGATTCCAATGGAACATAATATCAACTTTCATTTTATCTGCAGGAGGATAAAAGGATACTATGGCTAAAAAAGGCGATTGGGTGCAGGTGCATAATATCGTGCTGACGCCCGAAGAACGCTCGGCTTCACTGCCCGAGGATACCAAGAAGCACCCGCTTGAAATGTGGGTAAAGGGCTGGCTTCAGGCCGACGCCGAGCTCGGCGACGAGGTTGAGATAATCACCCGCACCGGCAGGCACGCCACGGGCAAGCTCGTTAAGGAAGCGCCCTATTTCGAGCATAATTTCGGTTATCTTGTGCCCGAAGTGCTCAAGATCGGCGACATGGTTCGCGAAATAACCTTCGGAGGTAACGAATGATGGATAACAGCTATTCCGCAATAATGGCAAGGAAAAACGAGATCATTCGCAATTCCGTGGGCATGGACTATACCAAGTTCGAGCTCCCCGGCATCGGCTTCGATTATGAAGCTATGATGGCGGCGACCGGCTACACGCTCGAGGAGCTTCAGCGCGTTCAGGCGCTCTTCTCGGTTGGAAACACCCCTCTTATCGAGCTTAAAAATCTCACGACTCTCGCAAGAAAATGCGCCAAACCCGGCATGGGCGCGCGCATATTCATAAAGGACGAGGCCACCAACCCAAGCGGCAGCTTCAAGGCAAGAAGGAGCTGCACCAGCGTTTATCAGGCGAAGAAGCAGGGCTATAAGGGCGTTGTGACCGCAACGAGCGGCAACTACGGCGCAGCCGTGGCCTGCCACGCGGCTATGGCGGGCCTCAAGTGCATCGTCGTTCAGGAATGCTACGACAGCCGCGGAATCGGCCAGCCCGAAATAATTGAAAAGGCAAGGAAGTGCGAGGCTCTCGGCGCTGAGGTCGTTCAGCTGACCGTCGGCCCCGAGCTTTTCAGCACCGTGCTTCGCCTCATCGAGGAGACCGGCTATTTCAACGCTTCGCTCTACACGCCCTTCGGCATCGCGGGCGTTGAGACCCTCGGCTACGAGATAGCACAGCAGTTCCGCACCAAAATCGGCAAGGATCCGGACGTGGTGGTTTGCACCAACGCTGGCGGCGGCAACCTCACCGGCACCGCGCGCGGACTTCGCAAGGCGAACTGCAACGCGAAGGTCATCGGCGCGAGCGTCAATCTGACCGGCCTTCACATGGCGAGCGACGAGCAGTTCAACAAAAAGAGCTTCACCACGGGTCACACCGGCTTCGGCGTTCCGTTCAGCGTGAACCCCGATCGGAGCGACGTGCCGAGGAGCGCGGCGCGTCCCCTCCGCTATATGGACAGGTACGTTACCGTTACCCAGGGCAGCGTTTTCTTCATCACCGAAACGCTCGCTTCCCTTGAAGGTCTTGAGAAGGGCCCCGCGGGCAACACCGCGCTTGCGGCTGCGTTCAAGCTGGCGCAGGAGATGCCCGAGGATAGTAGCATCGTGGTTCAGGAAACCGAGTACACCGGCGCGGGCAAGCATATCAACCCGCAGCTCTCGTTTGCAAGGCAGAACGGCATCGACATCCACTTCGGCGATCCGAAGGACGAGGTTCCCGGCAAGTCCATCATACTTCCCGCGCATCCGTCGCTTATAGACGTTACGGACGTTGATCTTGACCACGTTCGCCGCTCGAACATCAAGGCGCAGATCGGCGCCCATAAGGACGAGCTTACCGATGCGGATATCCGCTATCTGATGGAGGAAACCAATTCCTCCGAGGAGTTCGTTCGCGGCGTTATCGCTTCGCTGTAAGGGCGGTTTGAAAGAAAAACAAAGCTTTACAACATAATTTTCATTAAACAAAAGGAAAACTACCATGAAAAGAAACGATGATTACAAGGAGCGCAGAGCCCATCTCGCCGATCTTAGCGACGAGCAGCTCGAACAGAGGTTCTGGGAGCTTGCAAACAAGCTCGTGGATCCCCTTCTTCAGATGGGCTACGAATACACCTCCCCCGCCGTCGAGCGTTCGGTTCTTCTGCGCATGGGCTTCTCCTCTATCGAAGCAAAGGCGATAGTCGAGGGCTGCATCAAGCACGACATCATCTCCCACGGCGCGGGCCACGCGGTCTACAAGCTCGCCAAAGCCGAGGGCATGGAGCTTCGCGAAGCAGGCGTTGCGCTGGCTTCCGGCAAGCTTTGGGACAAGGCGGAGAGCCTTTTCAAAGGAGGTAATTGAGCATGAGCGAATACAGACTTGATCCGAATAAACCGATCGACGTTGCCGAGATTCTGAAGGATCTTGAGAGCTACCGTCCCCGCCGCAGGGGTTGGACCTGGCGCAAGCCCGTCAAGGATCTGCACATGGGATCCTTCGAGTACCATGACTGCACCGAGCCTCTGAAATCCAGCGTTCCCCTTCCCCCGGCGCATTATTTTGAGAATATCGACCCCCAGCCCGGCCCCGTCATCACCACCGAGATCGCGTCCGGCCGCTTTGAGGACGATATCCGCCGTATGCGTATGGCGGCGCACCACGGCGCGGACCATATCATGGTTATCCGCACCGCGGGTCAGAGCCATTTCGACGGCCTCATCGAGGGCACCCCGCAGGGCATGGGCGGCGTTCCGATCACCCGCAAGCAGGTTCGCGCCCAGCGCAAGGCGCTCGACATGATCGAGGACGAGGTCGGCAGACCCATCAACTACCACAGCTACGTTTCCGGCGTTGCAGGCCCCGATATAGCGGTTATGTTCGCCGAGGAAGGCGTGAACGGCGTTCATCAGGATCCGCAGTACAACGTTATTTACCGCAATATCAACATGATCCGCTCCTTCGTGGACGCCTGCGAAAGTAAGAAGCTCATCGCATGGGCGGGCATGGCGCAGATCGACGGCGCACACAATGCAAACGCGACCGCGCGCGAAGCATGGAAGGTCATGCCCGAGCTGATGGTTCAGCACGGCATCAACGCCATCTTCTCCGCAAGGGTCGGCGTAAACAAGAAAAATATCTGCCTTTCCACCGTTCCGCCGACGGCTACCCCCGCACCCTGCGTCTATATGGATCTTCCCTACGCGGTTGCGCTTCGCGACCTGTTCCACGAATACCGCATGCGCGCTCAGATGAACACGAAGTACATCATGAGCTCAACGCGCGAGGCGACCGTTACCCACGTTCTGAACATGGTCATCTCCAAGCTCACCCGCGCGGATATCCAGTCCACCATCACCCCCGACGAGGGCAGGAACGTGCCGTGGCATATCTACAACATCGAAGCCTGCGACACCGCGAAGCAGACGCTCGTGGGTCTGGACGGCCTGATGGAGATGGTCGAGCTTAAAAAGGACGGCGTTCTTCGCGAAAAGGCGCGCGAGCTCAAGGAGCGTGCCATCATGTTCATGGAGGAAATGATCGAGCTGGGCGGCTACTTCAACGCCGTTCAGGAGGGTATGTTCGTTGACAGCGGCATCTACCCCGAGCGCAACGGCGACGGCATCGCCCGCAAGATCGACGGCGGCATCGGCGCAGGCACCATCTTCAAGCGCGATGAGGACTATATGGCGCCCGTTACCGCGCACTACGGCTACAACAACGTGGCGCAGTACGGCGAAGAATACAAGAACGATCCCGCAAAGCTCATCGGCGGCTGCACCCTCGAATGCCCCGAAAAGATAATCTACATCGACGAGCTCGATGAAGAGGACAATGTAAACGTCCGCATGAGCAACGTGAAGGACTTCACCCCCGGCAGCAAGCAGCTCCGCCCCGAAATGGAATGGCTTGCGGACGGAACCGTTATGCTCACCATGTTCTTCCCCGCTCCCAAGCAGATCGCGGAAGCCGCGGCGCTTGAGTGTGCGCATAAGATGAACCTGACCGAGTGCGAAGTCATCAGCAAGGAGATCATGCACCCACAGGACGGCACGCGCATCGAGCTCAAGGGCAAGGTTCCCTTCTCCATCGACGTTGACAAACTCGTTATCCCCAAGGAGCCCGACGTGCTTTCGGATGACGTTATCCGTAAGGACATCGAGCGCCGTCCCATGCGCATCGTGGCGGCGACCGTCGGCGAGGACGAACATTCCGTCGGTCTTCGCGAGATCATCGACATCAAGCACGGCGGCATCGAGAAGTACGGCATGGAGGTATTCTACCTCGGCACTTCCTGCCCGCCGGAGAAGCTTGTCAATGCGGCGGTCGAGCTGAATGCGGACGCGATCATGGCGTCCACCATCATCAGCCATGACGATATCCACTATAAGAACATCGCCAAGATCGATCAGATCGCCAAGGAAATGGGCATCCGCGACAGGATCATCTTCATCGCGGGCGGCACTCAGGTCACTCCCGAGCTTGCAAGGAAAGCGGGCGCGGACGAGGGCTTCGGAAGAGGCAGCAGGGGCGTTCATAACGCCACCTTCCTCATCAAGCGCCGCTGGGAGATGGAGGAAGCCGAAAAGGCGAAGAAATAATAACCGAACTCTTTATTCGCGGAAAGGCGTTTTGCTTCTGCTTCACGCCTTTCCGTATTCATGATTTTATAGAGGTCGATCCGCTTGCAAAGCGCACGAAATGTTTGGGGGCTTCTGGCTTCGACAGTTGATTGCAGACAAAACAAATAGAAAATGGATAAAATATCATGGTTTTTCATTCGGTATCAAAATATGTTTTTTCTTGGTTAAAAAGAGTGGAAAAGGTTAAGGAAGAATCCCTTACCGACTGGTTGTTATATGAGGTTTCTTCAAGAACCAATAGGTTTTATTATAAGGCATTTACAAGAAACGAAGAGGCTACTAATGGCGCAGATTGGGAGTGGTGGGTTTTAACAAACGGATCACACGGTTTTAACGCTTACCGTTTTTTGGTGCAGGCAAAAAAGCTTAAAAGTAATTTAGACAACTATTCGCTCATTAGTTATGGCAATAGAAACGGTTTGCAAATCGACTTGTTGATTGATTCCGCAAAACAGCGTAATGCTATGCCGGTTTATATGTACTATTCTGTTGCACTTCCGGATTTTAGGAAGCAGCGAAAGATTATCCATCACCTGTGCCATCACCCTGTTCCATGTTGTGAGCACTGTACGAATGGTGCTTATTTGTCGATAGCACAAACGGTAAAGAATGAGGTTTTTGATTCTCCGCGAAAGCATATTGCCGCTGAGGATCTCCTAAATCGTTCATTGCCGCTATCAATTTTGGATTTCCTATTGGATTGTCATCATTGTCGCTACTGTCATCATTGTACTAAGGATTGCTTTGATTATAAAATGCATTACAATGCCCCCCATCCATGCGGAGATATCGCCGAGATAATCATGGAACGGTTAAACCGCTATTACATAGATTGTATGTGTGAAAAAGGTTCTAATATTGAATTCGGAATTAAACACAATGGGAATTTGATTCCGAATTATGTTATGCAATTTATTAGAATACACGAACAATCCCATGAGATTGAAAGTCACGGAGAACAGCACGACTGGTATGAAGCTGAATTCAAGCATCATCTCCATGATATTTCAGGCATTGCAATCATTGACTTGAGGGAAAAGTAAACCTATGTTTATTGATATTCTCGTTGCCGAGATCGGCTCCACCACGACCCTTGTAAACGCCTTTTCGGGCATAAGCTCCGGCACTCCCCGCTTCATCGGTCAGGGGCAGGCACCCACGAGTGTGCTTGAGGGCGATGTTCGCATCGGGCTTTCGGGCGCGGTAAGCGACCTTGCAAAAAACCTTGGCGAAGAAAAGATAGAATACGGCGAGATGTTTGCCACCTCGAGCGCGGCGGGCGGTCTTCGCATGACCGTGCACGGGCTCGTTTACGATATGACCGTCAAGGCGGCGCAGGCAGCGGCGCTCGGCGCGGGCGCTATTATCAAGCACGCCACGGCGGGCAAGCTCTCCGAATTCGATATCGAGGATATAAAGGAGCTCGACCCGAACCTCATCCTGCTCGCGGGCGGCACCGATTACGGAGAGAGGGAGACCGCCGCCTTCAACGCGAAGGCGATAGCGGAATCCGGTATGAAGATACCCGTCATCTACGGCGGCAATATCCAAAACCACCGCCTCGTTGAAAAGATATTCACCGACGCGGGCATCCCGTTTTACATTACGGAAAACGTTTACCCCAAGCTCGACCTATTAAATATCGAGCCTGCGCGAAGGATAATCCACCGGGTTTTCGAGGAGCATATCATCAAGGCGGCGGGCATGGAGCATATCCGCGATATGGTGACGGGCAACATAATCCCCACCCCGGGCGCGGTAATGGAGGCGAGTCAGCTTCTTCAAAGCGCGATAGGCGACCTCGCCGTTATCGACATAGGCGGCGCGACTACCGACGTTCACTCCGTTACCAAGGGTTCGGACGAGATAGCCGTTATGATGACCACCCCCGAGCCGTTCGCCAAGCGCACCGTCGAGGGCGACCTCGGTATGTTCGTGAACGCGAAGAACCTTATCGACATGATAGGCGCGGAGAAGCTCGCAAGCGAGCTTGAGCTCGATATGGAAGCGGTTATGGCAAATTACAAGCCCATACCGGACACGCCGGAGCAATTCAAGCTGACCGAGCGCCTCTGCCTTGAAGCGGGGCTCATCGCGCTTGAGCGGCACGCCGGCGCATTCCGCTATATCTACACGCCGCAGGGCAGGCAGACCATCGCCGAGGGCAAGGACCTTTCCATTATAAAATACCTTGTCGGCACCGGCGGCGCGCTAACAAGGCTTCCGCATCACGAGGACATCGCGCGAAGGATAGCCGATTGCAATAGCGGCGGACTGATGCTCTTTCCGCGTCCCGGCAGGGTCAAGCTTCTTTTCGACAATCACTATATCATGGCATCTCTGGGCGTACTTTCCAAGCGCTACCCCGAAGCGGCGCTCGATTTGATGCTGCAGAGCCTTGGAATGCAGAATTGAAAAAGTATTGAGTAATAAGAATAAACGAGGTGTTAATTATGAATCCGAAACTGATAATCGACCTTAACAAGCTCCGCGAGAATCTCGACTGGCTGACGGAGCGCTGCCATGAGCGCATGATAAACGCCGTTATCGTCACCAAGGTTTTCTGCGCCGACCCCGAGATCTGCCGCGTCATCGACGAGAGCGACGCGGACGGCTTTGCCGATTCGCGCCTTCAGAATCTTGAGACCATCGAAACAAGAAAGCCGAAACAGCTTCTTCGCATCGCCATGCAGAGCGAGGCGGATGAGGTCGTGCGCACGGCGGATATCTCGATGCAGAGCGGCATCGAAACGATAAAGCTTCTCGGCAAGGCGGCGGCGAAGCTCAAAAGAAATCACAAGATCATCCTTATGATAGACATGGGCGATCTTCGCGAGGGCATCTTCTTTAAGGACGAGGCGCAGATCTTCAAAGCCGCCGAGGCCATCCTTTCGGAGCCCTGGCTCGAATTCTACGGCGTTGGCGTGAACCTGACCTGCTACGGCGGCATCATCCCCGATGAAGAAAACGTTGGCGGGCTCGTGAAATTTGCCGAGCGCATCCGCGAAAAATACGGCATTCCCCTTCCCATCGTTTCGGGCGGCAATTCCTCGATGATGACAATGCTAAAGGAGGACCGCATACCAACGGGCGTTACCCAGCTTCGCCTCGGCGAGAGCTTCGTTCTTGGAAACAACACCGAATCGGGCGAGCCTATGGAGGAGCTGAACACCGACTGCTTCGTGCTCGAAGCGGAGCTTGTGGAGGTTCAGCATAAGCCCAGCAAGCCCATCGGAACGAGCGGCCTCAACGCGTTCGGTGAGCGCGTGAGCTTCGAGGACCGCGGAGAGATGGTGCGCGGCATCCTCGCCATCGGCAGGCAGGACGTGAACCCCGACGGGCTAACTCCGCTCGACCCGCGCGTGGAGATAATCGGCGCATCGAGCGACCATCTGCTTCTCAACCTCACCGCCTGCCCCGAATACAAGGTCGGCGAAACTCTCAGGTTCATCCCCGATTACGGTGCGCTTTTGAAGCTCTGCACCGCCGAAAGGTACGTTTGCCGCGAATACGTCGGAAGGAAGGAAGATTAAATGTCCTATATAAAAATCAACGATATCCTGAAAAAGCGCGGCAAGACCCCCGTTCGCATCTCCCCCGCCGCCATGGAGGGCGCGAGGATAAAGGTGCTTGTCGGCTCCTGCGCGCATTGCGCCAAATTGAAGGACAACGTGTTTGAAGCGGCGAAGATACTCGGCATCCCCGAGAGCGATATCGAGGTCATAAGTGACCTTGCGCGCATCGTCAAGATGGGCGTTATGGTAACGCCCTCGCTGATCGTGGACGGGCAGATAGTCAGCTCCGGCAAGGCGCTTTCGGCGGAGGATATAATTCCGCTTTTGGAGAAGAAGCATGACGACCTGCTTTGAAATCGACAAGACGTTCGCTCCCGCGCCGATGACGGACGAGGAGCGCGAAAAGGTCAAGGCGTTTTTCAAGGACGGAAGGCTAATCAAAAGCCCCGCCAAGCTTGCAAAGCGCCATATCTGCTACCGAATCATTCTTGAAAGATTTGAGTTTAACAGGCAGTATCCCGAGCAGGAAGTGAATGCCGTCATTGAGGAAGTTTACGACGATTACTGCGAGGTGCGCAGGCATTTTGTGGACTTCGGCTGGATGGAGCGCGACAGCGGCGTTTACCGGCGCGTTTAGTTAATGAAACCCAATTTGCTTTCGGAAAGGAGAACAATCAATATGAAGGAAAAGATAAATATCAAGGATTACGCCGGAATTATCACCGACGAGCTCAAAAAGGGCGTGCTTCTGAACACGCAGGGCGAAAAGTTCAACTCGATGCTGATAGGCTGGGGCGCGCTCGGCACGGTTTGGAACCTGCCCTCGTTCACGGTGTACGTTCGCAAGAGCCGCTACACGAAGGAAATTCTCGATCAAACCGGCGAATTCACGATAAGCATCCCCATGGGCAACCCCGACCCCGTTATCAACCGCGTTTGCGGCTCGCTCTCCGGGCGCGATGTGGATAAGGTCGAAGCCGCGCATCTTGAGCTCGTTGCACCCGAAACGAACGGCGTACCGGGCATTCGCCAGTATCCGCTGACGCTCGAATGCAGGGTGCTGTATTCGCAGCGGCAGGAGCTTGAAAAGATACCCGAGGATATAATCGAAACCTTCTACCCGGAGAGCCTCGTCGGCTTCCCCGAATTCGATATGCGAGACCCCCATACCGAGTATATCGGCAGGATAGTGGACGCCTATATCATAAAATAAGCTTTACGCAAACACGGTTTTTATGAGGTGGTTTATATGAAAAAGCATTTCGCATTCATCATCGCGGCGCTTGCTTTTTGCCTGCTCATTACCGCCTGTAAGGAGCACGGCAAACCGAAGGACGAGAACGCCTCGCCCGCCCCGATAACGCTTGAGGAATCCTTGAAAACGGAGAGCGACCTGGAGATGTTCATTCTTACCGACGCGGCGAACGCCGACCTTTCTGAGCTTCAGGAGGTGTACGGCGTTGCAGGACAGAGGCGCTATGTACCCAAGCGTTACGGAATAGCCGATAACGCAACTGCGCCCCAACCGCTCCCCGAGCAGTTCGTGCTCTATATCGTTTCCCCTTGGCCCGATTATGAGGACGGAGGCAGTTTTGTTACCAATATTCAAATCACCGACCCCAAGGTGCGCGTTTTCGGTTTGACGATTGAATCCTCTTCCGAGGAATTCATCGAAAAATGCTCCATGCTTGGCTATAACCGTGTTTACAGCATCGATAACGAGGAGTATGACGGATTCAGCTACTATGACGAATACACCTGCATGAAGTCCGCCGACGGGAAGAATTATATCGCCCTTGCGAAGAAGGATTCAAACACCTATATCGTGCTGTTTGCGCCCGTGACCAACCGAGGCGGGATAATATTCTGAGGCGGTACGCGGCTCTCAAACCGTTATTGATAACCGAACACATTATCAAAGCGCTCCCCGATGTGAATACGCGGGAAGCGCTTTTTGCGTTGTTCAACTTCAGTTTTTTCGGTTTCTCGATTGCCGTATCAACAAAAAACCGCATTCAGATGCATTTTTCGATTATCGAGGCAAATTCCTCGAGCGCGATTCTATCCTCATCCGAGAATCTACCTATGAGCGGGCTGTCGATATCAAGAACTCCGACTACCTTTCCATTCGCATTGCGGAGCGGCACGACTATCTCCGAGTTCGATGCGCAGTCGCAGGCGATATGCACTGGGAATTCATGCACGTTTTCAACGACGAAGGTCCTATTCTCCCTCGCCGCTGCGCCGCAAACGCCCCTGTCGAGCGGTATCTCTATGCAGGCGGGCTTGCCCTGAAACGGGTCGAGCACCAGAATGCCGTATAGGGTGCTTAGCGCCCTCAACGAGCGATTTGAGCTTGAGATTCAGTTCAAAGTCCATATTTTTCTCCGTTTCAAAAAGCTTTTCAAAAATGATGATACCACCCCGAAGGGTAAAATGCAACGCTTTTCCTATCTAAAAGCCAAAGTTTTTTCAAAAACCGCTGTTTTTCCCGTCTCCGTTGTGCTATAATACGGCGGTAAAGTTTTCCTCAAAGAAGGATGTAAAATGGCGCTTACAGTTTGGGCTTTTTTAATAGTTTGCCCGCTCGTTTTCGTCGCGGGCTTCGTGGACTCGGTCGCGGGCGGCGGCGGAGTCATTTCCCTGCCCGCCTATCTTATCGCGGGCATACCGATGAAGCTTGCCGCGGGCACGAACAAGCTTGCGAACGGCTGCGGCACGGCAATCTCCGCATATCGCTATGCAAGATCGGGCAAGGTGGTTTGGCTTGCCGCCGTTCTTGATGACCGTCGACCAGACCGATATCAAAAAACAAGGCGATTAAGCCGGAAAATGAATTTGCGCAAAACTATTGACAGGACCTGGTTATAGAAGAATAGACAATAATTCAAGAACTATGAACATCAGCATTCCTCTTATAAAGTTTTCAACAAATGTTGCATGCTTTGATCTAGCTTTTGCATATATATCAAAAAAAGATAAAACGGCATAATATCCATCGCTCTTTACAATTGGAAGAAAATTAATAAGCATATTGGATATAACCAAATAAAGATAACCTTTTAACTGTGGAAAAAAGGCTAATGTCAATAGTATAAAAACAGAGTTTGCAGCATTACCAGCCGTGTAAACCGCAATGCGTTTATATTTCGGGAGAAAATAGCTATACGATGTATCTACATAAAAAGCAGGATAAATGAAAACCATTTTAAAACCAATTTTAACTCTGCTTTCAGGAAAAAATAACTTAAGTACTAGTATATGAGCACATTC
>JAFZJT010000066.1 GCA_017553815.1 Clostridia bacterium
AATACTGCAAAGGGCTGTGGTCGGAGCCTTTCTTAAACCGTCATGCGGTAGGAGGATTTAACCGATCCACAGCATCCCAAACAGTGTAGCACATGTCCTTGGAGAGGGACAATAAAAACTACTACATCATTATACGAGGAGTATTTGCCAATGAAAAAGATCTTTGCTCTTGCGCTTTGCGCAGTTATGCTTTTTGCGCTCATTGCCGCGCCCGCCTGCAATAATAACACCGATGGCAACGAACAGACCATCGATATCCGTGTTGCCGCGCTCAAGGGCCCGACAGGTATGGGTATGGTAAAACTGATGGGTGATGAATACACGCATTATGATGTTTCGATAGAGTCAGCGCCCGACGCGCTTGCTTCCCGCTTCATCAGCGGCGACATTGATGTTGCCGCCGCGCCGATCAATCTGGCCGCAACGCTCTACAACAAACTCGAAGGCGACGTTGTGGTTCTGAGCGTTGCGACGCTTGGCGTGCTCTATATCCTCGAGGATGGCGATGAGATCCACTCCTTTGCCGATCTCGACGGCAAAAAAATCTATGCGACCGGTCAGGGTTCGACCCCCGAGTACATACTCAACTACCTTATGGATAAAAACGGTGTTTCCGCCGACGTCGAATACGTAGGCGAACACGCAGCGCTCGCAACGATGCTCGCGTCGGGTCAGGCGCATATCGGTATGCTTCCTCAGCCCAACGTAACGGCGGCGCTCGGCGCTTCCGAAAACCTCTGCGTCGCGCTTGATCTGACCGATGAATGGAACAAGGTCTCCGACGCCGCGCTCGTTCAGGGCGTTGTTATCGCAAGAAAATCCTTTGTCGAAAAGAACAAATCTGCGATCGAGATATTCATCAAAGACTATGAAGCAAGCGTTGATTTCGTAAACGGGGATGTGGATGCTTCCGCCGCATTCGTTGCCGCAAAGGGTTTCCTCGCGAACGAAGAACTTGCCAAGCAGGCGATCCCCAGTTGCAATATCAGTGCTATCTTCGGCGACGAGATGAAGAGATCCGTTTCCGAAATGCTCAAAGTTCTGTTCGACGCCAACCCCAAGAGCATCGGCGGCAAACTGCCGGCTGATGACTTCTACTACGGCGCATAATGGCGTCCGCGCTCAAAAAAACCTTAAAGGCAATACTTGTTGCCGCGTTTTGGCTTGCCGTATGGCAGACGGCGGCGTATTTCGTCGGGAGCGAACTGTTGCTCCCGACTCCTTTTTCCGTTATCAAAACGCTTTTCAAACTGATCGGCACGCATAAGTTTCGCATAAGCGCGGCAAATACGCTCATTCGCGTTGTTGCCGGATTCACGCTCGGTCTGTTTGCGGGCACGCTGCTCGGATGCCTGACGGCCGCTTCAAAACTGCTCGCGTTGCTGCTTTCGCCGCTTAGGAGCATCATAAAGGCAACGCCCGTAACCTCGTTCATCGTGCTGCTGCTGTTATATCTTTCGCCGGTAATAACGCCCGTCGCGGTATCGGTATTGATGGTCATCCCAATCGCGTGGACGAACGTCGCAAAGGGAATAACCGAAACGGACGCGGATCTTCTTGAGATGGCAAAGGTGTTCCGCCTCGGCAGGCTCAAAACCGTTCGCAGTATCTATATCCCTTCCGTGCTTCCGCATTTTTTGACGGCGGCAACGACGGGCTTCGGTTTCGCGTGGAAGAGTTGCGTCGCGGCGGAGGTCATCGCGATGAGCAAACTCTCGATCGGCATCGGGCTGTACGAGAGCAAACTCTACCTTGAAACGCCGGAACTCTTTGCGTGGACGGCGGCTATCATCATAATCAGTATGCTCCTTGAAGCGGTGCTTGTAAAACTGATCGAAAGGCTCAAAAAATGGTAAAACTCGATTCCGTTTCATTTTCATACGATAAACCGTCTTCGGATAACGCGCCCCGTGCCGTGCGCGAGGTGCTTAAAAACCTTTCGCTTGAAATTTCCGAGGGCGAGACAATAGCCGTTATGGGAGCGAGCGGCAGCGGCAAAACCACGCTTATCAAACTGCTTCTCGGACTGATAAAGCCGGACAGCGGCACGGTCGATGGTATGGGAACTAAGCGCGTTTCCGCCGTGTTTCAGGAGGATCGGCTCCTGCCGTGGTATTCCGCCAAGGAGAATGTCGCACTCGTTTTCTCGGGGCGGACCAAAAGCGAGCGTGAGCGTGCCGCTCTTGAATTGCTTGCGGAGTTGGAACTCGACGCCGCGGATAAACCGATACGCGAACTTTCGGGAGGTATGCGCCGCCGCGTTGCGATCGCAAGAGCGCTTGCCTACGGCGGCGATCTGCTGCTGCTCGACGAGCCCCTAAAGGGGCTTGACGCGGAACTCAAAGCGCGCGTCGCCCAAAGCATCAAGCGCCGCTTTTCCACCATACTGCTCATCACTCACGACGAGGATGAAGTGAAACTGTTCGACTGCCGACGGGTCTATCGTATTTAGCCCCGATTATCGAAAAACCGAATTGGCATCAGGCGGGGTTTAATATGGTTTGCGGCTTAGCAAAATCCGGCGAAGAGGGTGCATTTTGACATACGAAAACTGCATTTTGGGGCGTAAATTTGCCTTGTTGAACTGAACCCGATGACAAACGCCGTGCGTTGTGCTATGCTCTGTATGCCGATAAAAAAGAATGGAATTGATATGCCGTCTTATGAACCGGCGACGCTGCGGCAGGGAGATTAATTGTGAAAAAATATGCTTAGTTTCGCAAATAATACTTTTAATATGGTTTTTCCTTGATATGACAGGAGTGTACTTTGGCAACGGTTATTTTGTAACAAGGTCGTACCAAGATGATGGATTGTTTTTAAAGAAAAAATCGGGAAATGAGCGGTGGCGGTTTTTTCATTTGTTTGGTTTATCTCCCAGTTTCTTGCCCACGAATGGTATGCGATTTTCGTGATCGGTGTAATGGGAACAGTTGAAGGAAAAATCGAATACTTTTCAAACGCTTTAAAATGGCTTGAAATAGACGGAAGATACATTCCCGATGTGTATCATACCGATTTGCATATTCTCATTATTGTCGTGCTTGCAACAAATGTTATTTATATTTGCAACTCAAGGAAAAAAACAAATAAACAACGCCGGAAACGAGGGTGGGTGCAATGAAAAACAAACTAATAAAATATTTGCTCATTTCTTTTTTGATTACTTGGGTATGCTGGTGGGGAGATGCCCTGCTTGTTAAACTCACCTCATTGAACGCGTCAGATTTTATTCCGATGGTGTTGTTTACAGTCGGAGGTTTTGGGCCAACTATTGCAGCCTGTGCTTGCTTGGACGGCGGTTTTTCGTGGAAGAAACTTGCAAAGCTTCTTTCCGGGTATAAAAAGCATTCTATTTGGTATATGTTGGCGTTTTCTTTAGCCGAAATCACAGTTTTTTTCCTCTCATCAAAGGGCATATCCTTTTCTTTTGAGGGCGCTCCTGCATTTATGATCCCAATTATTCTGTTGATTGTGTTTCTGCAAGCGGCAGTATTATACGGTGGAAACGAAGAATTAGGATGGAGAGGCATTCTTCAATCCTTGCTTCAAAAAAAGATGCCATATATTCCCGCTACGCTGATTGTAGGCGCGATCTGGGTGAGTTGGCATATCCCGCTTTGGTTTATAGAAGGCGATTCACATCAAAGTATGTCCTTTGCATCCTTTGCCATATTGGGCATTATGCTGAGTTTTTGGCTTTCTGCGATCTGCAATATTTCAGGATCAATTATCTTTTGTATGATCATACATGGGATTACCAATACTCTTATGGGCATTTTTATCCCGACCTCAAACATTGTATATTGGATCGGCTTGTCGATCCTCACCGTGGCGGCAATCGTTATCGGTACCGCAGCGAGTAAACGTCAGCAAAAACTCCCAATATAGTTAAGCGCCTTTTTCGGTTAGCAACAGCTTTTGCAATACCCAATAAACGACAGAAAAGCCCTTGCTGCATTTTTATACGGCGAGAGGCTTTTCCCCTTTTCAAGTCGCATTCGTGTGCAAGTTGCAATATCCAATCGCTTCTAATTACACACTATGTATCATTTTATAAACAGCCCGAGCCGGCTTTGCGGCGATATCGAAGGGGGGATGTCGGGCGTTGTTATCACATTGTCGTCAAAAACGATTGAAAAGGAGCCCAAAACATGGTTTCATTGGCTTTGCCGGTCTGAATATCTCATTCCCGCTTGACAGGACTTAACTGAATCCGTTTAGAAAATATTGTTCGTCTTGTTCATGGTTCTTTTGATTATTTGATTTATCCATAGTAGCCAGCCTGGCACCACTTCTGTTATCATTTCGTTGTCGGCGTTGATAACATAGGGGGTGATTTCTGCGGATAATGACTAAAATATTATAGCAAAATACGGCTTGTTTTCAAAAAACTGATTTGAGGCGCTGTAATGATTGACGGCCGTTCGGTTTCACCTTATCGGCGTCGGCGCGTGTGAGCAATCACATCCGTTTAATTCATACAGAACCATCTTGCGCAAAATACGGTGGCGGTATTATACCGCCACCGTATTCCCTTTTCGTTATGCTGATAAATTAACTATGTGTTCTTCTTTTTCTGCCGACAAGCATCACGCCGCCGAGCCCGATCAGCGAGAGCGTCATCAACGCAGTCCACAGCATCGGATTGCTGTCATCGCCGGTCTGGGGAGGCGGCACCTGCCCGCCGGAGTCTTTGACGGTCAGACTTGTGGTCGCTGTGCCATCGTCAAAGTTCACGGTAACGGTATGGGAGCCATCGCCCAGCTTTTGCAGCGCGGCGGCTTTCAGCGTGATCACCGTGCTGCCCGCCTTTACCTCGTAATCCGCTCCCGCCGTCAGCGTCGTGCTGCCGATCTGAACGCCGGTAAAGTGGCTGAAGCAGGTATCGTCGTCCACATTGCGTTTTACGGTCAGCGTGTAATCCAGGCCGCTGCCCTTCGTCCATATGCCGTCTGCGCCGGAGGTTACGGTATACTGTGTCTTGGGCGTGAACTTGTAGGTGAAGGTCGTGTCGTCTGTGATCGCTGTATTCGACGGATCGCAGGGATCGGTTTCATTGTCCTTGTACCACGCGCCGGAGTCTTTGTGCGCCGTGTCCGGCGTCATGCCGGTCGGAACGCTTGCCGGTTTGTTGCCGTCGTAGACCTGCTCTGAGG
>JAFZJT010000067.1 GCA_017553815.1 Clostridia bacterium
CCGCCTTTATCCCATCGGCAATAACAAGTTCGGCAGAAAGGGTGGTTTGATCGAGCTTACCTTCGGCGAAGACTCGGTGACATACCTTGAAAAAATCCACAAAAAGCTGTAAGCAGCACATCAACAAATTCCTGTTTGTCTAGGTGTACTTAATGCAAATTAACCTCTTTTGTCCGCCGGGCAGAAGAGGTTTTTCGTTGTCTTACGCGCTCCGCTGTGGTATAATCAGCTCGATAAATCGGGAACCACGGAGGGACAGAAAATGAAATACGATATCTTACCCTGCACGGAAGAAGAATCCGATCTCATCGACGAGAAGGCGGATGAGATCGTCGCCAGATACGCTTTGGCAGATGAAGACGACGAGGAAGAGGTATTCGTTTATAAGGTCACGGATCCGGAAGGGGAGCTTATCGGAGGGTGTATACTTGTCACGGACGAATTGAAGACCGCGACGATTTTTTACCTATGGGTGGACGAAGCGTACCGCAGGCAGGGCGTCGCCTCCGCGCTTATGCGGGAATGCGAGCGAAAAGCAAGAGAGCAGGGATGCTATCTCGCGCTGCTCGGGACCTTCGATTTTCAGGCGAAGCCTTTCTATGACAAACACGGCTATTCGGTGATAGTAACGACCAAGGATTTCCCGAAGGGGCACGAGCATTATTTCATGCAGAAGCGGCTCGACCGTCAAAGCGGGGAGACCGCCCCGTCCGAGCCCTGCCGTTACAATATCGAGCTTGCGGGGGATGAGGCCGCGGAGGAGCTTTCCGAAAGGCTGAACCGGTACGACGAAGCCTGCGTCCCGCGCGAACACCCGTATATCTCCATCAGCAAAAAGGCGGTCGACGAAAACGGGAACATCATCGCCGGGATAGTCGGCGGCGTCGACTGCTGGAACGGTACCGAGATAGAGTCTATTTGGGTGGACGAGCCCTACCGCGGGCAGGGGATCGGTTCCGCGCTCGTCCGCGCTTTCGAGCGGGCGGCAAAGGAAAACGGCGCATATTGGATGATCGTTGAACCGTACGAATGGAATATTGAGTTTTTCAGGAAGAACGGTTATGATAAGATCACGGGAGTGCTTGAGGATCATCCGAAAGGGCATACCATGTACTGCATGGCGAAGCCGCTTTGAGAACATCTTTTCACTCGACGGGTTTTCTTGCATTTCAATCCAAAACACAGTATACTGCTTGCTATAGAAAGGGAAACGAAAGATGAGTCGGATTCTCCGCATCGGAACGGCATTGCTGCTTTCGATCCTGCTTTTTTCGGCAGGAGTTGTTTCGCATGCGGACGAAGTCAAATTCGGCGACGTCGACGGCGACGGGGAAGTGACCGAGCGCGATGCGGACGCGATCCTGGACCACTTTTCACGCGTGAAAATGATGGACGCCGCAGCCGTCACGCGCGCCGATTACGATCGCGACGGGATCATTACCGAAAACGACGTGACCATGCTTTTAAACGCGCTTCTTTCGCCGGATTCCGCCGTCACCGCAACGATGTCCTTTTCCATGCTGATCACGTCCGACCTGTGCGGAAACGCCTGGAAACCGACTTCGAGCGACGGGAAAACGGCTTGTTCCGCACTGAACACTTCGGC
>JAFZJT010000068.1 GCA_017553815.1 Clostridia bacterium
CCTGTGAAGACCTCGGTGAGCGGAAGAAGCTCCAATTCGCTCTCGTTTTCGATTATCGCTTCGCAGGCCTCGAGGTTTGCGCGGAAGCCGCATTCGGGGCAGAACACGACGGAGTCCTCACCGATGGCGGTCAGGAGCATGAATTCATGGCTGACCTTGCCGCCCATCATGCCGCTGTCGGACTTGACAGCGATGACCTCGGGCAGACCGCAGCGCGCGTAAATGCGCTCATAGGCGCGGTAGGCGCGCTCGTAGTACGCTTCAAGATCCTCCTGCGAGGTGTGAAAGGAATACGCATCCTTCATCGTGAACTCGCGAACACGGATAAGGCCGCCCCTCGCGCGTGGCTCGTCGCGGAACTTGGTCTGTATCTGGTAAATCATGAACGGGTATTTCTGATAGGTTCCCGCCACATTGTTTGCGAGCTGAACCGCCGCTTCCTCGTGGGTCATGCCGAGCACCATGTCGGCTCCGCTCCTGTCCTTAAAGCGAAGAAGCTCCCTGCCGATGGACTCGAACCTGCCCGAGGACTGCCAGAGCGTTGCGGGCATTACGACCGGGAAGAGCACCTCCTGACCTTCGATTAAGTCCATCTCCTCGCGGAGTATCTGCTCTATTTTATTCTGGATGCGCTTTGCGGGCGCGAACAGCGAGTAGATGCCGTTGCCGACCTGCTTCATATAGCCGCCGCGCGTCATAAGATTCTGGCTCTCGATATCGTATGCGCGCTCCTTAAACCTTTCGCCGAGTAAATTGCGAACCTTCATATTCGTTTATCCCCCGAATGAATTAGTATAAAAATCTTTAGGAGCCGCCCGTGCGGACGGCTCCATATATGGTGTTGATCTAAATCAGGCTTTCATCAATACATGCCTGCGCCGCCGCCCATGCCGGGATCGGGCACTTCGGGCTTGGGGATGTCGCAAACGATGCTCTCGGTGGTGAGTACCATCGCGGCAACGGAAGCAGCGTTCTGAAGAGCGCTTCTGGTGACCTTGGTGGGGTCGATGATGCCCTTTTCGACCATCATGCCGTACTCGTTCTTCGCAGCGTCATAGCCGTAGCCCGCCTTCTTCTCGGCGCGCACGTTCGCAACGATGACGCTGCCCTCAAGACCCGCGTTGACGGCGATCTGACGAAGGGGCTCCTCAAGCGCACGAACGACGATCTGAATGCCGGTGCGGTAGTCGCCCTCCGCCTTCTTCTCGAGCTTGGCGACCTTGTCTATCACATTCACAAGCGCAACGCCGCCGCCGGGAACGATGCCCTCCTCAACTGCGGCACGGGTCGCATTGAGAGCGTCCTCTATGCGCATCTTGATCTCCTTCATCTCGGGCTCGGTCGCTGCTCCAACAGCGATCACCGCAACGCCGCCCGCGAGCTTGGCAAGGCGCTCCATGAGCTTTTCCTTATCGTACTCACTGGTGGTCTCTGCGATCTGGGCGCGAATCTGCTTAACGCGGGCGTCCACGTCGGCCTTCTTGCCTGCGCCCTCGACGATGGTGGTGTTTTCCTTGTCAACGCGAACCTGACGCGCGGTGCCGAGCATATCGAGCGTGGTCTCCTTGAGATCCATGCCAAGCTCCTCGGAGATGACCTGACCGCCGGTGAGCGCAGCTATGTCCTTGAGCATCTCCTTGCGCCTGTCGCCAAAGCCGGGCGCCTTGACCGCAACGCAGGTGAAGATGCCGCGGAGCTTATTCACAACGAGGGTCGCAAGCGCATCGCCCTCAACGTCCTCCGCGATTATGAGCAGCTTCTTGCCCTGCTGGGCGATGGGCTCGAGCACGGGAAGGATCTCCTGAATATTGCTGATCTTCTTCTCAGTGATGAGGATATAGGGATTTTCAAGCACCGCCTCCATCTTGTCGGGATCGGTGACCATGTACGCGGAAGCATAACCGCGGTCAAACTGCATCCCCTCAACAACGTTGAGCTCGGTCTTCATGCTCTTGCCCTCTTCGATGGTGATAACGCCGTCGTTGCCGACCTTCTCCATCGCATCCGAGATAAGGGCGCCGACCTTCTCGTCGCCCGCCGAGATAGCGGCGACCTGGGCGATCTCCTGCTTGCCTGAAACCTTCTTACTCATCGCCTTGAGACCTTCAACAGCTTCCTCAACTGCGGCTTCGATGCCGCGGCGAAGTACCATCGGGTTTGCGCCTGCGGCTACGTTCTTCATGCCCTCGCGCACGATCGCCTGGGCAAGAAGGGTCGCGGTGGTGGTGCCGTCGCCCGCAACGTCGTTGGTCTTTGCGGCGACCTCGCGAACGAGCTGCGCGCCCATGTTCTCGAAGGGATCCTCGAGCTCGATCTCCTTGGCGATGGTAACGCCGTCGTTGGTGATCAGCGGAGCGCCGTATTTCTTCTCAAGAACCACATTGCAGCCCTTGGGGCCGAGGGTGATCTTGACGGTATTTGCAAGTGTGTTGAGACCGTTTTCGAGGGAACGGCGCGCGTCCTCGCCGTGCTTTATCTGCTTTGCCATGATATTTACTTCCTTTCGATTCGATTGATATGATGAGCTTGGATTATTCGACGATGGCGAGAATGTCGCTCTGGCGGACGATGATGTATTCAACGCCGTCGAGCTTGACCTCGTTGCCCGCGTACTTGGAGTAGATGACCTTATCGCCGGACTTGACGGTCATTTTGACCTCCTTGCCGTCGACCATGCCGCCGGGACCGACTTCAACGACCTCCGCCATCTGGGGCTTCTCCTTCGCGTTGCCGGTGAGAATGAGTCCGCTCTTGGTGGTCTCCTCCGCTTCGCAGCTCTTGATAACTACTCTGTCGAATAAGGGTTTGAGTTTCATAACCTTTCCTCCTTGGGTGATTGCGTGCGTTCCAGGTTCTGAAAACAGACCCTATTCCCGCACGATAATTATTATTTCCTATAACTGGTATTATATTCAGCCGCGCAAATATGTCAAGCATGCCAAGCGGCGGTGCTAAAATATATCTGTCTTTTTAGTGAAATCGGGTTGAAATTAAGCTGAGATTCCTATATAATAGCTCCATCATAAATGGAAAGGAGGTCGCAAACCATGATCAACAATATCTATCTCGCAAAAATCTTCGGCGGTGTATCCACCCCTTCCCTGCGTGCGGCCTCGCTCCGGGCTTTTGCTATAGTATAAGCATAAGCACAGCTTCGATATTACCGGGTCGCAGGCATACTGCGATCCGTTTTTTTGCCGTTTCGCACTCCTCAATAGGCGGGATAAAGCAGCGAAACGAACAAGGAACAGCGAAAAATGAAAGAATATAGGTTTTATGGAAACGAAATCTGAGATCAAGACCGATACCCCGGTAAAGCTTTCCAAAGCGGAAATAAGAAAACGCAATAAGGCGAACCGCGCCCTCGCGCTCGAATTCAGCAGGGGCACGCGCGCCCACTTTCTGCTCGGCATTTTCGGCATCTTCGCCGCAATAGTTTCGGCGTACTGCATACCTCTGATCACGAGCTTCACGATAGACTACGTGCTCAGAGACTATGCTGAGCTCGACTACAGCGGCGGCATCGAGGTCGCGTCCTTTATTGAGCGAATCATCGACAGCATCGGCGGTCGAAGCTTCCTTGCGAGCCATCTCTACATAATGGGCATCATACTCATACTGATGACCGCCGTGAATGCATTTGCAACTTATTTAAGGCGCAGTCAGGTGGCCTACGGAGCGGAGAAGCTCGCCTACAATATGCGCACGAGGCTTTATGACCATCTTGCGAACGTGCCTTACGACTACCACAAGCATGTTTCGAGCGGCGACATAATCCAGCGCTGCACCTCTGACGTTGACACCATCAGAAGATTCGTTCAGAATCAGCTCCTTGAAATAGTGCGTACTGTGTTCATGGTCGCGGTCGCGGGCTATATCATGTTCACGATGAATGCGACGCTCGCCGCCGTTTCGGTCATAATCATGCCGCTTCTTGCCGTTACCGCCTATTTCTACTGCAAGGGCGTTAAAAAGCATTTCGAGCTTTCGGACGAGGCCGAGGGTGCATTGAGCGCCGCCATACAGGAGAACGCCGCAGGCGTTCGCGTTGTTCGCGCATTCGGTCAGCAAAAATCGGAGCTCGATTCCTTCACCGAAAAGAATCGTGACTACCGCAAAAAGGCGATGAAGCTCAACGACCTTATGGCGTATTTCTGGGGAGTCTCGGATATGTTCGGCTATATCCAGATTGCAATAAGCCTTTGCTTCGGCGTTTATTTCGTTATAACGGGCAGGCTCTCCGTCGGCGAGATGCTCGTTTTCTCAAGCTATACCTCGATGCTCGTTTGGCCCGTGCGCCAGCTCGGAAGGATACTTGCGGATCTTGAAAAGGCGGGCGTTTCGCTCGGAAGGCTCAACGAGATTCTCGAGCACCCCGTCGAGGCCGAACCCGGGAAGGCGCTTTCGCCCGAGATAAGCGGCAATATCGAATTCAGAGGCGTAGGCTTCGGCTATGAGGACGGGCAGGACGTTTTGAAGGATATAAGCTTCACGGCACGCCCGGGCGAGACCGTTGCTATACTCGGCTCAACGGGCTCGGGCAAGTCCAGCCTCGTTCAGCTTCTTCAGAGGCTCTATACTGTGCGCGAGGGCGAGATACTCATAGACGGAGTGAACATAAACGATATCGAGCGCCACCACCTCAGGCGCAATATCGGTATAGTGCTTCAGGAGCCCTTCCTCTATTCGAGGACCATCATGGAAAACGTGCGCATAACGCGCCCCGACGCAAACGAGAGCGAGGTCTACGACGCTGCATCGGTCGCCGCGATACATGAGGTCATCAAAGCCTTTGAAAAGGGCTATGATACCGTCGTCGGCGAAAAAGGCGTTACGCTCTCCGGCGGGCAGAAGCAGCGTGTTGCGATAGCGCGAATGCTCATGCAGAGGGCGCCGATAATCATACTCGACGACTCTATGAGCGCCGTTGACACCGAGACCGACGCAGCGATCCGTGATGCACTTCAATCGAGGCGCGAGGGCTGCACGACCTTCATAATCTCGCACCGAATCACGACGCTCTGCCGCGCGAACAAGATCCTCGTTCTCGAGGGCGGCAGACTCGTTCAGCAGGGCACTCATGAGCAGCTTCTTGCCGTCGATGGGCTTTATAAGCGCATTGCGGACATACAGAACCTGCTCGAGGATGAAATGAAAAGCGAACAGGAGGCGATATAATGGAAGAACTCACCACCACCGCCCTTCAGGAAGAGGAATTCAATAAAAAGATAGATTTTAAGATATGGAAAAGGCTGCTTGCCTATGCTTTAAGGCACCGCGTTGTTTTCATTCTTATTATCGTGTTCATGCTCATAGTTGCGCTGATAGACATTATCTATCCTCAGCTTACCAGATACGCGATAGACAATATCATCGCCGAGGGCGAGAGCGGGCTAAACAAGCTCGTACCGTTCGCGCTTGTTTACATCGCGTTTGTCGTGGTTCAGGCTGTTTGCGTTATAACTTTCATTCTTCTTTGCGGCAAGCTTGAGATGGCTATGAGCTTCGATATCCGCCATGACGCTTTCAAAAAGCTTCAAGAGCTTTCGTTCTCATACTACGACAAGACCGCAGTCGGCTATATCATGGCGCGCATGGTCGGCGATATACCGCGCCTTTCCGAAATGGTCGCTTGGAGCCTCACGGATATCTTCTGGGCGGGCGGCTACGTTATCAGCTGTATAGTTTTTCTTATGCTGATGAACTGGAAGCTCGGGCTCTTGGTGCTCGCCGTGCTCCCCCCGCTCGCCGTGATAAGCGTTTACTTCCAGCGCAGGATACTCGCACAGCACCGCATCGTGCGCAAGCAGAATTCGCGCATCACCGGCGCATTCAACGAGGGCATCATGGGCGCTGTCACCACCAAAACGCTCGTGCGCGAGGAGCGCAACTTCGAGGAATTCAAGAGCGAAGCGGGCACGATGAAGCGAGCCTCCGTCAAGGCCGCCGTGCTCTCGGCAATGTTCACTCCGATAGTTATGACGCTCGGCTCCGTCGCGACAGCCGCGGCGCTTTATGCGGGCGGAAGAACGGTCATCGCGCCAACGGTTTTCGGAGTTTCGATGACTCTCGGCGTTCTCACGACCTTCATCTCGTACACCTCCAATCTCTTCGACCCGATGCAACAGCTTGCGGGCATCTTCGCGGAGATGCAGAGCGCGCAGGCGAGCGCGGAGCGCGTTATCTCGCTTCTCGACACCCCCTGCGAAATAACCGACAGGCCCGAGGTCATCGAAAAATACGGCGATTGCTTCGACCCCAAGCGCGAGAATTGGGAGGAGCTTTTCGGCGAGGTAGAGTTCAAAAACGTTTCGTTTGCGTATAAGGGCGGCGAGCGCGTTCTCAAGGATTTCTACCTCAAGGTGAAGCAGGGCGAGACCGTTGCGCTCGTTGGCGAGACTGGCGCGGGCAAGAGCACGATAGTCAATCTCGTTTGCAGGTTCTATGAGCCCACGAGCGGCGAGATACTCATAGACGGCAGGGATTACCGCGAAAGGAGCCAGCTTTGGCTTCAGGACAGGCTCGGCTACGTGCTCCAATCACCCCACCTTTTCAGCGGCAGCATAAAGGACAATATCCGATACGGCCGCAAAAACGCGAGCGATGAAGAGGTGATCGCGGCGGCAAAGCTCGTTCACGCGGACGAATTCATCTCCGCGCTCGAAAAGGGCTACGATACCGAAGTCGGCGAGGGCGGCGCAAGGCTCTCCACTGGTCAAAAGCAGCTCATAAGCTTCGCAAGGGTAATACTCGCGAACCCGAGGATATTCGTGCTCGACGAAGCGACCAGCTCAATCGACACCGAGACCGAGGCGCTTATCCAGAGCGCGATAGGCGAGGTGCTGAAGAATCGCACGAGCTTCATAGTGGCGCACAGGCTTTCGACCATTCGCTCCGCTGATAGGATACTCGTTATCCGCGGCGGCAGGATAACCGAGAGCGGCACCCACAAGGAGCTTTTGAAGCTCCGCGGCTATTACTACAACCTCTACACGACCCAGTTCACCGAGGCAAGCACCGAAAAGCTGCTCGGTTAATAAAGGAAATAAAAGCATGATGAAAACGCTCCCCGACGCATTCAAAAAACGCATGGCGGAACAGCTCGGCGCGGAG
>JAFZJT010000069.1 GCA_017553815.1 Clostridia bacterium
ATCGGGAAAACCTCGATTATATCGCCGCGCACTCTGAAATTGCCTCGAGCAAACTCGATATCGTTGCGCTGATACTGTATTTCAACGAGCTTTCTTATAAGCGCGTCCCTGTCCATCTCGGCGCCGCGCCTTATCGAAACGCTCATTCTAAGGTATTCCTCGGGGTCGCCGAGCGCATAGATGCAGGAAACTGATGCAACTATGACCACGTCCCTGCGCTCGTTCAGCGAGCAGGTCGCACTGTGACGAAGGCGGTCTATCTCCTGATTGATATCGGCGGTCTTCTCGATATAGGTATCGGATGAAGCGATATATGCCTCGGGCTGATAGTAGTCGTAATACGAAACGAAGTATTCAACGGCGTTATTCGGAAAGAACTCGCGAAACTCGGAGCAGAGCTGTGCAGCAAGGGTCTTGTTATGCGCGATAACGAGCGTCGGCTTTTGCACGCGCTCGATGAGCTTGGCCATTGTGAAGGTCTTTCCCGAGCCGGTAACGCCCAAAAGAACCTGCACTTCATCGCCTTCAAGCACGCCATTTGCAAGCGTTTCGATCGCCTGCGGCTGATCGCCCTGCGGCTCGAAAGGTGAAACGACCTTGAACTCGCCCATTGCGTATAAACCTCCAATTTATCATCTGCACTATTATACCACAAACTCCATTCATATTCACGGTTTATGTTAGTGTATATAAATTTTCTTTCGATATATTGCCCGTTTACCCCTTTATTTGAGCTCCAAAATCTAATATAATAGAGATGGCGAAATATGCACGAGTCGTTTGGCTCGTACACTTAAACTCAAGGAGGAAAACTGAATTGAAAAAGCTTTTGCTCGGAAATGAAGCGATCGCAAGAGGTGCCTACGAAGCCGGCGTCCGTGTTTCAAGCGCATATCCCGGAACACCCAGCACCGAGATCAATGAAAACGTTGCCAACTATCCCGAGATCTATTCGGAGTGGGCTCCCAATGAAAAAGTTGCTGTTGAAGTCGCACTCGGCGCAGCCGTAAGCGGCGCTCGCAGTCTTGCCTGCATGAAGCACGTCGGTCTCAACGTTGCGGCCGATCCGTTCTTCACCGCCACCTATACCGGCGTCAACGCGGGCATGGTAGTCGTCGTTGCGGACGATCCCGGCATGCACTCCTCTCAGAATGAGCAGGATACCCGTATGCTCGCCCGCGCCTCCCATGCTCCCGTTCTCGACCCCTCCAGCAGCCAGGAATGCAAGGACTTCCTCAAGCTTGCATACGAGATAAGTGAAAAATACGACACTCCCGTGATCCTTCGCGTTACAACGAGAATAGCTCACGCCCGCACCCTCGTTGAGCTCGAGGACCGTGTTGAGCTTCCTCTTCGCGAGTACAGCCGCGATATCAAGAAATACGTTTCGATGCCCGCAAACATGATTGGCCGCCATCTCTACGTTGAAGAGCGTGAAAAGAGGCTCGCCGAGGATGCGAACACCCTCAGCATCAATAAAATAGAATGGGCGGACCGCAAGGTCGGCGTCATCACCTCCGGCGCGGCGTATAACTACGTAAAAGAGGCCATGCCGAACGCATCCGTGCTCAAGCTCGGTCTTGCTTATCCGATGCCCAAGAAGCTCATCGAGGAATTTGCAAAGGGCGTTGAGAAACTCTACGTTATCGAGGATATGGAGCCCTTCTATGAGGACACCATCAAAGCTTGGGGCATCGATTGCAGCGGCAAGGACCTCACCGGCGTTCAGGGCGAGCTCTTTGCGCGCAAGATAGCCGCCAAGTTCGAGGGCGCCGAGGAAGCCGGCCCCATGAACACCCGGGGCATCCCCGCCCGTCCCCCCGTGCTCTGCCCCGGCTGCCCGCATCGCGGTCTTTACCACGTTCTCGGCAAGCTCAAGCTGACCGTATGTTCTGACATCGGCTGCTACACACTCGGCGCGCTGCCCCCGCTCAGCGGCGTGGATACCTGCGTCTGCATGGGTGCTTCCATCGGCATGGCGCACGGCATGGAGAAGGCGCGCGGCCACGCGCAGGCAAAGAAGACCGTTGCCGTTCTCGGCGACTCCACCTTCTGCCACAGCGGCCTTACCGGACTTCTCAACATGGCGTACAACCGCTCCGTCGGCACCGTCATCGTTGCGGATAACTCCATCACCGGCATGACCGGCCATCAGAACAACCCCGCCAACGGCTACGACATCCACGGCGAACCCACCACCGCGCTCGATATCGTCAAGCTTTGCGAAGCGATGGGAATTCAGCACATTCGCGTTGTTGACCCCTTCGACCTCAAGGAGCTTGAGAAGGTCGTTCGCGAGGAGACCGAGCGCGAGGAGCTCTCAGTCATCATCTCCCGCCGTCCCTGCGCGCTTATCGTCAAGCAACCCGGCGTTTCGTTCGTATGCGACAGCGAGAAATGCCGCAACTGCGGAATGTGCATGAGGATCGGCTGCCCCGCCATCCGTAAGACCGAGACCGGCGTTGCTGTTGATCCGACTCAGTGCGTCGGCTGCGGCCTCTGCGCTCAGCTCCGCCACTGTGGCGCTCTCAACCCCGAAGCATAAGGAAGGAGGAAAAAGGCATGTTCAACATAGTTATCGTCGGTGTAGGCGGTCAGGGCACCCTGCTTGCAAGCAAGATCCTCGGCCAGCTCGCAATGAATAACGGCTACGATGTTCGCGTCAGCGAGGTTCACGGCATGAGCCAGCGCGGCGGCAGCGTCGTTACCTACGTTCGCATGAGCAACGATACTCCACTGTATTCCTCCATCGTTGAGCAGGGGCAGGCGGATATCGTGCTCGCATTTGAAAACCTCGAAGCGCTTCGCGCACTCCCCTATCTCAAAGCTGATGGAACGATGGTAGTGAACACCCAGCAGATACTCCCGATGCCCGTTATCACCGGCGCAACGAAGTATCCAGAGGATTGTCTTGAGCGCGTTGAAGCGGCTGCCAAGACCATCAAGATCAATGCCGTTGAGATAGCGCATGAGTGCGGCACCTACCGTGCGGCAAACGTAGTACTCATGGGCGTTTGCGCGAAGATGCTCCCGTTCAGCGCCGAGGAATGGCATAAGGCCATCGAGCAGTGTGTCAAGCCCAAGTTCCTCGAGGTCAACATCAATGCGTTCGATCGCGGCTACAGATATAATTGATCGATGATGTACGATTTCAAAACCCAAATAGATAGAACCGATACGGGTTCCATCAAAACCGATATAGCACCCGAGTCCGTCAAGGACTCGGGTCTTGTGCCATTGTCAGTTGCGGACATGGAGCTTCCTGTCGCTCCCGAGATAATCGAAGCCGTTAAGAAGGCCGCCGACAAGGGCATCTTCGGCTACACCTATGCCGACAGGGCTTACACCGAGACTGTTCGCTCATGGATGAAGGATCGGCATAGCTTCGATACCGAGGGTTTCAAGCTCATTACAACGAACGGTGTTGTTCCTGCACTCCGCTTCGCAGTAGAAGCATTCTGTGAAAAGGGCGAGGGTGTCGTTATCCAGCCCCCGGTCTACATGATGTTCAAAAATGCTATCGAGACTGCGGAAAGGCGCGTCGTCGAGAACCCGCTCATCTTCGATAACGGCAGATACGTTATGGACTACGACGACCTCGACAGAAAGACCGCGCCCGAAGACGTTAAGCTTCTTCTGCTCTGCAGTCCGCACAACCCCGTAGGAAGGGCCTGGACGAAGGAAGAACTTATAAGGCTCGGCGAAATATGCAGGAAGAACGGCGTTATCGTCGTTGCCGACGAGATACACAATGACCTCCTTTTGAACGGAGCCGAGCATACGGTTTTT
Source organism: Clostridia bacterium (assembly GCA_017553815.1). The sequence goes on from JAFZJT010000069.1 coordinate 3,790, forward strand.
GCGGCGCTTCCGGGCATGGACGATATCTCAATCACCTGCACCGCAACGAGCAAGACCTTCAACCTTGCAGGGCTCTCCTGCTCAAATATCTTCATTAAGAATGAGAGTATCGCCGAGAGCTTCAAGAATGCAGCCGACCGCGCCGGAGCGGGACTCGTTCCCTACTTTGCTCGCGCCGCCACGATCGCCGCGTACACGCAATGTGCCGCTTGGGTCGATGAACTGAACGCGCATATCTACGCTAATTTCGAGCTTATGTATTCCTTCATTGAGAAGGAGCTGCCGATGCTCAAGGTCATCCGCGCCGAAGGCACCTATCTTGCTTGGCTCGATATGCGCGCGCTCGGTCTTGATGACGGGGCGCTTGAGAAGCTCATGCTCTCACACGGCCTTGCTCTCGACGAAGGGTATCTCTTCGGAGTCGGCGGAAGCGGCTTTGAAAGATGGAATCTTGCTCTGCCCTCGGATATTCTCCTGAAGGCGCTTGAACGGCTGAAGCTCGCCGTCAATAAGGCGGCGTTATCCAGATAGATCGAAATTACTGTTGATGCTAAATCTTAAATCATTAAACAAAGAGCAGTACGAAGCAGCAACGACCATAGACGGGCCATTGCTGGTGCTTGCGGGAGCGGGCAGCGGCAAGACCCGTGTTTTGACATACAGGATCGCGAACCTCGTTTTGAACCACGGAGTTCCCGCTTGGGCGATACTTGCCGTGACATTCACCAATAAGGCGGCAAGGGAGATGAAGGAGCGTGTAGACAAGCTGCTCGACACGCCATCATCCGATATGTGGGTAACTACGTTTCATTCGTTCTGCGTTAAGATGCTCAGAGCCGATATCGATAAGCTCGGCTTCGATCGCGGCTTCACCATATACGATGACCAGGATCAGAACTCCGTTATCGCCGATATCATGAAGCAGCAGAATATCGATGAAAAGAAGTTTCCAAAGGCGCGTTTTCGTTCGATGATAAGCGAAGCGAAGAACTCCTCAGAGAGACCCGAGACCTATATCATGGAAGCGACGGGACAGAGCGCGGAGACCTTCGTGGACGTGTACCGCGCCTATCAAAAGCGCCTTATCGAGTGCAGTGCGCTCGATTTTGACGATCTTCTGCTCTATGCGGTGAGGCTTCTTAAGGAGCAGCCGGAAGTGCTTGAAAAATACAGGCGAAAATTCCGTTATGTGCTTGTTGACGAGTATCAGGACACGAACTTTCCGCAGTATCAAATAGTCAAGCTCCTATGTGCCGAGCACCGCAATATCTGCGTAGTCGGCGATGACGATCAGAGCATATACGGATGGCGCGGCGCGGATATTCGCAATATCCTCGATTTTGAAAAGGATTTCGAGGGAGCGAAGGTCGTTCGTCTCGAACAGAATTACCGTTCCACCAGGGCGATACTCGATTGCGCCAATAAGGTCATCTCAAACAACACAGGCAGGAAGAGCAAGAAGCTTTGGACGGATAAACCGGGCGGCGAAAAGGTCGAGCTTGTTTTCGTCGATAACGAGCGCGACGAGGCATATACGATAGCGAAGACCATTTCAAGGATTCACAGCTATGAAAAGCGCAGCTACAATGATTTCGCCGTGCTGTACCGTACCCATGCACAGAGCCGCGTCATAGAATCGGTGCTCACAACGGGCTACGGCATACCGATAAGCATAATCGGCGGCATGCGCTTCTACTCCTATCAGGAGATCAAGGATCTGCTCGCCTACCTAAAGCTGATCGCCAATCCGAATGACGATGTTGCCTTTAAGCGCATAATAAACGTACCCAAGCGCGGCATCGGCGCAGCGACCGTTTCTTCGATCGAAGCTGCGGCGCAGTCGAAGGATATCTCGATGTTCATGGCCTGTATAATGCCCGATGCTCTGCCGGAAAAGCTTGTTAAAAAAGTTTCTCCATTCATTGATCTGATGAGGGCGCTTTTTGCAAACAGATATCGCATGGGGCTTTCGGAGCTTGCCGAAAGCATAGTATCGGCGACAGATTTCGATTCATATCTTCTGGAGCTCGGCAGCGATAAATACGAAACCCGCTCCGAAAACATTCAGGAGCTTCTCGGCGCGATGCTCGAGCATGAGCAGCAGCTCCCCGAAGGCACGGACGCGCTTCAGAGCTTCCTTGAGACCGCCGCGCTCAACTCCGAGGCCGACAATATCGATGAGAGCGACGGCACGGTTAAGCTGATGACGCTTCACTGCGCGAAGGGACTTGAATTCCCGGTCGTTTTCCTTCCGGGCATGGAAGAAGGCATCTTCCCTTCCTCTCGTTCAAAGGAGGATCCGAGCCGTTTTGAAGAGGAACGCAGGCTCTGCTACGTTGGCGTAACAAGGGCAGAGCAGAAGCTCGTTCTATTGGCCGCGCGCTCGCGCATGCTCTACGGAAGTCAGCAGGTGAACGACCCTTCGGTTTTTCTTGAGGAGATGGAGCTTATCGACCCCGAGACCGCGCCCATGAAGCGCAATTCTTTTATGAGTTCGAGCGGCACTCGCGCGGGAAATCATGGAAATCTCCGCCAGTCCTGCGGATACGGCGGTTTCGCAAACGGCTCGAAAACGCACTATTCCGGAACGAATGTCGGCAAGGAAGTTGTGGATCAGATCCGCAAGCTGAACGGTCTTGACAGGGGCGAAAGCAAACGCTCCATTCCCAAAGCTTCCGGGAGCTCGATCGGCTCAACTTCAAAACCAACTCATTCGAGCAAAAGCTCGGCTTCAATACTCAAAAAGGATATGCGCGTTATCCATCCGCAGTTCGGTAATGGCACCGTTATCGATGTTTCGACGGACGGGGGCGCAATTGTCAGCATCAGGTTCGACAACGGCTCCGTTCGCCGCCTTGCCGCCGCTTATGCGCCGCTGACCGTGATAAAGGAGTAGTAAACTATGCTTGAAAGAATGAAGTTTCTCGTTCAAAAGCTGAACGAGTATTCGGATTCATATTATTTCGGCGACAAGCCGTTGGTCAGTGACGCCGAGTTCGACGCGCTGATGGATGAGCTGCGCGCGCTTGAGGAGAAAACGGGAACCGTTTTACCGAACTCCCCTACCCACGCTGTAGGCTCCGATGCCGTTCCACAATTTCTGCCGCACACGCATCTTGCAAGGCTTTGGAGCCTCGATAAGGTGCGAACAGAGGCGGAGCTTCGCGATTGGGCGCAGAGATGTGAGAAACACAGTTCAAACGGCAAGGAGATAGAATACCTGCTCGAATATAAATTCGACGGTCTGACTATCAATCTTACCTATGATGGCGGCGAGCTCGTTCAGGCGGCGACGCGCGGCAACGGCGCGATCGGCGAGGGTATACTCGCTCAGGCAAAAACGATACGCAGCATTCCTAAGACGGTTCCTTATAAGGAAAAGTTCGAGGTGCGCGGCGAATGCTATATGCGCCTGTCGGTGCTTGATGAACTGAATGCAAGCGGTGAGGAGCAGCTTAAAAACGCAAGGAACGCCGCAGCGGGTGCAATCCGCAATCTCGACCCGAAGGTGACTGCATCGCGCCGTCTCGACTGTGCCTGCTACAATATCGGCTATATCGAGGGGAAGCGCTTTGAAACGCGTCGTGAAATGTATGATTTCATGTGCGAAAACGGGCTGCCGATGAGCGATTGGGTGTATTACGGAAGCATTGTTGATGTGATCGCGGAGCTCGACAAGGCGCTTGAAAGAAGAAACTCGCTGGACTTTCTGATCGACGGACTTGTGATCAAGCTTAATGATTTAAGACTTTTTGAAGAGATGGGCTTCACGGATAAGTTTCCGCGCGGCGAGATCGCCTACAAGTTTCCGGCAGAGGAGCTTGTGACCGTTATCAACGATATCACTAGGGAAGTCGGACGAACCGGCAAGCTCACGCCGCTCGCGCATCTTGAACCCGTTGATTTTGCGGGAGTGACCGTTAAAAAGGCCACGCTCAACAATTATGACGATATTCAAAGAAAGAACGTAGGAGTCGGCTCGCGCGTTTTGATAAGAAGAAGCAACGACGTTATCCCGGAGATACTCAAAAGCGTTGATGAGCACGAACCCGAAAATCCCGTTTCGATCCCCGAATACTGCCCCGCTTGCGGAGCGAAGGTCGAGCGTCGTGGGGTTCACGTATTCTGCACAAATTCGCTTTCATGCACACCTCAGATAGTCGGCAGACTCGAGCACTTCGCTTCAAGAAACGCGATGGATATTGAGGGCTTCTCCGAAAAGACCGCGCTGCTGCTTGCTGATACTATCGGCCTTCATTCGATACCCCAGCTCTATGAGCTTGATGAACAAAGCTTTTCCGGGCTTGCGGGCTTCGGTGAAAAGCGCGTTTCAAACCTGCTTGAAGCCATCGGAAATAGCAAGGACTGCAAGCTCGACGCCTTTATCTTCGCGCTCGGCATCCCGAACGTTGGCTCAAAAACCGCTAAGGATCTTGCAAGCGTGTTTGGAAGCTTTGAAAAGCTTCGTGCTGCAACTCTTGACGAGTTGCTCGCTATTCCCGACGTTGGCGAAATAGTAGCAAACAGCATTACAGACTTTTTTGCCGATGAGCATATTCGATCCCAAATCGACAGACTGCTTGAAAACGGAGTTAGGCCGCGCGAAGCCGAGGCTAAAAAGAACAACGACTTTGTGAGCGGAAAAACCTTCGTCGTGACGGGAACGCTCGAGCGCATGGACAGAAAGCAGATCGAGGATCTGATCGTGTCGCTCGGCGGAAAGGCCGCAGGAAGCGTCAGTAAAAAGACGGACTACGTGCTCGCAGGCAAGAGTGCTGGAAGTAAGCTCGATAAGGCGAAGGAACTCGGCATAACAGTTTTGAGCGTGGAAGAATTCTTCGCGGCTTTGGGTGAATAAATGAGAATTGGAAAGCTAACAAACGAGCAGCTCGATAGGCTTATACTCGGCAAGCTCAAGCACACGAGAAAGGAAGTTGTGCTCTCCCCCGGCATCGGCGTGGACTGCACCGCCGTCGATATGGGCGGACGGCTCACCGTGCTTTCAAGCGACCCCATAACAGCCGCTAAATCGCGCATTGGAAGTCTAACCGTTAACGTATGCTGCAACGATGCTGCCGCTTCCGGCGCGGAGCCGATAGGGCTGATGGTGACGCTGCTTCTGCCGCCCATGGTGAGCGAAGCGGAGATCGATGAGCTGTCGAGCGAGATCGTTTCGGCCGCCGAGAGGGCGAATGTGGACGTTATAGGCGGCCATACCGAGATAACCGATTCCGTTACGAGAATAGTTACGAGCACGACCGTTATCGCAAGAGAGGGAAAAAACGGCATCATTTCCCCTCGTGGGATGTGTAAGGGCGACTGGCTCATAATGACCAAGCACGCGGGGCTCGAGGGAGTAGGTATCCTTGCGGATCATATTGAAAGCATTGATTCAATCCTAACTCTCGAAGAACTCGAACAGGTTCGCGCCTTTACCGATAAGACAAGTGTTGTAAAGGAAGGGCTGTTTGCGGCCGATCGCGGTGCAACGGCGATGCACGATGCGACCGAGGGCGGCATCCTTGGCGCCTGCTGGGAGCTTTCCGAAGCGAGCGGTATTGGGCTTGAGCTTTATAAAGAAAGAATAATCATTCATCCCGCAACAAAAAAGCTCTGCTCTGCCATCGGGATCGATCCTCTAAGGCTTATCTCGAGCGGCTGTATGCTCATAACCTGCCCGAACGGCGAAGAAATGCTTGAAGGTCTTGCTGCGATGGGTATTGATGCCGCGATCATAGGCAAAGCGCACGGCAAAGGTGTTCGCTTCTCGACGGGTGAAGCGATACTGCCTCCCGATGCAGACGAGATATACAAGATAGTTAAATGAGCTCGTTGCGAACAGCTGCTTCAGAACAAGAAATGCCTTCGAGGTTCATTCCTCGAAGGCATGTTTAATGTGATTTATCCCGGAGAGAGGCAACTTCTTGCTCAGATCCACCTCGATAATATCGTAACGAAACACTTTTCTCTGCAAATTATTCCGCGCAATATAGGCCTTTGACGCAAGTATCAGATTCCTGCGCTTATCCTGTGTCACGCTTTTTCGCGGCGGGATACCGCTGATATTGCGCCGCGATTTCACCTCAACGAAAGCGACCAACTCACCCTTTTGAGCGATGATATCGATCTCTTTATTATGAAAAAGCCAGTTTCGCTCAAGGATCCTGTATCCGTGAAGCCGCAGGTAAAGCGCGGCGCGCCTCTCCCCCTTCGCTCCGCTCTTTTGGCTTTTGCTGCCGCCTCTCAGCGCAAGATTTGTTTTCTTTTCGGTATTCATAAAAGATCGATGCAAAAATCAGTCAACGAAGTTCTTTATAAAGCTGCGCCTGTGTATCTCGCACGGACCGTACTGCTTAATAGCGTCTATATGCTGCTTCGTGCCGTAGCCGACGTTCATTTCAAAACCGTACTCGGGATACTTTGCAGCCATCTCGACCATGAAGCGATCTCGTTCCACCTTGGCAATGATGCTTGCGGCGGCGATCGAGTAGCAAAGCGCATCGCCGTGGATAAGCGGATGCTGTTCGGCATCGATATCGAGCCCCTTAACGGCATCCACGAACACGGTGCCGCAGGAAACGCCCTTATCAAGCATGGCTTCAAACGAGAGCTTGAAAGCACGCTTCGTTGCCTGAAGAATATTTATTTCATCGATGACATTTTCATCCACAAAAGCAACGCCGTATGCAAGCGCCTTCTCTGTGATAAGGCCATGGAGCAGTTCGAGCTTTTTCTTGCTGAGCTTTTTTGAATCGTTCACGCCATCTATCAGGCAGTTCGGCGGCATCATAACGCAGGCAGCAACGACCGGGCCTGCAAGCGGGCCTCTGCCCACTTCGTCCATACCCGCAACAGCAATGCATCTATTCCAAAACGGGCGCTCGTTTTGGCTCATGATAAGCAGACGCTCGGCTTCGGGAAGCTTTATTCTTGTTTTTCTTATTCTGGTTTCGTTTGCCATGGCTTATTCTTCGGTGGGTTCTTTCGGTGCGGCGGCGGACGAATCGGCGGCACCGAAATCATCTCCCGGCTTTTCAAGCGAAACGTTTGCAATCTTTCCTCCCCTGTACTCATCGAGCACTATTCTTGCTGCGCGCTCGGTGTCAGGATGTCCGCCTGAGAGGATGAAGCCGCGGCTTCTGCAAACGCCTTCGAGCAGCTCATAGGGTATCTCGGCGTTCTTATCGAGCTTCTTGTATCTGCTTATCAGTTCATTCGAGCAAAACCGCATCAGATCGTAAAGCAAAAGCGATGCTATCTCCTCTATGTCGAGAACGTCGTCGCGAATCGAGCCAATATATGCAAGGTGCTTTGCAAGGGTCTCATTTTCAAGCTTGCCCCAGAGAAGGCCGGGAGTGTCGAGCAGCTCAAGATAATCGGAAACCTTTACCCACTGCTTGCTTCGGGTAACGCCGGGGCGATCGCCGACCTGCGCCCTTGCAGCGCCGGCGATGCGGTTGATGATGGTCGATTTTCCAACGTTCGGAACGCCGATGACCATAGCTCTAAGCACCTTCCTAATGCCCTTTTCTTTGTACTTTTCGATGATCGGTTTGCCCGCGCTCTCGATTATCGATATTGCGATCTTTTTCGCCGATTGCGAGGTGGAAACAAGCTCGGCGGCGGTGATCCCCTGCGATTTAAACCGGGCGATCCAAGCTTTGTTTGCTTCTTTCGCGGAAAGATCGCTCTTATTCATGAAGACCACGCGGATCTTATTCTTGAAAAGACTCTCGAAATCCGGGTTGCGGCAAGCCATAGGACAGCGGGCATCCACCACTTCAACGACTATATCAACAAGCTTTATATTCTCTTCAAGCATTCTCCGAGCTTTCGTCATGTGGCCGGGATACCAGTTTATGGTTTGCATATGTCCTCCGAAAAAGATTATTCCTGTTTAGAAAATGCCTCCCGATTAGGGGCGGGAGGCGATGGAGCTATGCTCCTTAAGCTCTTATTTGGTTACGATGCGCTCCTTGATCTTAGCGGCCTTACCGGTTCTCTCACGGAGGTAGTAAAGCTTGGCGCGGCGAACAACGCCGTGGCGCACAACTTCGATCCTGCCGATACGGGGGCTGTGATAAGGGAAGGTCCTCTCAACGCCGATGCCGTAGCTGATGCGGCGAACGGTGAAGCTCTTGCGGATGCCGCCGCCCTGCATCTTGATAACGATGCCCTCGAAGTTCTGGAGCCTCTCGCGGTTGCCTTCAACGACCTTGACGAATACGCGAACGGTATCGCCGATCTCGAGCTTGGGGAGGTCTGTTCTAAGCTGCTCTTTTTCGAGCTCTCTGATGATGTCTGACATAGTTTTAACTCCTTTTATACAGATGTTCTTAACCGACCTGCGGCCATTGGAACACCCAAATGCCATAAAAGTATAGCACAGCTTTAGTGGAAATTCAAGTCAAATACTGCGCTCATACAGCAAAACCGAGCAAATAAATAATATATTTGCTCGGTTGTTTTCACTTTAGCTTATTCTGCGCACCGTTCTCTGTTTTTCTTTACAAAAACTATCACGAACACAGCAGCGGCAGCGGCAATAACCGCCAAACCGACCGGCAATAATGCTCGGAGGGAGCCGGTCGGTTCAGCCTTCGCATCAAGCTGGGGCGCAAGCTCTATAAATCCCGAACCATAGAGTATCTCACCACTATCATTAAGCCGTTTGACTTCAAGCACCTTTTCAGCAAACTCTTTGTCTGTCGGAAGTTGATCGTAGCTTTTAACCTCACTATAAGCCTTGTGAAGATAAGAATTCTTATCGAGGGGAATGGTCATTACGCGCTCATCTCCATTAAATGAGAGGAAAAACAACAAGCCATTAAGTCCACTTGATATGATTACAGGGTAATCAGCTATGTTGTTTGCTTTAGCAAGCCTATTTATAGTGTTCATTGCATTGACAAAACCAAAGGCATTGCTGACACCAGCGTAGCAAAGCTCGCCATTCTCCTTCGATATATCGAAAAGCACCACGGGTCCATCAGCGTTGTCAAGCGAAAACAGCCATGCATCAATAGGTTTAGCATAGCGAAGCACTCCGTCAGGTTGAAGCTCGCTGCACTGGGACAACCGATACACCGCATCGCCGAGCTTGAGTGCATCGATCTCCGCCTCGGAAGCAAACCATCCGTCCTTGCCGAGATATCCCGCCGCAGGGTCCTTTAACAGCTCAAGGGAGAGCTTCACGCCAGTTCCCCGCGCATATTCGAGCACATCATCGGGAACGCTCGAAGAATCGTTTCTCTGAATATCGGCAAAAACCGGAAGCATCAGCAGCGCCATAAGCGCCGAGCATAAAATCGCTATTGTCTTTCTCATACTCTATTAACTCCTTGCTTATATATAAAAGTTGTACAAGGTTTCACCCCAATTCCAGCCGTTCGATGTATTGTTTTTAAACAGCGAATACTGCATCAGCTTCATTTTGCCATCTGACGGATCCATATAGCTTACGAACTGCATCAAATTCAACTCAAGATATCCCCTAAATTCCACAAGATGAGCGCCGCCAAGGAAAAAAACAATACAGCAAAGCCCGGTCTGCCATTCTGAATCGTAGCTTTTAAACCACTAAACGAAATCGGACCTGGATTGAAGCTCCAATTGATACCCCAGTGATCGAGGCAAAGCTCAATTGAAGGCGCTGGCACAGGCAAGTCCAATATCTCGCCATTGAACAGAAATCTTGGAAATGCTGCTTGCTTAACATTAACACCCGTAATATATTTCACAGCACTTGTCAAGCATGCTGCCCAACACAAATATTCTCCCATCTGTCGCACCGCCGGAACATTAAGATATCCAGAGCTGGATGCAGCACTCGATTGAGGTGTTGCAACGAAAACGACCGCAAGCATAAAGACTATTGATAGGAAAAAGCAAATGATCTCCTTTTATACATATCTTCTTATCCGACCTTGAACCACCCAAATGCCATAGATTTCTTATAGCACAACTCAAGCATGATTGCAAGCAAAAAAGCTTGAGTTTAGAAGTATTTTTGATATATTAACCGTAAAAACGGCGGTTTGCACGCCTAATTCCGCACTTCAAAGCCCGACTGCCTTAAAAACTCGATATCCTTTTCACATAGACGGCTCGTTTTAAGAATATCGGGTCTGTTTTTAGCGGTGGTCAAAAGCGCCTGCTGACGCCGCCATTTCTCGATCTCGGCATGGTTGCCGTTCAAAAGCACCTCGGGAACTTCCATTCCGCGAAAGCTCGCCGGACGCGTGTACTGCGGATATTCAAGCAGCCCGCTTCCCGAAAAGCTCTCTTCCTCGGCGGACTTGCCCGAGCCGAGAACGCCCGGGATGAAGCGTGAAAAGCAATCTATCAGCACCATCGCCGGCAGTTCGCCGCCGGTGAGTACGTAATCGCCGATGGAAATTTCATCATCCATAAGGCTCATAACGCGCTCATCGATGCCCTCGTAATGCCCAGCAAGAATGATAAGTCGTTTCTCTTGTGCAAGATCCTTTGCAAGCTCTGTTGAAAGACGCTTCCCGCGCGGTCCCATATAGATACAGCGAGGCTTGGCTTCAGATAGAGCTGTTACTGCTTCAACGCAGTCGAATATGGGCTGGGCAAGCATCACCATGCCCGCGCCGCCGCCGTAGGGGTAGTCGTCGGTAATATGATGCTTGTTATTGGAATAGTCGCGGATATTATGGGTATGAAATTCAAGAATCCCCTTCTCCTCCGCCCTGCCGAGGATGCTCGAATGAATGGTTTCTCCGAACATCTCGGGGAATATCGTCAGAATATCAATCCTCAAAAAGACCCACCTCCGAAAGCACCTCGGTATTGAAAACGATAAGCTTATTTTCAACGTCCACCGAGTCAAGAAGCTTTTTCAGCGCGGGAACGGAGAGCTTTTGTTTGCCGCGAACCACGTACACGTCGTTTGCGTTCGTTTCGTAGACGTCCTCAACAAAGCCGAGCTCCGTTCCGTCGGACGAAACGACGCGGCAGCCGATAATATCGCGCACAAAATACGTTCCTTCCGGAAGCTTGACGGCATGGGCTCTGTCAACGCAAAGATATTTGTTTCTAAGCGCTTCCGCCTTCTCAACGGTATCGACACCATCTATCTTGGCGATGGCGCTGTTCTCCCCTGCCGATTTTGCGGAAAGCACATTGACCTGTTCGTAGTTGCCATCCGAGATCTCGATAAATGCCTCTTTGAGCTTTTTGAAGCGCGAAGGGTCGTCAGTCAG
>JAFZJT010000070.1 GCA_017553815.1 Clostridia bacterium
CGTCGTCGAGCTGTTCTATCGCCTTTCGCACGGACTCGTTTCGCTTTTTGCTGAGAACCTCGCTCACGGGAAGCGGGTCGTCGTCCGGAACGTCCGCTCCGAGGGGCTCGTCGCTCAAAAGCTCATGCTTTGCCTTGCGAACATGATCGAGCGAAAGGTTTGTCGCCACGCGGTACAGCCAGCTTTTGAGCTGCGCGTCCGCAAGCGCGGAGAGCTTATCCATATTGAGATAAACCCGCTCAAACACCTGTTGGGTTATATCCTCGGCGGTCTCCTGATGGGAGACCACGCGGTACGCCGCCCAGTACACGAGGCGCGAGTAGTCGGTATAGATTTTGTCGAAGCTGAGTTCCGGCAAATCTTCTCTCCATTTATATAACGAACGACGTTCCCGAACGGTTGCGCATTCATTAGATGATTGTTTAAAATATTTTCGCGATCCTTCGACGTCGAGGCGTCGGCGGTGCGAATACGGTTATTCTACCACATTCGACGGTTTTTTTCAAATTTTGCCCGGGTTAGCCTCGTACAAAGCGAAAGCTGTATAAAACCGCTCCAAAGACGGAGCGGCTTTGAATCGGTATAGCTTCATATTATCTTGATCGTGAACTGCGGGCAGACCCTTGCGCAGTAGCTGCAAAGCGCGCATTTATCGGGATCCACGACAGCGCGGCCGTTTTGAATGCTCAAGGCATGGTTATGGCATGCATCCACGCAAACGCCGCAGCCCTCGCACCATTCCTGAACGAGCAGCTTTCTTTTGGTTTGACGGAGCTTTTCGGCAAGACGAATATCAGGGGTCTCGCCGCTGAAGCGCGCGCAGTTGTACTCCACCTCGTTCATGCTCTGCATACCAATCGCGATGGTGTCTATGCAGTCGTCTAAATTCAAAATATAATCGAGCGCTTCCTCGCGCTCACCGATAAGATGACCGCCTCCAAGGGGCTTCATCGCGATGATGCCCCTGCCGAGCGAATGCGCGGTTCTTATCCGCTTTAGCATTTCGTCCACAGTTCCGTCCGCGATGCCGAAGCCCTTTTTATTTATCAACGGAAACAGCACCTCGAGCTCTGGGCGCTTTATCGCGCCGTCCATGCAGGCAACATAATGCGTTGATAGCCCGACCGCGCGAATATAGCCATTGCGCTTCATCTCGAGATAATATTCAAGCGCCTCGCGATGCCCGCGTATCGTGTGCTCGCTCTCCTGCTCGTGCATCAGAAAAACGTCGATATAATCCCTTCCAATGCCCTCAAGCGCCTTTCTGAGGCTGTTTTCCGCCCCCTGCCTGTCAAAGGCATAGCTTTTGGAGCATACCACGACATCTGGCTTCAAGCGGATGGCCTCGCGCACATGCGGATAGGTGCCGTAGATCTCCGCAGTGTCGATAAAATTCACGCCAAGCGAAAAAGCGCACTCAAAAAGCTCCGCACCTTCGGCGGGAGTCAGATCGCGCTGGAACGGTCCCATCGTGAGCGAACCGAAGCAAAGCTTGGAAACCTCGATGCCTGTACTGCCGAGCTGATGGTAGATCAAGACTGCTCATCCCCCGCATACTGGCGTATATAGGCTCGCACAAGCTCCTCGATAAGCTCATCCCTTTCAAAGGTGCTTATCATATATCGCGCGTTGTTATGACCCGTCACATAAGTAGGATCGCCGGAAAGAAGATACCCAACGAGCTGATCCACAGGATCGTAGCCCTTTTCTTTAAGTGAATAGAACACCTTAATGAGCACTTCATTCGCGGTTCCGCGATCACCTGCCCTATCGAATATTACGGTGTTTCCTCTGGCAGTAGTCATTTTTTCGTTTTTCTTATCGCTCATCAAACAGTCCTCCATATCATCGGAATCATATCCAGTAACATTATACCATATCATATCGTTTTGCTCAAGTAAAAGATTTGCAAGATAGAACCGCCGAATATAATGCCGTCTCCGACAGCCGTATTGGCTCCGAAGGCGGTTTCATATTGATCCATATAGTTCATTCCGATATCACGCCGTCAACTATGCGCACGATCCTGTCCGCATAGTCCGCCATGCCCTGATCGTGGGTGACCATGACGATAGTTTGCCTGAACTTGTTGCAGCAGAGGCGCAGAAGCCCGCCCACCTTTGCGGCGTTCTCCACGTCGAGATTGCCCGTCGGCTCATCCGCAAGCCGCTCTTACGCCCGACGCTTCAGTGCAGATATAGCCCGCCCCGCCGAGCAGGTCCGCAAAGCCGCTTCTGAGCTCGTCATTATCCTCAACTATCAGAATGTTCTTTTTCGCGCACGGATCGCCCTCCTCATTGATCGATCAAAGCCTATACGCCAATTATCGGACGCTTCTATCGAAATTTACAATGCGGCAGACGCTTATCTGCCGCATATTTATTCCCATATCAAACTATCGCGTTATCATATCCTGACGCCCTGCTCGGCAAGGCGGAAATTCTCGCCGTCCGAGCTGATGTAGAGATCGTAGGTCTGCTCGGTTTTATCGTAATTGGCAAGGTAGACTATCGCATGCTCGTATATCTCAAAGAAGTTCACTCCAACGGCAACGGGTGCGGCCCGATCGCCCTTGAGAAGGAAGAGCGTGCCGTCGCTCTCGAGCGAGGAGTAGCATATTACGCCGCCATCCGAGGTGCGCTTTATTACGTCCACGCCCGTAACGAGTATGGTTGAAAGCTTATTGTTTTCATAGCGGTAGACGTTGCCGCCGACGTCGAGGCAATGGATATCCGAAAGCTCCCTGTCGCAGCTGAACATATAGATGCTCTGAACGAGCTGCTCCGGGGATCGCGGATTGTATGCGCTGACCCTATAGAGCGCGTCGTCAACTATGGTCAGAATGGTTTTCGAGTCCTCCGAAACGCTGAACTGGGTCGCTCCGAGCGCGAGCGCGCTGCAGTTGAGCGAGCCGTCAACGTAGTACACGTCGTACATATCGTGTTTATTGCCGTCGCTGTCCTCGCCGACGATATTCGAGTAGAATATGCCGTCAAGCAGCGTATTGGTGTTTTTCAAAAGCGTGACGCAGGCCTTGCCGCCCATTGAGGAGCGCTGTGCTCCCGAGTATGAAAAGATGGATGCATCCGCAAGTTTCCTTGCCGCTTCGCCGTTTCTGCTGATATGGGTCTTTCCGTCCACGTCGAAGGTTATCTCGCTAAGATCGCTGTTCAGTTCGAAATAGGTCGAAGCGTTTTGGGTTATGATGCTGTCCTTGCCGTTTTTGACGATATGAAGAATGCCCGTCACCTCGGTGTCGATGGTTTCAAGATAGTAAACGATTTTGGCGTCGTCGGAAACAGCGACGATGCATTTATCCTTGCCGTATTCGCTCACCTTGCCTCCCGAATACAGATAGCTCATGATGCAGCCCTCCTGCAAAGCGGTCACACCCGCAGTTTCGCCGTTCGGCGAGAGTGCGAGGTCGATTATGCTCTTTGCTTCAACGCCCTCGAGCTTTTCATAGCTCTTAGCGGCCTCATCGTAAAGATGCACCATTGTGGCCGTTGCGAAGAGTATCTTTCCGCCATTAAGCGCGGGAACAGCGTTCGTTACAGCGGCGGGGTAGATCTTTAAAAGCCCCTCGGTGTTGATGCGGTACAGCGCGCTTGATGCAACAACGAAGCCTTCCTTGCCGTCCACGGTGCCAAGGGTGGTGATCGCACCGCCGATGCGGTCGTCGAGCTTCACATCGTCGGCATAGAATGAGGTCGAGGCGTCCTTCTCTGTGTAGAAGCTGAGCAGATTATGTTCGAGCCTCGGCGATTCCTGCTTTTTGGAGCAGGCGAACGAAAAAACAAGCGCCGCCGCTATCGCGCTTAGAAATGCTTTTTTGAAGAATCCTTGCATTATTCTGATATTCTGTCCTCTCTTGCGATTTGAGCGCCGATACAGGGGCGAGCCGAGAGCCCCCGCTGCATCGGCTTTTTGATTATACAGCATAACGCCCCTTATTGTCAAAGTCTACGGTTCAAGCGATTCTGCTCAAAGAATCACAATGGATTGAAAAATAGTTTATAATTCTTATTCCTCATCTGATTACAAACCCTCTGCCGACATTATAAATAGTATTTGTCAGCATCAGGTCTTCTATGTTACTTCCCGCATCCACAGCGTTGCTTATGGCGCTGTAGATGGAGCTATAGCCCACAAGCTCATTCCAGAGAGCGTCGGTCTGTTCCCCCAAATCACCCATGCTTATAATATCTCCCAAGCATACGTCTATCTTCGCATAATCCGTTAACTGGGATAAGTATACTTCCTGTGTTCTCCCATCTTCAAATCTAATTTCGATCTTATCGGAAACAGTGACCTTATTCCCAAACATATGAACGGCCGCTATCTCGGGCAGAAAGCTTGAGCATTCCGCCGCCAGAGTTTCGTCCCCTAAAAGAAACACCGCGTCGTCATAGAGCCTGTCGTAGGATTCCTGAGTATCAGCCGCTTTGAAAAGATTCAGATACTGAACTACTGCGGAGCGCATTTTTCTAAAGCCTTCCTCGCCATCGTACGGGGAGGGGATAATGGTTTTGGAATCTTGTGCAATAAAGAAAAACTGCTTATCGGATGCGAATTGCTCAGCATTCCATTCTCCAGCCATTTCTCTCACGATTGCACTCAGCTCAGGTATTTCAACGTCATCAAGCCTTACTTCGCCAATAGTTTGATCCGGGAACTTCGCGGCATACACTTTTACATAAGCAAGCTTTTGATTGCCCAAACGCCTAATAAGCCCATCTTTCAGCGCATCCCAGTAAACCGAAGAATCAGCAGTATCGCTTCGTTCTCTTTTTCCAAGACCTACCAAATCGCTTACCGCTACATTCCAGCAATGCTCACTGCCTGCAAACTCCGTGGTAAAACTGTCCGATACGTCGTTTTTGCATATTCGCTGATATCCGTCCATAAAGCAGTCCGAAAACATAGAAACTGCCATCTCAACGGACGCTATTATATCTTTTCCGGCACCCCAGCAATAATCACGGAATTGCTTCTCCCTCGCATTGGAGCTAAGATAGAAGTCGATCCCGACCGCCGTTCCGCGCAGCTTATGAACAACAGGTGTCAGCGTAGTATCAAGCGAAGGAATATAAAGACTGCTTCCTCTTCTTTCGATTTCAATGCAAAGCGCCTCAGCAAGTCCTTCCTTTAGCAAAAATTCTCTAACTTCTTCAGTAGCCAATGAATCATTCATAATTTCTATTCCTCCATCGCTCATATATCTTTACTTAAAGCTTAATCAGTCATATTTATGCCAATCTTTTATCAATTCAGAGCATTCACACAAACGAATCGGAGTATTTATTCAAAAGCAAAGAGCCCCAATTGTCAACGCCGAATCATAACAAATAGAGTAGTATAAACGGAGAACCGGCTCGCGCCGGTCCGCCGTTATTCAAGCTATGGTCAATGCGGAGATAGCCTACTGCAAGTTATCAGAATTCGGAGAAACTGCAGGTTCGCCATCAACGGGGCGTGTATCATGGAGCGCCGCCATGTCGTCGGCTTCAACGAACCCCCTGCCCTCAAAAACGGCCTCGAACTCGGCGCCGGTGATCTGCTCCTTCTCAAGAAGCCTTGCCACAACGCGCTCGATTGCGTCGCGGTTCGCATCGAGGATGTCCACGGCGCGCTTGCTCTGCTCGTTGAGGATGCGATGAATCTCTCTGTCTATATCGGCGGCAAGATCCTCGGAGAAGTTCTGCTGATGGCCAAAGCTCTTGCCGAGGAATACCTCCTGCCCGCCGGAGAGATAGACGGGGCCGATCTCGTCGCTCATGCCGTACTCTGTGACCATGCTGCGCGCGATGTTGGTCGCGTTCATAAGGTCGTTCTGAGCGCCGGTGCTGATGTCGGAAAGAAGCAGGGTCTCCGCCGCCCTTCCGCCGAGCATCACGGCTATCATATCAAGAAGCTTGTTCTTGGTGATATGCGTATAGGTGTCCTGCGGGAGCATGCGGGTGTAGCCCGCGGCCTGACCGCGAGGGATTATCGAAAGCTCGTGTACGGGCTCGCCCTGCGGGGTGCAGTGCGCAACGACCGCATGACCGACCTCGTGATAAGCCGTAGTGCGAAGGTCTTCCGCGGTGACGGTGCGGCTCTTCTTCTCGGGGCCGTAGAGAACGCGCTTGATCGCCTCGTCGATATCGAAGGGATTTATCTCCTTGCGCTTGTCGCGAACGGCGAGTATCGCCGCCTCGTTGAGAATATTCTCAAGATCCGCGCCTGTACAGCCCGGGGTGAGCTTCGCGATCTTCTCAAGGTCAACATCGCTCGAAAACCTTTTCTTTCTCGCGTGTACCTCGAGGATCTCCTTGCGCCCCTTAACGTCGGGATAGTTGACGGTGATGCGCCTATCGAACCTGCCGGGTCTGAGCAGCGCCGGGTCGAGAACGTCGGGTCTGTTGGTGGCCGCCATGACGATGATTCCGAGGTTGCTCGAGAAGCCATCCATCTCAACGAGGAGCTGATTGAGCGTCTGCTCCCGTTCATCATGTCCGCCGCCGAGACCCGCGCCGCGCTGACGGCCGACAGCATCGATCTCGTCAATGAAGATTATCGCGGGGGCGCTGCGCTTTGCGGTTTGGAACATATCGCGAACGCGGCTTGCGCCGACGCCGACGTACAGCTCAACGAACTCGGAGCTTGAGATGGAGAAGAACGGAACATTCGCTTCGCCTGCGACTGCGCGCGCAAGCAGTGTCTTACCCGTGCCCGGAGGGCCGACGAGCAGAACGCCCTTGGGTATCCTTGCGCCCATGTCGGTGAATTCCTTGGGGTTCTTGAGGAAATCGACTATCTCCTTGAGCTCCTGCTTTTCTTCATCCGCACCGGCGACGTCCTTAAAGGTGTTTTTGATTCCGAGCTCATCGGCGGTACGCGCGCGGCTCCTTGCGAAATTCGCGCCCTGCTTGCCGCCGTTTGCGCGAGAGATCATAACGACCGTCATGATAAGCGCGCCGAACAGAAGCAGGTACGGGAGCAGCATTATGTACCACGGCGTGGTGGGCTGCGGGTTTATCTTATAGTCGAAGCCGTAGTCTGAGACCGTTACGTTATCGGGTGAAGCATAGGTTTCCGAATACTTCGACGAAACGATCTTGGACATCTCGTTTTGGAAGGTTTCCGCCGAACCGACGGTCACATAGAAATCGTAGATCCTGCCCTTTTTGAAGGACTCGAATTCCTCCTCGGTCACGCCCTCGGTGTAAAGACCGTACAGCGTTTCCTCGGTTATCTGAACCGCGAAGACCTTGGTATTCTGTTCGCCCGCGTCGAGCGTCATGCCGTTTTTAACGAGCGAATAGAACTCCGTCGTACGAAGCTGATCCGGCTTTTTGCTCATTGTATCGTTGCCTAAATATATCATTGCGACGATCAATCCGAATATCACAAGATAAATTATCAGCGTTGAAATATTTCTCGGCTTTTTCAATCCAACCTCCTGATCGGGGCAAAAGCGCATAATGCGCCACTCCCCCATTTAATCTGTTTGTACATATAATACCACAACTCGGCGAACAGCGCAAACATATATTTTTACAAATCGGGCACAAAGTGGAAACATGAATATGGCAGTCCGCCCCCTCTCCCCCGCTCGATCGAGCGAGGGGCGCGCCGAAGCCCTCGATTCGCCCGCGTTTTTCCGTTCGTTCCATATTATATTTCTTTTCGCGCCTTTTCTCCGTTGACAGTTTTTCTCCGTTGGACTAAAATATGCATGCGGCGGGATCACGGCAAACGCCGACGCGCCGCAAAGCTATTAAGGAGAATAAACCATAATGAAGAAAATCGTTTCACTCATACTTTCCGTTCTGATGCTTGCGGCAGTTTTCGCCGCGCCCGCCTGCAAAAAGCAGGAGAAGGCTCAGGACACAGATATCCGCATCGCCGCGCTCAAGGGCCCCACGGGCATGGGCATGGTCAAGCTCATCGGCGACGAGTATCCGCACTACAAGGTCTCCATCGAGGCCTCCCCCGACGCGCTCGCGCCCCGCTTCATCAGCGGCGACGTGGACGTTGCGGCCGTTCCGATAAACCTTGCCTCCACGCTCTACAATAAGCTGAACGGCGACGTGGTCGTGCTCGGCGTTGCCACCCTCGGCGTGCTCTACGTTCTTGAGAACGGCAATGAGATCAATTCCTTTGCCGATTTGAACGGCAAGAAGCTCTACGCCACGGGCCAGGGCGCGACACCCGAATACATCCTCAACTATCTGCTCGAGAAGAATAACGTCACCGCCGAGGTCGAATACGTCGGCGAGCACGCCGCGCTTGCAACGATGATGGCGGCGGGCGAAGCCGATATCGGAATGCTTCCCCAGCCGAACGTCACGAGCGCGCTCAACACCTCCGATAAGCTCCGCATTGCGCTCGACCTCACCGAGGAATGGAACAAGGTTTCGGACGCGCAGCTCGTTCAGGGCGTGGTTATCGCGCGCAAGGAGTTTGCCGAGAAGAACAAGGCCGCCATCGAGACCTTCATCAAGGACTATGAGGCGAGCACCAAGTTCGTTAATGAAAACGTGGACGAGGCCGCCAAGCTTATCGCCCGGGCCGAGATACTGCCGCAGGAGGGTCTTGCGAAGAAGGCCATCCCGAACTGCAATATCAAATTCATGGGCGGCGCGGATATGAAGAAGGCCGTTTCGGGTATGCTCGGCGTGCTGTTTGAAGCCAACCCCCAGAGCATCGGCGGCAAGCTTCCCGCGGATGACTTCTACTTCGGCGCATGAAGAGGGGCGCAAAGAAAATAGCAATATTCGTTATCGTGGCCGCGTTTTGGCTTGCCGTTTGGCAGGCGGCGGCCGCGCTTGTCGGGAGCGAGCTTTTGCTCCCGACTCCTTTTTCCGTTCTGAAAACGCTTTTCGAGCTTATAAAAACAGCGAAGTTTTGGGAAAGCCTTCTGCACACCCTTCTTCGCGTGCTCGCGGGCTTTGCGCTCGGCATCATCGCGGGAACGCTTCTTGGAACGCTCACCGCCGCCTCGAAGCTGCTCAGTGCGTTCCTTTCCCCGCTTCGCAGTATCATCAAGGCAACGCCCGTCACCTCGTTCATAGTGCTGCTTCTTCTGTACTTTTCGCCCGTCACAACGCCGATCGCGGTCGCCTTTTTGATGGTAACGCCGATCGCTTGGGCGAACGTCAACAATGGCATAACCGAGACAGACCCGCAGCTTCTTGAAATGGCGAAGGTCTTTAGGCTCGGTCGCGCAAAAACGCTTAAAAGCGTCTATATCCCCTCGGTTCTGCCGCATTTTCTGACGGCGGCGACCACGGGCTTCGGCTTCGCGTGGAAGAGCTGCGTTGCGGCGGAGGTCATAGCTATGAGCAAGCTTAGCATCGGAAAGGCGCTGTATGAAAGCAAGCTCTATCTTGAAACGCCGCGCCTTTTCGCTTGGACGGCGGCGATAATCATAATCAGTATGCTGCTTGAAGCCGTTATGGTAAGGCTTATAGGGAGGCTGAAAAAATGGTGAAGCTGACGAAAATCCGGTTTTCATACAGGAACCTTTCGGACGCCAAAAAGCCCGAATCGGAGACCGTGCTCAAGGATTTCTCGATGGAGCTTTCAAAGGGCGAAGCCGTCGCAGTTATGGGCGAGAGCGGAAGCGGAAAAACCACGCTCGTTAAGCTCCTGCTCGGGCTTCTCACGCCGGACAGCGGCAGTATCGAGGGGCTTGACAGCACCCGAATCTCGGTCGTTTTTCAGGAGGACAGGCTTCTCCCATGGTACAGCGCGAAGGAGAATATAGCGCTCGTTTTAAGCGGCGCGGACAAGGCGGAGCGCGAGAAAAAAGCGCTTGAACTGCTTGAAGCGATGGAGCTCTCGGAAGCAGCCGATAAGCCCATCCGCGAGCTTTCGGGCGGTATGCAGCGCCGCGTTTCGATAGCCCGCGCGCTTGCCTTCGGCGGGGATATGATAATACTCGACGAGCCGCTCCAGGGGCTGGACGCGGAGCTGAAAAAGCGAATCGCGGACAGGATAAAGGCGCATTTCGATACCTTGCTTCTTATAACGCACGATGAGGATGAAGCCAAGCTGTTTGGATGCGATAGGATCGTTTGGGCGAGGGAGTTTCGGGCCGATTAAGGCGAGTTTCAGCCGCTTGGCGGCTATATGCACTTTAAACTTTTCCACATATTGACAAAGCCTTGATTTTGCATTAAAATATACACGAAAACAAAAAATGCGGCGGCGAGAGGGTGTTCGCACCACCCCCTCGACCTGCATATGTGTTCCACCCACATACACAACGGGTTTAATACCCATGCTCGCAAGCTCAATTATAAGGGAAATGCGATTCATTTTCAAGGTTTAACCCTAAATTTGACAAAGCTTTCCCGAATGTGTGCATTGTTTTTGCCGATTCTCTCGGCAAAGGCGGCGGCTGTGTATGAGGTACACGGTCGTTTTTTGTTTTCCCAAAGCGGCTTGGGGCGGCAAAAACCGCTCCAAACCTGCCGACGGAACCGCATTCGGGAAGGCTTTTGCGTACCTTCTGCTTCTTTAAGGCAGTAAAACGCAAGTTAAATACAGACCGGTGAAAAAGTCGTAATCTGCGACGCGAAGCGCAAGCCTTCCCCTGCGAGGGGAAGGTGGCAGCGCGCTTTAGCGAGATGACGGATGAGGTGGATACCTGCGCAAATCCCGTTCAGGGATTTGGACTGCTTATATAAAAACTAAAAATCTATTGATTTTTCAACTGGAAAAAGCAGGATAAAACGCCGTGCGCGGCGTTCATTAGGTTTCCGCTTCATCAGTCGGCTGCGCCGCAAGCTTCTCCACTGTCAGCGCCCTGTTGAATATATTTTTACACATAGTTAAAATATATTTTTCAGGCATTGGAATATCCGCATCCAAAATGCGTCTTTATTTGCGAGACCTTAAATCAACGGAGTTATTTCTTATGGGAAAGGAATGCACCAATGGAACGGACGAAAGCATCGCCCGCTTCCCCTGCGGCTTCGGCTCCGTCGAGGGGGTTTAAGAGCAAAGGGCAAGCCCGAATGAAAACGAACCCTTTAGCGCACGAAAACCATACCTTTTCCGCCGCAAGGCGAGAGGATAAAAAACCACGGAGGTTATTTGTATGAAAAAGCATCTCACAACCAAAATTGCCGCGCTTATGACCGCGGCTACCCTTGCGCTTGTAATGGCGCTGACCATCGTGCCCTTCTCGGCTCTGCCGCGCTCCGAAGCCAAGGCAGAAGCCGCGCCCACATGGACCGTTCCGGCGGGTTACAACGAGCATGACTATAATAAAATAGCTGCTTTCCTTGAGCAGACCGATGAAAACGGCGTTAAGAACGGCGAAAAGATCAGCGAAACCTATGATCCCAACGATCCCTCAACATGGGGGGAGAACTATCGCTTACAGTGGACTTCCGTAAACGGCGAACAGAGAGTTTGGCAAATAAATATTTATGATAAAGATCTTTGTGGCAGCTTTGATGTATCGGGCTGTACCGCGCTTGAGGAGCTGCGATGCTACTCCAACAACCTGACCGAGCTGGATGTATCGCAGAATACCGCGCTTAAACGTCTGGTCTGCTCCTCCAACCCACTAACCGAGCTGGATGTATCGCAGAATACCGCACTTGAGGATTTGGGCTGCGCCAGCAACAACATGACCGAGCTGGATGTATCCCAAAATACCGCGCTTAAAGAGCTGGATTGCCGCTTAAACAACCTGACCGAGCTGGATGTAACTCGGAATACCGCGCTTGAGGGCCTGTACTGCGGTAGCAATAATCTTACCGAGCTGGATGTAGCTCAGAATACCGCGCTTGGTTTTCTGTCCTGCGACTTCAACAACCTGACCGAGCTGGATGTAACTCGGAATACCGCGCTTTATGCGCTGTTCTGCGAATCAAACAACCTGACCGAGCTGGATGTAACTCGGAATACCGCGCTTGAGAGCCTGGACTGCTCCGGTAACAACCTGACCGAGCTGGATCTCAGCAATAATCCAAAGCTTGGCTACGATCATATCCGCGCCGATGGCAGCGGCTTCATAGCGTACGCGAGGTACGCGGGCTTTCATGATGTTTTAGCCTACCCTCAAAACGGCGCAAGCTTTGATGGCTTCTATGATGAAAACGGAGCGCTTATCTCGGCAGGCACATGGAGAAATTCGTATGAAGCTTATGTTTATGGGTTTGAAGGCATCCCCACCGGCACGATAATCGCCCGCTTCTCCGATGGCGCTGCGCCCACGCCCGCTCCGAGCGAAGCACCCGTGAACCCCACCGACGCGCCCGTGAATCCGAGCGATGCGCCCGTGAATCCGAGCGATGCGCCCGTGAATCCGAGCGATGCGCCCGTGAATCCGAGCGATGCGCCCGTGAATCCGACGGCTGCACCCACTGCCGCGCCGAACCCGCCC
>JAFZJT010000071.1 GCA_017553815.1 Clostridia bacterium
CGAAGAGCACGACGTTCTTCAGGTTCTCACCCTTGACGACTGCTACAGGAGCCAGCGCATTGGCGACGCTCTCAACTATAAGGCCGAGTATCCTTACTACGGCTGCACCGATTTTGAAGATAAGGACGGCGTGTTTGAGGTCAGCATCGTCGGCGACGCCTCGGATCACGCAAGCTTCAAGCCCAAGATGGTAAGCTGGAAGGATTACGAGCTGGGCGCGCTGCTCAAGTGCGACCCCCTAAAGAACGACGGCGTTGAGTACGAATGGTGCAAGCTCACTTTCCTGCCCGCCACGAACGTTCACTATGAGGAGGACTGCCTCACTTTCCTCCAGGGCAACGTAACCGGCGATGTCATTTGGCATCCGGGTCTGAGCGGCGGCATCGGCAGATGGCAGCGTGTGGACAGCGGCAATGCGGTTGGCAACCAGAGCAGCGCGAACGGCGGCTGGCACAATGAGTACGGCTACTGCGCGAGCTATGCTGCGGGCGGTCATCGGGACAGCAACGGCAAGAGCATGCGCGTAGAAGTGAATCAGGCTCTGCTTACGAACGTGCTTAACGGTGCAAAGTGGCCCCGAATGAACTTCACCTTCACCGGCACAGGCTTCGACCTTATCTCCCACAGCGGCTCCGGCACCGGCGTTTTCAGCGTGGACGTTGTTCCGCACGGAAAGCCTTTCGATGATACAAGCGACCCCAACAGCCGCCATCTGATCGTGGACACCTATTATGAAAGCAACGCGTTCCTCTACCAGATCCCCGTTCTCAGGGTGGTGGGTCTTGAATGGCTCGAAGAGGGCTACGACGTGGTCGTCCAAGCGCTGTATCACCCCGTTTTCGACAATCCGAGCAAGAGCGGCGTGATAGAGGCGGGCACGATCCCGGGTCTTTCAAAGAATATCGAGTATGAGTTCGTTAAGACCAACCCCGAGTGCCAGCGTCACTCCACCAAGCTCGGTGAAGGCTATTTTGAAGCTTATATCGACTCCGTCCGCGTTTATAATCCGCGCGGCGAGAATCTCGGAAGCTACAGCGGCATCGACTACAAGGCTTACAAAGCGGCGAACGAGCTGAACCCCGAGTACACGAAGATCAGATCGCTTCTGCTTGCGAACCCCGGCTCAGATACCAACGCGCTGTATATCGACGGCAAGGACGGCGAAGTTACCCTTGAAGAGTACAGAATGTTTGGTCCCAACAACGAGACCTACCTATGGGCTGCGCCCGTGGGTCAGCATACCACGAAAGCGATCGCGTTCACCATCGCAAATTGGGACGAAGATACGAGGGTACACATAAGCGCCAAGGCGCCCACCGGTGCCGTCAGGATGTATGTAAACGGCGAGTTCGTTGCCGACGTCAAGTCCGCGACCGAGCTTTACTACGACATAACCGACATTCTCAGGAACACCGCCGCAACAGTCGGCGCGGGACATGTTGTGGTTTCCGCCGAACAGGCGCATGACGTGGTCGTGGCGCATCCCGTTATCTCGCTCGTAAACGTGAAGGTGATGGGGCAGACCGTGACTCCGAGCGTACCCGAGACAGCAACCGTTACCTTTGTGGACGGCTTCACCGGAGCGCAGATCGGCAATCCCAGAGAGGTGCGTATCGGCGACTATATCGACAACACCACCTTCCCGACCCCGCCCGATCACACCGCCCAAGGCTATGCCTTCTCGCACTGGGACTACAACAATGAGCCGATCTATTCGGATACCACGATCACGGCGATCTACGTTCCGCAGCAAGTGACCCTGACCGTCAGGTTCATGGATCAGGTCACCCAGCAGTATTTCGCAACATGGACGGGCATCGCGCGCGGAACTGCGCTGAACACCGCGGACTTCCCCGCCGCGCCCGAGCATGAGGGCTATAACTTCATCGGTCACAGCTATACCGAGGGCACAGTGCTCTACGCGGATACCACCATCATCTATGAATACAGGCAGTCGTCCGGCAGCGAAGACAAGGTCATAGTGAACCTCAACGTAAACCCGGGACACACGATGTTCCAGGGCACGCAGGTTCTGTTCGATAAGGATCACAATACCTACGGCACCGAAACGATACCGTACTACGTTTCCTCAAACGGTCAGCAGATCTGCTACCCCGAGCAGAGCTGGTATGATGCGGCGGAGTACCTGATTCCAGAAAATGCGGGACCCGACGGCCCCTATGTTGAATCAGGCAGCCAGATCACGAATTTTGAGATCGATCCCGGCACCTACGATCTTTTCGTGCTGACCAAGCAGACCAACGGCTGGTTCTGGAGAAGCGACGGCGGCCACGATGATCTCGTGCTTACCGCAGGAATGGTAGTCAATATTTACTATGACTTTATTAATGTTGTAGTATCCTACGGTCCCGCAAACTCGGTTCAGCCCGCTCCCAGCGGCATCATCGTTCTGCCCGTCCGCGGCGGCGGTGCTCTGCCTGCAGGCAGAGCGCCGGAAGGCAGCGGCCTGAGGTATCCGATCTATGCGGATATCGAGACCTTCAACTTCGCCGAGGCGGTTCTTGTCGGTGTTCTCGGCGACGCCAACCACGATCACTTTGTGGATATGGTGGACACGCTTGTTGTTATGCGCTATGCTTCCGGCATCGGCGTTGAGCTCGACGCATACGGAAAGTACTGCGCGAACTTCAACAGGGACGGCGTGATAGATCTTACGGATGCGCTGAGCATCATGCGCTCGGTGCTCAATTCGGATTAACTGTATAGATATGGGAGGAAACAATATGAAGAAGTATGAAAAACCCGCCGTTTTCGTTGAGGAGCTGCGTGTTGCGACCGTTCTGCAAACCGCGTGTACGCAGAGGGCGAGCGAGCAGTTCCCGCTGCCTGCAGGAGGTCTCGGATTCGTTTTCACGGAAACGACGACTTAC
>JAFZJT010000072.1 GCA_017553815.1 Clostridia bacterium
AAGCTTCGCCATAGCGCCGATGTCGCCCGCAGCGATCTTATCAACGGTAACGAGGTTCTTACCGCGCATCATGTAAACGGTGCCGCTCTTCTCGGCCTTCTCGGCATTGGAGTTGTAGGCGGCAAAGCCCGCGTCGATCGCGCCAGCAAATACCTTCATGATGGAGATCTTGCCAACGAAGGGATCGGCAACGGTCTTCATAACCTGGGCCGCGAACTTGCCATCGGGCTTAACTTCAACGGCTTCGCCGGTGCGCGCGTTGACGGCGGGACGAGCCTTCGCCTTGTTCGCAGCGGGCAGGTAGTGGATGATGTTGTTCATCAGCGTGTAAACGCCAACGTTGGGAAGCGCGGAAACGGCGGTGACGGGGGTAACGTCGCCGCTTGCGATACCAAGAGCAAGACCGCGGATGATCTCCTCTTGGCTAAGCTCCATGGTGTCGAGGTAAGTCATCATGAGCTCCTCGTCGCCCTCCGCGGCGGCCTCCATGAGGCTCTCGCGAAACTCCTGAGCACGGTCCGCAAGGTTTGCGGGGATGTCGATATTCTTCTCGCCCTTGCCGTCGAACTTCTTCGCGGTCATGGTGGTGAGGTCTACGTAACCGACGTACTGATCCTTCTCCATGATGGGGAGCTGGATCGGAACGCAGGAAACGCCGAACTTGTCGTGGAGCTCGCCCACGACCTTGTCGAAGTTCGCGTTCTCGCGATCCATCTGGTTAACGACGATCATGCGGGGCATCTTCGCCTTCTTGCAAAGCCCCATGGCCTTCTCGGTGCCGACGACGGGGCCGGATACCGCGCCGCAAACGATGATCGCGGAATCCGCAAGCGCCATCGCTTCGTAAACTTCGCCGTAGAAATCGAAGAAGCCGGGAGCGTCGATAAGGTTGACCTTGGTGTTGTTCCACTCAAAGGGAGCGACCGCAGTGCTGATGGAGATATGCCTCTTGGTCTCCTCGGGGTCGTAGTCGGAAACGGTGGAGCCGTCATCGACCTTACCCATGCGGTCAAGAAGCCCTGCGTTGAAGAGCATAGCTTCGGTCAAAGTGGTTTTGCCTTCTCCGCCGTGTCCGAGAACGGCAACGTTGCGGATGCTGTCTGCCTGATAGATTTTCATATTTCTTTCTTATTCCCCTCTCGTGGTAATAATATATAGATATTCTTCCATATAGCGCAATTAAACGCATATGCCAAATCATAGCATATCATAAAAACGATGAAAAAGCAATATCAATCAATGGGGTTTGCGGGCAAATGTCAATATATTTGAATGAAAACGGCATCATTTCAAACTCATAACGTAAACTTGGCAGGGATTCGCCTCGCCCCAAAGCTCGTGGAACACCTCGAACTCCAAAAAACCGCAACTCTTATAGAATTCGTTCGTTTTATCGTATTCCTCGTAAAAGCCGCTCTGAACGGTCTTGACCTGCATGAAGGCATAGCCCTTTTCAATTGCAAGCCTCCTTGCCTCATAAACCAAAGCCCTTCCGATGCCGTGGCGGTGATGCTCCTTCAAAACGCCCATGCAGCAAAGCTCGACCGTCGCAGAGCCAGTCTTCGCAAGATACAGAAACCCGATGGGCTTTTCGCCGTCAAATGCCGCGATAAAGGGCTTATCAGAGCTGTTTTTGATATAGCCCTCCCTCGCCTCGGGTATGCCGAACCATTCGGGAAGCGCTTCAAGCACGGCCCGTGCGATGCGAGGCTTCTCGGCTTCGCTTATGAGAATCCTTATTTCATAATGCATTCGTTTTATCATCTCCATCTGCTCGCGGGGAAGAACTCGGTTATCAGCGCGAACAGTACGCTGCCGATCGCATAGATCAGCCAGTTGAATTGATACGGCTCGTTTTTCACGCGCGACAGGATGAAGGTCACGGCGACGATCAGCGCGAAATAACCGACAGCCATAAGAGCTGTTTTCAAAAGCCTGTTTTTCATAACTCAGCCTCTTTTCAAAGAAGTATTCATCCTGCTTATTATACCGAAATCCCGCCGATTATTCAATATGAAAAGCCGCCCGAGACCTCGAACGGCTTAGGCGTTTGCGCCTTATTCCTCATAAAACCTTATAACCTGCTTATCCGCGTCCACGTGCGCCGTCACGCCAAACGGGATTATACAGCGCGGCTTTGCGTGGCCGATGCTGATATTGCAGAGTATCGGTATATGCTCGGGCACGACCTCAAGAAGCGCCTTTTTGTATTCGTCGTGGTAGATTTCGTCCTGGGGCTTGCCGACGAGTATACCGCTTATCGCGTCGAACACGCCCTGCGCCTTGAAGCATTCGAGCGCGGATTTGTACTTCTCGGGCTCCATCAGCTCCTCGCTCGATTCAAGAAGCAGTATCCGATCGCGCCAGTCCTCGGGCGTGGGGAAGAGCTCGTATTTCGCGCAGGTTTCGGGCATATCGGGATGATAGGTCACGGTGAAGATGTCATAGAGCGTTTCTATGCAGCCGCCGAGAACCTTGCCCGAGAAAACGCTATTTCCGCGCAGAAGCTCGAAGCCGCCGTTTTTATGCTCGGGGCAGGGCGTTCCGACTGCCGAAACTCCGAAATCCTTGCGCTCCTCATACCAAACCTCGCTCGGCGTTATCTCGCGTATCGTGCCTGTTCTTATAAGCTCCTCGAAATACTTTTTCGTGTATGGGAGCATCTCGTTGTCGAGCTCGCAGATATCCGCCAAGAAGCTCTGCCCGTAGAAGGTGTTCACGCCGAGCTTGTGGAGCATCAGATGGTTTATCGTGGTGTCGGAAAAGCCGAGAAAGGGCTTGCAGTTGCCGCAAACGGCGTTTTTCAGCTCATCGTTTTCAAAAAGATGGGGGAGCAGGCGGTAGGTGTCCGTGCCGCCTATCGCGCAGAGTATCATATCCACGCTCTTGTCGCAAAACGCCTCTATAAGATCGGCGGCGCGCGCTTCGGGGTGCTTTTCGATGTATTCAAGTCCCATCAGCGCGTGCTCGGAGAAGCTGACGTTCAATCCGAATTCCTCAAGGCGGCGCACGCCGATATCCAATTCGTGCTTAACGAAGCTTTCGCCGATGATGCCCTTTGAAAGGCTGACTATGCGGATATTCTTTATCATTTTTGACCTCCCGATTAGGTTTATTGAGCGATATTATACACTTGTGATATGGAAATTGCAAGTAAAATCTGAAAATAAGTGAATAAATGCCCGACGGCTCAAAAAGCCGTCGGACAATACATATTTTTCTTAACTTACGCCTTCATCTCGGCGATCCTCGCTTCGACCTTGGCGAGCATCTCCTTGGCGTTTTCAAGCTTCGCCTTCTCCTCCTCGATGACCTTCTCGGGAGCCTTGGCAACGAAGCCCTGATTGCTGAGCTTGCCGTTTGCGCGAGCGACCTCGCCCTCCCAGCGGCTCCGCTCCTTCTCAAGGCGCTCAAGCTCCTTATCTACGTCGATAAGCTCGTTCATCGGGATGAACACCTCGCCGAGCTTGGAAACCACCGAAACCGCCTTGTTGTCGATGCCCTCCTTATCGAAGCGCACCTCAACGGTGCTTGCGAACGCAAGCTTATTGAGATACTGCGCCCCTTGGCGGCAAACATCCTCGTTTTCGGGAACGGTAACGAGGATCGTATGCGCCCTCTTGGACGGGGGAACGTTCATCTCGGCGCGAATATTCCTTATCTGGCGCACCATGTCCATAAGCTGATCCATCGCATCCGCTTCCTTCTCGAAGCTGAAATCGGGGTTCACCTTCGGCCAGTCGGAAAGCATGATGGTCTTCTCGCTTCCGGGCAGGCGGGTGTAGATATCCTCGGTGATGAACGGCATGAACGGATGCAGCAGCTTCATGCTGTCAGAAAGAACCTTCACAAGTATCGCGCGAACGTTCGCCTTCGCCGCCTCGTCCTCGCCGTAGAGCCTGGGCTTTGCCATCTCGATGTACCAGTCGCAGAACTCGGTCCAAATGAAGCTGTACGCCCTGTCCACCGCAAGGTTCAGGTCGAAGGAATCGATATTCGCCGTAACGTCGCGGACGACATCGTTCAGCCTGTGCAGTATCCACTTATCCGCGATATCGAGCATATTCATGTCGATCTCGCCGATCTCGCCCTCGCCGAGGTTCATCATAACGAACCTCGAAGCGTTGTACACCTTGTTGCAGAAATTCCTTGCCGCCTCGACCTTCTTCTGCGAATAGCGCATATCTGTGCCCGCTGCGGTGCCGCTGGTGAGGCTGAAGCGCAGGGAGTCCGCACCGTAATCGCGGATGATCTCGAGGGGATCGATGCCGTTGCCGAGGGATTTGCTCATCTTCCTGCCCTGCTCATCGCGCACCATGCCGTGGATGTAGACCGTGTCAAACGGAATATCGTCCATCGCATACAGGCCGAACATTATCATGCGCGCGATCCAGAAGAAGATAAGATCGTAGCCCGTGGATAGGGTGGAGGTGGGGTAGTAGTACTTAAGCTCCTCGGTCTTTTCGGGCCAGCCGAGCGTGGAGAACGGCCACATTCCGGAGGAGAACCATGTGTCAAGGCAGTCTTCGTCGCGATGGAGCGCGCCGCTTCCGCACTTGGGGCAGGTGTGGGGCGCTTCTTCCTCAACTATCGTTTCGCCGCATTCCTCGCAGTACCATGCGGGTATCTGATGACCCCACCAGAGCTGGCGAGAGATGCACCAGTCGCGGATATTGCGCATCCAGTTATAATAGGTCTGAACGTATCTTTCGGGAACGAACCTTATCCTACCGTCCTCGACCGCCTTGAGCGCGGGCTCGGCAAGATGCTTTATCTCAACGAACCATTGCTTGCTTATCATCGGCTCTATGGTCGTATGACAGCGATAGCAGGTGCCGACGTTGTGGTTGTAGGGCTCTATCTTGACGAGCGCGCCGCATTCCTTCAGATCCTCAACGAACACCTTGCGGCATTCCTTGGTCGTGAGACCCTGATACTTGCCGCCAAGCTCGTTTATATGCCCGTCCTCGGTGAAAACGCACATGCGGGGAAGCCCCGTGCGCTGACCGACCTCGAAATCGTTCGGGTCGTGGCTCGGCGTTATCTTAACGGCGCCCGTGCCGAAATCCATCTCAACGTATTCGTCGGCAACTATCGGTATCTCCCTGCCAACGATGGGCACGACCACGGTCTTGCCCACGATATCCTTATAGCGCGGGTCGTTGGGATTTACCGCGATGCCCGTGTCGCCCAAAATGGTCTCGGGGCGGGTGGTGGCGCAGATTATCGAATAGCTCTTATCGGGCGCGTCGTAGCGAACGTGCCAAAGGTTACTGGGCTGCTCTTCGAATTCGACCTCCGCGTTGGAAAGCGCGGTCTTACAGCAGGGGCACCAGTTCACGATCCTATCGCCGCGGTAAATCCAACCCTTTTTATAAAGGTCCACGAAAACCTTGAGAACGGCGCGGTTGCAGCCCTCGTCCATCGTGAAGCGCTCGCGGTCCCAATCGCAGGATGAGCCAAGCTTGCGGAGCTGCGAAACGATGCGTCCGCCGTACTCCCGCTTCCAATCCCATGCGCGTTCAAGGAAAGCTTCCCTTCCAATGTCCTTTTTCGTCAGCCCTTCCTTTGCAAGCTTTTCAACCACCTTTACCTCGGTTGCGATAGAAGCATGATCCGTGCCGGGCAGCCAAAGCGTTTCAAAGCCGCTCATGCGCTTGTACCTTATCAGAATATCCTGCATCGTTTCATCGAGCGCATGACCCATGTGAAGCTGCCCCGTTACGTTCGGTGGGGGTATCACGATGCAGTAGGGGGGCTTGTCGGGATTCGGCGCGGAATGAAAATAGCCGCTTTCCTCCCAATGCTTATAGAGCCTGTCCTCAACGCTCGAGGGGTCGTAGGTTTTCGGCATCTCGGGGATGCCGTTCTTGTTGCCACAGTGTTCGCACATTTTACTGTACCTCCAAAAAATAATCAGCGCCTTCTCATCCAAAGGACGAGAGGCGCGCTCGCGGTACCACCTTTGTTGGGCAAGCTCGCGTCAAAAAACGAAAACTCACCCCGCTCAAACGCCTTAACGCGGCGTATACGTTCGGGTTGCTACCCCCGAAGGCTCGGAAGCGACCTTCGCCCTTTTCCTTGTGCAAACCGCCCTTTCAGCCGGTGGAGCGGTATCTCTTTTGCGGGAAAAGGGTTACTCCTCTTCGTCAGCGCCATATTAAACTTGCCGTATATTCTATTTCATTTGAAACGGTTTGTCAAGAGTAAAGCGAAAGTTTTTTTGACAAATACTCGCTTTGATTGAAAAAGGACTGTTGCCGCTTGTGAAAAAGCGCGTTATAGAATAAAAACCGTCCTTTTGCAAACAATAGCGATTGAGATAAATGAAGGTAAATAGGAGGAAAGCATGGGCAGAATAGGCAAATACTCATTCACTCTCGACTCCAAGCCGCGCATAGTTTCGTCCGCAAGCTTCGTGGGCGACAAGGAGGGGCAGGGGCCGCTCGGCGAGGGCTTCGACTGTTGCATAAAGGACGACACCTTGGGGCTTGAAAGCTGGGAGAAGGCGGAGAGCCGAATGTTTGAAAGCGCGGTGCGGCTCGCGCTCGCCAAAATCGGGCTTGAAACGGATGCTTTGAGCTGTTTGA
The DNA here is from genome assembly GCA_017553815.1 of Clostridia bacterium. The sequence continues at coordinate 6,591 of JAFZJT010000072.1, forward strand.
TCGGCGGCGACCTACTGAATCAGATAATCTCCTCGGGCTTCGCGGCAAGGGAGCTTAAAGCGCCTTTTCTCGGGCTTTACAGCGCGTGCTCAACGATAACAGAAAGCATGATGCTCGGCGGTATGCTGATCGAAGGCGGCTTTGCGGAGCTTATCGCCTGCGCCGCGAGCAGTCATTTTTCCTCGGTCGAAAGGCAGTATCGCTACCCCCTCGAGATGGGCGTTCAATCGACGCCGACCGCGCAGCGCACCGTCACGGGCGCGGGCTGCGTGCTCTTGCAGGGGCGGGAAGGCAAAACTCCGCCAAAGGGGCGCGCATTCTCTCATGCCGCGATAACGGGCGGCACAATGGGCATAGTGGAGGACTACGGCATAACCGATGCAAGCAATATGGGCGCGGCGATGGCGCCCGCCGCCGTAAAGACGGTTGCGCGGCATCTTGAGGATACTGGAAGGAGTCCCGAGGATCTCGACCTTATCCTGACGGGCGACCTCGGCAGGTTCGGAACCGAGATGCTCCATGAACTGATGGCGAAGGAGGGCTTCAATATCGAAGCCGTGCATGAGGACTGCGGCAAGCTCGTTTTCGGCGATGATCCCGCCGTGATCTGCGGGGGCAGCGGTGCGGGCTGTGCGCCGAGCGTGTTCTGCTCGCATATTCTGCCGCTGATAGACGCTGGGGAGTATAAAAGGGTGCTTTTCCTTGCAACGGGCGCGCTGCTTTCGCCGCTTTCGAGCCTTCAGGGGGAGAGTATCCCCGCTATTGCCCACGCGGTGGTCGTGGAGCATATCGAGTGAAAAAAGTGATGAAAACTCGGAGGATGAAACAGTAATGAGCAGCTTTACCGATTATCTTTTTGCTTTTTTGATAGGTGGCGCGATCTGCGCGATAGGTCAGCTCCTTATGAGCAAAACGCGGCTTACGCCGGCGCGGATACTCGTTGCGTTCGTAACGGGCGGCGCGATACTCACGGCGCTCGGGCTGTATGAGCCGATAGTCAAGATTGGCGGGGCGGGGGCGACCGTGCCGCTTACAGGCTTTGGCTATTCGCTCGCCACTGGCGCCATCGAGGGCGCGAGGGAGCAGGGGCTCCTCGGCGCGATAACGGGCGGACTCAAGGCGACCGCGGCGGGCATTACGGCGGCGGTGGTGCTCGGATACCTCTTTGCGCTCATATTCACGCCGAAAACGAAGAAATAGAAGCAAACAATATTTTATTCTCAAACCGTGGCGGCGGGGCTTGATTTTTTGCGCATTCTATGTCATAATATTGGTAATAAGCATGATGGGGTATGATGTTCACAAGGCGCGTTTGCCTGTGCTAACTCCGATCGTGCAATGCTATTTTGACAGCGAGAGTGTAAAGATGAGAAACAGTCAGGCCGCAAGAAGGCAGGAAACCACAAGAAGGATACTTGTAATAGCCATATTCGCGTTGTTGCTGGGAATAATCTTTATTTCCATTAAGATGATAGCATCGAAATCCTGCTCCAATCCGGGTCAGTCGGGTATGCTTCCGACCGATACCCCCGCACCGACTTCGCCGACCCCGGCGCCCTCCGCGTCCGCCGTTCCAGCAACCGCGATCCCGAGCGCATCGCCTTATGCAACGGTAGTTCCAGAAACGCCGACGCCGACTCCGGTGCCCACGCCTTCTCCGACGCCCGAGCAGAATCGGTACGGCATCCCGAGGCTCGTTACCGAGGGCAGCATGAATGACGTGCTCGCGAGGCTCGAGCAGTTCAAGACCATTCCCTCATCCGAAACGCTGATCCTGCTCGACGTGGGTCACGGCGGCTTCGACCCGGGCACCGCGGGTCTTGAGTCCGGCATAACCGAGGCCGATCTGAATCTTCAGATATCGCGCCGCCTTGCCGAGAAGCTTGCCGCAAAGGGCTACTTCGTTTTTATGACGAGGATGGGCGACTACGGCTGCGCCAACAACAAGCAGGAGGACATGAACCTGCGCACAAGGATCATGAGGCTCGACATCTTCGACGCTTCGGTCAGCATCCACCAGAATTCGTATGTTGACGACCGTTCCGCGCATGGCGTGCGCCTGTACCACTATAAAGCGGGCAGCGCCGGCGCCAAGTACGCCAAGGACGAGAAGCTTGCTTCGTGCATCCTTCAATCAATCTGCGCCATGACCGAAGAAAACAGGTCGCATACCGACACCGGCAACTTCATGGTCTGCCGCGAACCCCACGCACCAGCGGCGCTCGTTGAATGCGGCTTCCTCTCCAATTCGGAGGACGAAAAGAAGCTCAGCGATCCCTCCTATCAGGAGGTTTTCAGCCAGGCGATAGCAAACGGCGTCGAAAACTATCTGAACGGCGCGAACTGAGCCTCGGCTTGATCCGAAAAAAGCGAATAACGAAAACATGACTATCGGCGGGAAGCTGCATTTCCCGCCGATAGTTTTATCGTTTTATTCAATTGAGCTATTCGGTTGAGCCGCGCTCTTTCAAGCGAAAATCATGGGCTTATTCAGCCTCGACAAGGCATTTTCCGCTCATCTCTTCGGGTATGGGCAGCTGCATCATCGTGAGCAGCGTCGGCGCAAGATCGCAGAGCCTTCCGTCATCCCGAAGTTTCGTTCCAACGGGCTCGTTTGAAACGTAGATTAGCGGCACGGGGTTGGTCGTGTGCGGTGTGAAGGGTTCTCCGTTTTCGTTGAGCATCTGCTCGCAGTTGCCGTGATCTGCGGTGATAAGGCAGCTTCCGCCGTTCTTGAGGATGGCGGAAACGAGCCTGCCAACGCAATCGTCCACCGCTTCAACGGCCTTGATCGCCGCGTCGAGAAAGCCAGTATGCCCGACCATGTCGGGATTGGCGAAGTTCAGCACCATGAAATCGTATTTTCTCTCATTCACGCACTCTATCGCCTTTTCACAAACCTCATAAGCGCTCATCTCGGGCTTGAGATTATAGGTCGGCACAGCGGGGGAGGGGATCAGGATTCGATCCTCGCCCTCGAAAACGCGCTCCACGCCGCCGTTGAAGAAGAATGTGACGTGCGCGTATTTCTCGGTCTCCGCGATGCGAAGCTGGGTCTTCCCGAGCTTTGAAAGGTATTCGCCCATCGAGTTGTCG
>JAFZJT010000073.1 GCA_017553815.1 Clostridia bacterium
AAGACCGTGCCTTTCAATAAAGCCGGTATCGACCCTACCTTTAAATCCGCTGTTCCGACTTTCTATCACCGCCTGCTCAACGAAATACAGAAAATACTTGAAGTGCAGGTCTCTAAAGAGCTTTACTGGGAAACCGATCTTGAGTTCGTCACAAAGCTCGGCTACATAATCGAAGATCTGCGAAACATAAAGCTTATGCATTCGTCACAGGACACTTTCGGCCAGCTCCTTCAGAAACTGTCAGGAGCGTCAGACAATGACTGAATAAGTGCGCTGCCGCACAGAAGCTCCCAAGAACGGAACAACCAACAAAGACTAACGCCCTCTGCGACTAACAGTGGCGCTGATACAGAAGTTTTATGCCATAGTATTTCTGATTTATCGTCAGAAGTACTATGGCGTTTCTATTGACAACGCAGCGATGTTATGCTATAATTGTTGCTAACATAAATCGGAATTTACAGGAGGTAGCTTATGAGATTGGACGGTTTTGGATTGTTTGTTGAAGATATGGCTAAAATGATTCGGTTTTACAGAGATGTACTCGGCTTTGAGATTAAAGAAACAGAGGATACTTCAAACGTTTATCTTGTGAAAGACGGTACTTTGTTTCTGTTATATGGAAGAAACGACTTTGAAAAGATGACAAACCGCAGATATGACTATATTAAGGGATTGAACGGACATTTTGAATTGGCTCTTTATGTTGATACATTTGATGAGGTCGATGCTGCGTTCAAAAAAGCTGTGGAAAACGGAGCTGCGCCTGTACTTGAGCCGGAGCTTGAGCCTTGGGGACAAAGAACCTGTTATATTGCTGACCCCGAAGGAAATCTGATCGAGATTGGTTCGTGGGATAAGCCATACGAAGAAAAGGATTTATAAATTCTGATTTAAGCGAGTAACATTATCTGTGCTGTAACTGAATGCTTGACAACTGAAAGCATATGTAATATAATAATATGGTTATCCCTTTGACTCACCAATAAACGTATCCTAACAGTAATTGGCATAAACTCCTGCGAAAGCGCGAAGAAAATTTCTAATTGTCCCGTTTTTGGCACATCTATCATGGTATAATAGATGTATAAGGAAACGATAAAAGGAGATTTTCGTTATGAACGCTCATTTTCCTAAGTCAAAAATGACCCTCACCGACCTGCTCGACAGATTCTCGGACGAGAATTACTGCCGCCGATACATATATGACCTGCGTTTCAAGAACGGCTTCGTATGCCCGTTCTGCGGCGGCTCGGAGTATGGCACAATTGCAAGCCGGCATTTGATGCGCTGCAAATTCTGCCGTAAGCAGATCTCACCCACGAACGGTACTTTCATGCACGGCACGCACATCAAGCTAAAATATTGGATCATCGCTGCCTATCTGTTCATGACTGACAAGGGCGGAATGTCCGCTCTGAACCTCATGAGAAAGCTGCATATGACCTACAAAACCGCGTGGTACGTCCTTTACAGGTTCAGAAAAGCCATGAAAACCCGCGAGGAGCGGTATCTTCTTGAGGGTGTGGTGCAGTTCGACGATACATACGTCGGCGCACCGACTCATGGTGGGAAAAGAGGTCGCGGAACCAACAAAATCAAGGTTATGGTGGCGCTTTCACTGACCGACCGAAAGCAGCCGAAGTACCTGAAAATGTCATCTGTTCCGGATTTGAAGGGTATTACGGTCGGCAGATTCGCGGTAAAAAATATCAGGGAAGGCTCAATGATCGAGAGCGACAACGCAAGCTCGTACAAGAAGCCATTGGCTGACAAGTATTTCCATAAATTCAAGACCTACAATGCTGATGACGGCGATCTGATGTGGCTCCACAAGATGATCTCCAACATGAAGCGCGAGCTTAATGGAACATACTTTCATATCGGAGTGAAATATGCCGACCTGTATCTTGCAGAATTCTGCTATCGGTTCAACCGCAGAAAGATAGGGGAGACGAGCTTTGAGAACCTGCTGGCGGCTATGGTCCAATAATTTGTGTTATCTTATCAGCGGTCTTAGTTAGGATTGTGCACGTTTGTTTATTGGTGAGTCAAAGGGATAGCCATATTTTGTTTTTATTTGTGTGGGGGTGCTGCTGTGAATGATATTACAAGGCGCGTTATAAAGGTGCTTGGCGTTATTGCTGCCTGCGCGGGGCTGCTGACAGTTATTTTGAGCCTTCTGCTGCTTGCTTTCGGCAGCAAGACTGTGGGGACTTACGCCGAGACTGTCTCTGTACACGGCGCGTACTATACCTATCTGTATGACTACACCGTTGACGGGCAGCGGTACGGCTATGTCGCGACCCGCCGTTTCACTCACGGCGAGGGCGAACATTCCACGCAGAAGATAAGCTATCTGAGCTTTGCTCCGACAGTGACCTATACCCCCGATAAGACGGCTGTCGGAGCGGTCACCGCGGCAGTCGGCGTGCTCGGGTTCTTTCTGGCCGACATCGATAAGAACAAACCCGCCGCAAAACGAAAAAGCCCGCAGTGGAACAGCTACCTGAACAAGGTAAGATCGGGCGGGAACAAACGGGAGTGAGAGATATGGATATAAAGCTTATTATCCCGACTGAGGAATACGAGGAGCAGGTAATGCAGCTTCGTGCCGAGCTTTTGGCCGACGGCGAAGGCTTCGCGGGCTGCTCGGGGCTGAACACGGCGCAGACCTACGCCGAATGGCTCGATCACGACGCGCTGCTGCGGAAAATGTACGGCGACGGCTATGTGCCCTCCGACGTGTTCCTTGCGGTCAGAACGTCCGACGACAGGGTGGTGGGCGTCATCGACTATCGCTATGTGCTCTCCGATTTTCTTATGAAATACGGCGGCAGCACGGGCTATACCGTCCGAAGGGACGAGCGCCGCAAGGGCTACGCCTCGGAGATGCTTCGCCTGCTGTGCGATAAGGCGCGGGAGCACGGCGACAGCTTCCTGATAGTCACCTGCGACAGGGAGAACGAGGCCTCGCGCCGCACGATACTGAAATGCGGCGGCGTGTTCGAGAACGAGGTCACGGACGATTATCATATCGAGGTAAGCGGCATATTGCAGCGCTACAGGATAGACCTTTAACAGAATTTGTCGGAAACAAATCAAGAGATAATACGGATTTTCGGAATAGTCGGCGCAGCCGTGACTTTTATCTGTTATCTATATGATTATTCTTTTTGCTCACCAAGGATATAATCCGCATTTTAGGGTTATATAATAAAAAGGGATTTCAAGGGACGAAGCACCTTGACCCCCGGAGGGCTTAACTTTATGTTACCCATTTGGTACATAATAACCATCAAATAAGTATGCTTGTCGGTGAGGGAAAGGGATAACCATATAAAGAAAATGAGCCGTGAGGAGCTTCAAGCGTTTCTCGTTCGTTATGCCGACGAACTGCAAAAAGATGCGCCCGCCGTCGATATTCGAGAGGTTGAAAAGGATATAAAA
>JAFZJT010000074.1 GCA_017553815.1 Clostridia bacterium
ACGGCACTGGTTGAGTTTCCGTGAAGATCGCCCAATTTCTCGCGAATCGCCATGCGTCGATGATACCGGACTGCCCCGATATCAACCCTGAGCACTGCATTGAAGCGGAGTTTATTGATGTTTATCTTTCGGATGGCGATATAGTCTTTGACGACTACCAGGATCTCATTCAAAGATGCGGATACTCGATCCGGGTGCGGCCAAGTGATATGAACGCCTTCATCTCATATTATTCTGATTCGGAGGGTGTTGAATATGAGGACAGCGATGGTGACGGATGGATAGAGATTCATGCTTCTTATGCTATCTGCTCGACCGAAACCGATGGAGTTTGGGCATGCGATTTCCTTGGCCAATATTGATCTCAGCCTGATTCAAAACAAAATATAAGCGCTGCGCCCGTGTTCGGTTTCGTTCACGGGCGAAAAGCATTTTTAGGGAAAATTCTGTTGATATATTTTCTTGGCTATTGGAATATCCGCTTAAAAAATGTATCCTAATAGGTGAAGGCAAAAATACCGGTATTCTGTCGAAAGGAGGGTTCTGCATGGACGACAAAGGCATCATCGAACTTTTTCGCCGCCGCGACGAACGCGCGATCGAGGAATGCTCAAAAAGCTACGGCAAGCTTATGAACAGCGTTGCTTATGCCATACTCGGCTCTCGCGAGGATGCGGAGGAATGCGTTCAGGACAGCCTGCACCAGCTCTGGGAGAGCTTCCCGAGCGAGCCGATAGTGTCGCTGCGCGCATATCTGATCACCCTTGTTCGCAATTATGCTCTGCTGAAGCTTCGTTCCTCCGCCGCCGAAAAGCGCGGCGGGGGCGAATACGACCTTGCGCTCTCGGAGTTTGCGGACAGCCTGCCCTCCCCCAAAAGCATCGAAGCGGAGGTGGAAGCGCGCGCGACCGCCAAGGCCATCGAGCGCTGGCTCCATACGCTATCCGCCGATGACCGTGCGCTGTTCGTTCGCCGCTGCATACTCGGCGATCCCGTTTCAATGATTTCCGATGAAATGGGGCAAAGCGCGGCAAGCGTGTCCAAAAGGCTTCATAAGCTGCGCGAAAAGCTTCGCAAATATCTTGTAAAGGAGAATTATTTGGTATGAAAACGGATAATAAAACCACGAATAAGACGGAATACGCCGAAATGGTTCGCGCTTCCATAGCCCCGCATATTTTAAGCGAAGCCGCGAGCCACACCTTTGAAAAGCGCAGCTCCCGCGTTTCGACCTGGGCGGCAGTTGCCTGCTTCGCGCTGATCTTTGCCGCCGCCGCGATCTTCCTCTTTAAGCCCAAGACCGAGCGGCTAAAGCAGGCGCTCGTCGGCACCTCCCCCAAGCCGACCTTCACCCCCGCGCCCACGCCCGATATTCGCAATATGCCCATCATCTACGGCCGCGCGGACTGCATCCCAATAGACGACATTCAGCACAGGGCAGGGACCGTCACCCTTTACGGCGGCCTTGATGAAATGCTCGCGGATGAGCAGTATAATAGCTGCGTTTTCGCCGTGGATATAGATATTCAGGACCGTTACCTTGAGAATATGTATTCCAATATGTACTCTGAGGAATTCGACAAGCTCTACAAGGAGTTTCAAAACGACCCCGCTGTTGTGCGCTACAACGAGCTTTACGAGGGTTTCGTTCAGGACAATGCCGACCGCTATTATGAATTGCTTGAAGAGTATTTCTACCCGAGCGAATTCCACGGCGATTTTCAGACCCGCGAGGAGGAGCTTGAGGCGATCGCCGAAAAATACGATGAATCCATGGTATTCTCCGTGGCGTTCGGCTATTATCTTGAAAGCACGGGGCAAGAGCAGAGCCTGAGCGATTATGCCGTGGCGCAGGACGAATACAATAAGATGCGCTCAGAGCTTTTTAAGGAGCAGGAAAGCAACCCCGTGGATGCAGAGCTCAAGTCAAGGCATGAAGCCGAGGTGCAAAGGCTCAAGGACTGCAGCCTTGTCTCGGAGATATACGAGTTCGGCGGCGAAACGATGCTTTACTGGCTGCTTACCCGCGACCAGCTTCTGAACTTCCCAGCTTCGCCCGAATTCGCCTATATCATCACACCCGCGCTCGATCCCGAAGCAGCGCCCGAACCCACCGAAGCGCCCGACGGCATTGCCGTCGACGAGGCGCAGGTGGAGCATATCATCAATCTGCTTGCCGAGTATCACGCTGCGCAGTTCAGCCGTTCGGCGCAGGTCGGCGAGTTGAAACTCTCCGAAAACGTTCTTTCCGATCTTGAGCAGAGGCAGCGCTGCATAGAGGAAATGGATGAGCGCATCGGCAAGCTCGACGGCGCGAGCGTTACCGTTGACTGGCTCGGGATTCTTCCCACTTACTCTGCAAGCGGCGAGATCAAAAGCTACATAGTTTCGTACTGTGAGTGCACGGCCATCAATTACACAGATAATCCGCCTCTCAGCGGCGGCGGCACGATCCACTTCGACGTTCCGCATACCGTCACCATCGCCGCTGACGGCACAGTGCTCCACGACTATTTCTCCGAGTATGATGTTACCGGCTTTTCCAATCATCCTTTCCTCGGCAATGGCATAGTTTGGACGGATTCCGAAGTGCCCATGAGTTATTACGCAAGCGAGCGTTATCAGTACCTTGCGGCGGCGAACGAACTTCTTGCGGGCGAGATCCCCTCAAGGACCGAGTTCCGATACTACGATCAATACGTCCGGTTCCGTTTTGACGGGGACGCGCTGAAGGCTTATGTAACGGTTCCCGCCATGATCACCGCTCCCGGCACTCCCCATACGGACGATGAGATGTCCGTTACAGTTGCGATGATCCCGCGCGAGGTGGGCGAGCTTGCTTACCGGCGGCTTATCGAGTATTGGGACGCTAACTTGGGTCTCGGCGGCTTGTTGTACGATCCCGAAGCAGCGACCTTCGAGGGCTTCGTAGGCGAAAACTGGTTCGCGCTCGTTACGCCCGACGACAGCGTGCAGGATCTTCAGGTGCATTGCATCTTCTACTTCGACGGCAATGATTGGCGCGAGATAATCGGCAACAACGGCGGCGTGCTTATCAATGGCAGCGGCACCCCCCTGCCTACCACCGTCTTCGGCGCGAGCGTGCTTGATGAAAATACCGCCATGCTCTGCTATTACACGAGAGGGTTCTTCGCAGAGGGTTCTGACGACGGAAAGATCTATATCTACCGCACCGAGAACGGCGGCGAGAGCTGGAGCAGGCTCGATATCGTTCTGCCCGAGTTTTTCAACGAGTTGGCGTACTACGCGCCCCTCTCCCCCGTCTTCGATGAAAGCGGCATAAACGGCGTTATCATCCTCGACAACTCCTATCAGCTATTCGGCTGGCGCGTGCCCTTTAGCTGGCTTGAAAGCCATGACGGAGGCCAATCTTGGGAGTATCGCAGCCTTGACGACAATGCTTGAGCCTCAGAACCTATATCGAATGGAGCCCCGCGCTTTTGCGGGGCTTTTTTGCCCCTTCACGCACCCCTCTTGCCCGGAGCGAGTATGGGCTCGGCAAGATGGCTATGCTTCGCATATTCACGCAAAACGGAGAGAAGGTCACCGCCGATCATATCCGCGTTTCACGGAGCAAAAAGGAACGAACAAAGGATCACATTGCCCTTAAAAACGGGCTTTAGATATACAGCAAATACGCCGAAAAGCAGGCGAACGAAGCTCTCGGCGAATGTCACGTTTGAGCATCTTTGAGAATGTGCATCAAGGCAGTATTTTGAACGGTAAGCTCACGGGCACGACAGTTATCCTTAAAGCACTCGCAAAAATGCAGCCGATTGATTCTGTCGCGTGATTTCTCACGGAAGATATTGACACGATCAAATCATAATAAACAGTTGCAATCCCAACGCATATGTGATATACTGAGTTGGATATCGATACGGTATAATCTTCCGTCTGTGGAGGGCAAAATGAACACCAATCTTTTCACCGAATACGCAAAAAAGCTTATCGGCAGCTGCGGCAAGGTCATCATCGGCAAGGACGACGCGATCAGAAACATCGGTATCTGCCTTGTTGCGGGCGGACACGTGCTTTTGGAGGATCTTCCCGGCACCGGCAAAACCATGCTGCTGCGCGCCTTTGCAAAGAGCATCGGCGGCGATTTCAAGCGAATCCAGTTCACTCCTGACATACTGCCCTCCGATCTTACGGGCATTCATTTCTACGACCAAAAGCGCGGCGAATTCGAGTTTCGGAGAGGCCCGCTTTTTGCAAACGTCGTGCTTGCGGACGAGATCAACCGCGCCGTGCCGAGAAGCCAGAGCGCGCTTTTGGAGGTCATGGAGGAGAAGCAAATCTCCGTGGACGGCGAGACCTTCCGCCTTGAGGAGCCCTACATCGTTATGGCGACCCAGAACCCCGTTGAGTCCTACGGCACCTTCCCCCTGCCCGAGGCGCAGCTCGACCGCTTCATGATGAAGCTTTCGCTCGGCTATATGAACCCCGAGCAGGAAAAGCAGGTGCTTATGCGCGAGGACTCAAAAAAGATAATCGACACCCTTTCGACCGTCATCACGCATGAGGAGCTGGGCGAGCTTCGCGCGCAGTACCGCGAGGTGGAGATAAGCAACGACGTTCTTAACTATCTCATGAGCATAATCACCGCAACAAGGGAGAGCGACAAGCTGAACTACGGCGTTTCGGCGCGCGGCTCGATCGCGCTCTGCCAGGCAAGCCGCATCCATGCCGCGATGGAGGGCAGGAGCTACGTTATTCCCGAGGACGTTAAAAAGCTTGCCGTGCCCGTGCTCGCGCACCGCATATCGACGCTTTCAAGAAAGCACCTCAGCTCCGCCTCCTATCTCGAAGGGCTGCTCGACGAGCTGCCCGTTCCGCTCGAATAAGGCGCGCCCCCGATCCCGAACAAGGGTTTTTACTATGCTTATCAGTATAGCAATATGCATAATTCTCGTTTTTGCGGCGCTTGAGGCCTTGAGCCTTACCCAAAATCTCAAGCACCTTGCTTTCCGCTGCGACGTGAATATGGATCTTACCGAACCCGGCGAGGAGGCGACGCTGATCTACCGCTTGACCAATACCGCCCGCTGGCCGATGATGTTCGTCAGCTTCTCGCTGAATTTCAACGAATCGGTAGAGGTTCGCGAGAGCGAGGAATGGATCAAGCGGCACCACACCGGCGATTTCTTCAACCGCTCCTACACCGTGGACACATATCTGCCCGCCCGCACCGCCGTCAAGGGGCGCATCCGCTTTTCGCTGAAGCAGCGCGGGCACCACGATATAGGCAAGGTCTATATCGAGGTCGGCGATTTCCTCGGGCTCAAGACCAAGGTGGTTTCCTACGACATAACGCGGCGCGTGATCTGCACCGCCGCTCCCTGCGAGGACGAGCCGGATATCGTTGCGCTCGGAGGACTCATGGGCGATATCTCCGTTCGCCGCTTTATCTGCGAGGATCCGAGCCTCGTGCTTGGCTACCGCGAGTACACCGGTGCTGAGCCCCTCAAGAGCATCTCATGGACGCAAACCGCCAAGACCGGCGTTTTGACCGTCAAAAAACACGATTTCACGATGGATACCGACGTTTCGGTCATCGTGGATATCGAGCGCGCCGAAAAGGAGGTTGCCGAGCGCTGCTTCTCGCTGATCCGCACCGCCTGCGATTGGCTTGAGGAGCAAAAGATACCATACGCGCTGCATTCAAACGGCGATCTGTTCTCGACCGACAAGGGCGTCGGCAGAACGCACTGCTTCGAGATCCAGCGCCGCATCGGCATATCCAAATTCATTCGCTACAGACCGTTTTCGGATCTTGTTGAGCGCGTTTCAAGAGGAAATGCTAGCAAGGGCTATATCATAATCGCTCCGAGCATGGACGATGAGATCACCTCCCTTGTTCACAGCCTGCAACAGCGCTCCGGCACGAGCGTCTGCGTGCTGACAGGCGAAGAGGACGGTGACGCCGCATGAAGAACGCCGCCGCATTTCGCATAACGATCCATGTTTGCCTGTTCTTTGCGCTTACGGCGACCATCCCTTCGCTTGCGCTTGAAAGCTATCTCGGCTTGTACGCGCTCGTGGGGCTGATCCTTCTTGCCTCATTTCTTGCGGCGCATGCAAAATCAACCTTTCTGCGAGTGCTCTTAGCGCTGATACCGTTTGCGGGGCTTTTGCTCGTTCCGAGAACAGCCATCGCGCTCGTCATCGGCGCTCTTGCCTGCACCTACGCCGCGGCGCAGCTGATAAGCGGGCGCTTCTTTATCGAGGACTGGCGCTTTAAGCGGGAGTTCAAGGGCGTTTTCTTCGTTTGCGCGGTGATCTTTCTGCTTTTTCTTATTATCACGCTCATCACCTACAGCATCGCCACAAACGGCAAGCCGGAGATCGATCCCTCGTTCCGCCTCCACTATGAGTGCGTCATTTTCCTGATCGCCGCCATCGTGCTCGGCTTCCCAGCGCTGCGCTGCGCACGCGCGGGAAACATCAAAAATACGCGCTGGCAGATGGGTAATCTGGGCTTCTTCGCCCTGCCCCTTGCGCTCGCTTTGGCGGCGGGTATAGGTCTGAATGCCCTTGTTCGCAGCATCGATTTCAAGACACCGCTCGAAAGACTTGCGGAAAGGATATCGAGCTGCTCCACAAAAGAGTATGTTCCCGCCCCCGAGATAACGCCGTTTCCGGCAGGTCATTATCCCGCGCCCATGCAAACCGTGCCGCCTCAGGATTTTGAAGAATGGGAATACTCGCCCGAGCCCGAGACTTACACTGCAAGACCCAAAGCACCCGAAGAAAAACTGAAGTTCGGCTTTCTCTACGCGCTCGGCGGAGTGCTCGCCGCGGCGCTGATAACGGTTCTTATACTCAAGGGCAGGCGCATCGAGGCCGGCGACCTTATCGAGGACGACGCCGAGCATATTGAGGACGACAGCCTGATCGCCCGCATCTTCCGAAACGGCAGGCGCGGCAGAAAGACCTTCGGCAATTCGGATAAGGTGCGCGATATCTACCGCCGCTATATCACCTATCTCAAGATGAACGGCATATCGCCCCATTCCGGCACCACCAGCGAGGAGCTTTCGGACAGATCGAGGGAGCTTCTTCTTGATGAGCAGCCCGACCTGCTGCTTCGCTCGCTCTATCTTCGCGCGCGCTATGAGGGAGCGGAGCTTACCGAGGATGACGTCCTTCTTGCAGAGCAGGCGCTTACACGGATCACATCCGAAGAAAACAGGAAATGATCGCAAATGAAAAGGGCTGAAAGGATTTTGAACCGCCACTGCCCCTATTCTTTAATTTATTGGAGTTAGCATGAGAAATTCAGCCGCATTTCGCCTCGTTTCCCATATCTGCTTCTTCTATACCTTTATCGCGCTCGTTCCGCACATCTGCCCCGAGAGCTTTATTCCCCTTTACGTCATCATCGGTTTGGCGCTCGCCTCCTGCCTTGCGGCGGTGCATATAAAAAGCGCCGCACTTCGCCTTCTTGCTGCGCTGATCCCGTTTGTCGGGCTTCTACTTATTTCGCGTTCCGCCACAGTTCTCGCCGCCGCCGTGCCGCTCGTCTATGCCGCGATCATGCTTGTGTCGGGCAGTTTTTACGGCGAAGCTTGGAAATATCGGCGGCTCTTCATACCCCTTGCGCTGATAGCGGGCGCTCTTTTTCTGCTTCTGTTGATCTATGCATACAGCGCAAATTACGCCACGAAGGATGTTTCGGAGGAGATTCGCGGCATCAGTGAATCCCTCCCCTTCCTGTTCGGCTTTTTCCTCTTCGGCTTCCTCTCCCTCCGCGCCCAACGCCCCGGCGATATCCGCTCTGCGAAATGGCAGGGCGGCATCGCGGGTTACTACGCGCTTACGCTCGCTTGCGCGGCTGCGCTTGGGGTTGCGCTCTACTTTATCGCCCCGCCCATAATTTGGTTTTTTTCGCTGATCATCTATCCGATTGGCTACATACTATCGTTTTTAACAAATCTGCTCGGTCCTATTGAATGGACGAAGCCCATTGCGGACATAGCCTTCGTAACGCCCGATCCCACCGCGCTTCCCGATCCCGGCGAAGCAGCGCCCGATTCACAAATCGTGCTTCCGACCGAGGATCCGGGCTTTACGCGGCTCTTCAAGTTTGAGGAAATCAACCTCACTGCCGTTTTAATCGGGATCATCGCACTCGCCGTGCTGATCGTGCTGATCATCCATCTATCGAAGGGCAGGCGGGAGCAGGAGAGCCTGAGTCCCGAGGAGGCAGCCGTGCCGGATAACACGCCCTTTATAGAGCGAACCCGCTTTGTGAGGCGGCGCAGAAGACTCGAGCCGACCAACGCGGACAGGGTGCGCGAGATCTACCGAAGCTATATCGGCTTTTTGCGCAATCACGGCTTCACGCCGAGAGTCAGCACCACCAGCGAGGAGCTTTCGGACAGATCGAGAGAGCTTCTTCTTGATGAGCAGCCCGACCTGCTGCTTCGCTCGCTCTATCTTCGCGCGCGCTACGCGGGAGCGGAGCTTACCGGGGATGACGTTCTTATTGCAAAGCAGGCGCTCGAGCGGATCACATCCGACGAAAACAAGAAATGATCGCAAATGAAAATGGCAGCAGGGCGTATCCGCATAAGGATGCTTTTCGAATCTCTCCTGCCCCGATTCTTTAATATGTTTGGGTCTGCATGAGGAATTCAGCCGCGTTTCGCCTCGTTTCCCATATCTGCATTTTCTTTTCCGCCGCGACGCCCGTTCCACTGTTTCGTCCTGCCGACTGCACCGCCCCGTTTTATTGCCAACCGCGCCGCCCTCTAATTTTCCGGACGACTTCAGCAAGGGCTTCGGCTTCTTAAAGGAAGCGTATTTCGAGCTTATGAACGATAGCGGAAAGGAAAGCTCCGCCGAGATTTGATCTTTGATCGCCGATAGGCGCACGGTAATAAAACCTTTGATACTTATGAAGAAATGCCGCTTGTATCGAGCGGCATTTCTTAGATTGTTCAGCGATCGTATTCTTTTTTTATTTGCAAAGAAGCTTCGGTTGAGATAGCCCCTGCGGCGAGAAGGAAAAATGCGGAGTCAATCGTAGCGTTTTCCGAAAACGCCTCCACGGCGAGTGGCGGCGAGCAGTTACGCAAGCCCCATCGCCATTCTGAGTATCGCTACCGCATCCGCGGTGGTGACGGTGCCGTTATTATCCACATCCGCATTGGTGAAGCCCTGACCCGTGATGGTGCTGAGCCCCATCGCATGACGAAGCGCGAGAACCGCGTCCGCGATTGTGACCGTTCCGTTCACGTCTGCATCGCCGATAAGCCCTTCGCCGGGTTCGCTCGTGGTGTAGAGGCAGGAGATCTCCATGCCCTGCCTGCCTATTGTGCCGCAGCTCGTAATGGAGAGCGTATCCACATCGATCTTATAGAGGCCGTTGTCGATAACATCGAGCTCGCGCGCCCAATAGAGCGTGTTCGTGCCGTGATCCCATGTCATGCTCTGCGCAAAGTTGAGGCCAACGGCAAGCTCGCCGATCACTGTGCAGACAGCGTTATTGAGGTTTATGCGAACGAGCGAGGTCTGCATGGAGTTGAGCGTCAGTCCGTAGGCGTTGCCCTCGCCGTCTATCGCGATGGTCATGAGGTCGTCCTCCGAGCCCGTGAAATCCGCGATAATATTCAGCGCGCCGCTTGCAAGATCCACGGTCGCAAGAGCATCGTTTACTATCGCATACATCGTGTCGTTTGCATAGTTGTACGCCATGCCTCGCACCATCGCGTTGCCGCTCGAGCCGCCTGGATAACTCACCTGATGCGTTTCGGCGTTCATAACGAAGAAGCGGCTGTCGTTCGCGCCGTAGAGATAGCCGTACACGTTTCCGTTGTAGTACGCCGCGCCGTATGTATCGGTCGGCATCAGCGCCGTTGCCTCGACGTAGGACGGGTCGCTGTCATAGAAACTTACCCAGTTGTAGGTCATATTATCCGAATCGAAATCCATCAGCGCGAAGCCCTCGAGCTCCACTCCGCCCGTCGCCTCGGTGACGGTCACGCTCGCGGTGCCGTAAACGGAAGGATCGGCAACGCTCGTTACAGTGACGGTGGTGGTGCCGACCGAAACGCCGCTCACAACGCCGCTTGCGTCCACCGTTGCGATGCTCGGGTTCGCTGTTGAGAAGGTGCAGCTCGTATCCATCGCGTTGTCTGGGTACACGGCGTAGTTCACAAAAGCCCTTCTCCCGACCGCGACCGAAACCTGGCTTACCGCTATCGAGCTCGGCATTATCTGCTGCCCAACGTAAACGTTGTCGAGCATAGCAAGGTCGTAGATTCCGTCGATGCTGTAATCCTTTTTATAGGTGAAGCGGATCTCGTGATTGCCCGCGGAGAGCGCGCAGGAATAGCTCTGCCAGCTGTTGGTCTGCCACCATTCCGCAACGACGCTGCCGTCGATTATGAGCTGAAGGCCGTCGAAAACATACTCTCCCTCGCCCTCGCCGAGCACCCAGAATTCAAAGCCGAGCATATCCCCCGCCGCAGTCGTGACGTTCGTCCAAACCGATGACGAGGTCAAAGCCATGCCCGAGTTCGTGCTGATCGCAAAATCGCCCTCAACGACCCAGGGGTAGTCCGAGCTCGTTTGGAAATTAAGGTTGCCGCCGGGTACGTTCAGCGCCACGTTGAGGTTTGCCGCGTCGCACGGGGCATTCTTCATGGTCGATTCCTCGTTCACCTGCAGGGCAAGGGACGGCAGCGCAAGCGCGATCATAAGCACCGCAAGCGCAAGCGAGAGCAGCTTTTTGACTGTTTTCATTCGTTGTTCTCTCCTGTTGTATATTTTTTGTTGAAAAATCCGAAATGCGCGGAGTTAGCCCCGCGCAATGTATTATATCAGCTTTGCTCCGCTTTTGCAATTATTTATTATTTACGTTCATCTTATCATTCATCACCCTTGCGCAGCGGGGCGCTTCATAGAGCTTGCCGTGTACGAAATGATTGTACGAGCGGCAGCCGCCCGCGCAGTATCCGCCGTGCAGGCACGAGGAACACTCGCCCGTAAGAAGCTCGGGCGTGAATTTTCGATTGTAGGCAAAAGCATTCGGGTCGTTCCAGATATCCGAAAGGCTCCGCTGCCTGAGATTGCCCTCGTTGAAGCGCTCATCATACATCGATTCGCAGCCGCGCACGTTGCCGACGCTGTCTATACCGATCGCCGAAAGCCCTGCAGAGCAGCCGCCGAAAACAGCCCTGCCGCTGCGGTTGCCGCGAAGACTCCCCTCGCCCTCGGTAAAATAGCCGATATTATCCGCTATTCCGAGCACGAAAGGCGCATCCACATGCCTTTCCACGAACTCTATCACCGCGTTCGGGTCGAAGCGGTAGTCCACCCCGCCCTCGCCCGCGTTGCCCATGGGCGAGCAGGCCTGAAGCTGCCAAGCGCCGATATCATGGCGCAGCAGCTCCTCATACATATCTTCAATAAGGGGCGCATTCTCGGCATTGAGCGTGGTGATGACCGAAACGGGGATACCCGCGCCGGAGAGCGTATCGATCGCATTCATTGCGCGCATGAAGCTGCCCTGCTGGCGGTATTTATCGTGTACGCGCTCGGTTCCGTCCACCGAAACGGCGACGGACCCGATCTTCACCCGCTTCAGCTCGCTCACAAGCTCAGGCTTGAAGAGGAAGCCGTTTGTGATTATGCACACGCGCACACCGCGGCTCGTCAGACGTGCAACTATCTCGGCCCAATCGGAGTGCATGAAAACCTCGCCGCCTATCATCGATACGCGGCGGCATCCAAGAGAAGCGAGCTGATCGGCAACCGATAGGCACTCCTCAAGGCTCAACTCGTTCTCCCTCGCCCTGCCCGCCTTCGAGCCGCAGTATTTGCAGTGAAAGCAGCAGGCGAGCGTTATCTCCCAAACGCAGGAGCGCAGCTTAAACAAGCTCATCGCGGCTTCCCTTCGGCCTTGCGATAAAGCCATTGCGAATCACGGTTTTCCTTGGCGGAGCCGCTTCCGCGTGCGGTATCGGCGCGCCGCAGTTTTGGCAGAAATTGGCGCTTTCGTCGATCAACATACCGCAGTCGGGGCAGTACCTCGGCTTAACGAGCTTCTCTCCGCAGTTCGGGCAGAAGTTCGCGGCGGCATTGCAGTTATTGCCGCATTTCGGGCAGGCGGAGAGCTGCTCGCGAAACTCAAGCTCCCTTTCCATCATATCCGGGCCTGCATAGACCTCGTTCATCACGGTTTCATCAGATGGCTTTACGAACTGACCGCGCTGATTCTTTGGTCTCAGGCTGCCGCTCATCATCTCGGGGCCCGCGTAAACGCACATCATCTGCGGCTCGTCATTCACCGGGCGCATCGGCGGGCAGGCGTAGACCGCCTGCATCAGAGGCTCTGTTCGCCGCATATTGTTCTTTTCTGACATCCTTGGGTCTGCGTAAACGCCCTCCATCTCCGGCACGGGGTTTTCTTCATCCGCCGCGAACGAGTCGGGATAGGGCTTTTTCGGCGCTTCGCCGTTTTCATCCTTTTCACCGTTTTTGTCGGCGAAAAACTCCGGCCCGGCATACACGCAGCGGATGTCTCCCCTTCTTTTTTTCATAAGCACTCCTTTCAGCCGAGGCACGCGGCATCGGCTCTTCATAATACGGTTCGCGGAGCCGACGATTTGATTCGCCGACCCCGCTTCAGGAGGAGGTAACAAAAGACCAACTGCTGTGAATTGGCATGGTCTGAGTCACTGGTTCGGTATATTCGGTTATCCCGATGCATATATATTATAGCGCATTGTTCGCGGCGATTCAAGCTAAAAAACAAAAAATGGATCGCAAAAACTCAATATATTATTTTCGGCCTCCAAAATGCGCGATCATGCCAAGCTAAAGTAAGCCCCGCACGGATAATCCGAGCGGGGCTTATCTCTTATTGGATCGATCAACAGATCATCCGATTATTTGAGCTCAAGCATGCAGACCTCTGCGCCGTCGCCGCGGCGGGGTCCGAGCTTATAGATGCGAACGTAGCCGCCCTGGGTACCATCGTACTTGGGAGCGAGTTCACGGAAGAGCTTCTCAACAACGGGATGGGGCGTTTCCTTCACGCGCTTGCGGAAGTCCTCTGCCTTCTCCTTGGGCTCACGGGTGAGGGGGAGATCGTAGAGGTACGCCATGATCTGCCTGCGGGCATGGAGCTTGGAAGGCTTATCGATGATCTTATCGACGACTTCCTGCTGCTCCTTCTCGTTGTAAACGGTCTTTTTAACCGTTTCGGAATTCTTATATTCGGATACGGCCAGGGTTATGAGCTTCTCCGCAATGGGGCGAACCTCTTTGGCGCGAGCTTCGGTGGTTACGAGCTTGCCATTCCAAAGAAACGCTGTAACCATATTGCGCAGCATGGCGTCACGCTGGTCGGTAGCTTTGTTAAGCTTACGGTTAGGCATTTAATTTTCCTCCTAAAATATGAACGCTGATACTATCAGATTGACGGATTACTCATCGCTTGCACGCAGAGAGAGACCGAGAAGAGCGAGCTTCTGCTGAACTTCCTCGAGCGATTTCTTGCCGAGGTTGCGAACCTTCATCATTTCTTCCTCATCGCGCTCAACCAGCTCGGCGATCGTGTTGATGCCGGCACGCTTGAGGCAGTTGTAGGAACGGACGGAAAGATCCAGCTCTTCGATGGCCATATCGAGCACCTTGTCCCTGCCCTCGCCGCCGTCGCCTGCGCCCGCATCGAGCAAGCCGACGCCTTCGGTGAGGTTGGTGAACAGGGAGAGATGATCGTACATGATCCTTGCGGCGATGCTGACCGCCTCTTCGGGACGGATAGCGCCGCAGGTCCAGACCTCGAGGGTGAGCTTGTCAAAGTCGGTAACGTTGCCAACGCGGGTGTCTTCGACCTTGAAATTCACCTTATTTATCGGCGTGAAGATGGAATCTATCGCGATAACGCCGATCGGAGAGCCGGGCTTCTTGTTCTTATCGGCGGGAACGTAGCCCTTGCCCCTCTTGAGGGTGATCTCCATATTGAGGATGCCGCCCTCGGAGAGCGTAGCGATGTGAAGATCGGGGTTGATAATCTCAACATCAGCATCATGGATGATATCCGCCGCGGTCACTTCGCCCTCGCCGCTCGCCTGAACGTTGACGGTCACTTCCTCGTCGGTATACATCTTGACGCGAAGCTCCTTGAGGTTGAGGATGATCTCGGTAACATCTTCTTTGACGCCGGATACGGTCGAAAACTCATGCAGCACGCCCTCGATTCGAACCGAGGAGGCCGCCGCGCCGGGCATTGAACTGAGAAGCACTCTGCGCAGGCAGTTTCCGAGGGTGGTTCCGAAGCCCCTCTCAAGAGGCTCCACTACGAACTCGCCGTAATTCTCAGTCAGCACTTTGCACTCGATTTTCGGTCTTTCTATTTCTAACATCATAAATTCCCCTCTCTTTCTATATAAATCACCGGTAGATCAGGGTAGATGCGATGATTACCTGGAGTAATACTCAACGATGAGGTGCTCCTCGATCGTGAGATCGATATCATCGCGCTGCGGCATGGCTGCCACAGTACCGCTGAGGTTCGCCGCGTCAAGCTCGAGCCACTTCGGGATGGGCTTGTCGGCGCCCTCTTCCCTGAGGGTCTTGAAAAATTCAACATCGAAGCTTCCGTTGCGAACGCTGATCTTCTGACCGTTCTTCACAAGGAAAGAGGGAATGTCGACCTTCTTGCCGTCAACGAGGATATGACCGTGGGTGACCCACTGGCGAGCCTGAGCACGGCTGGCGCCGAAGCCGAGGCGGTAAACCACGTTGTCCAGACGACGCTCGAGCAGAACCAGCATGTGTTCACCGGTCAGACCGCCGCGCATATTGGTTGCCATGTCGTAGTACTTGCGGAACTGGGACTCGGAAACGCCGTAAGCCCTGCGGCACTTCTGCTTCTCGCGGAGCTGGGTACCATATTCGCTCATCTTACGGGCACGGGATTGACCGTGCTGTCCGGGAGGGGTGTGGCGCTTCACTACGGGGCACTTTTCGTCCTTATAGCAACGATCGCCCTTGAGGAACAACTTAGCGCCTTCCCTGCGGCACTGCCTGCAAACGGAACCTGTATATCTTGCCATAGTCGTTTCTCTCCTTATACTCTTCTGCGCTTGGGAGGACGGCAGCCGTTATGGGGAATGGGGGTGACGTCCTTGATCATGTTTACTTCGAGACCCGCTGCCTGAAGGGCACGGATAGCAGACTCGCGACCTGCGCCGGGACCCTTGACATAAACCTCAACGTAGTGCATGCCATGCTCCATGGATGCCTTCGCCGCTGTCTCCGCAGCCATCTGAGCTGCGAACGGGGTGCTCTTCCTGCTGCCGCGGAAGCCGAGGCCGCCTGCGGATGCCCAAGAGATCGCGTTGCCGTTCATATCGGTAACGGTAACGAGGGTGTTGTTGAAGGAAGAACGAATATGCACCTGACCGCGCTCGATGTTCTTACGCTCGCGGCGCTTGCGGGATGCAAGCCTTTTGGTAGTCTTGGTTGACCTTGCCATTTTTTAAGCTCCTCCTTACTTCTTGCTCTTGCCGGCAGTACGCTTCGGACCCTTGCGGGTGCGAGCGTTCTGCTTGGTGCTCTGTCCGCGAACGGGCAGGCCCTTGCGGTGACGAACACCGCGGTAGCAGCCAACTTCGATGAGGCGCTTGATGTTCATGGAAACTTCACGCCTGAGGTCGCCCTCTACCTTGCAGTGATGGTCAATGTACTCTCTGAGTTTGTTTACATCAGCTTCGGAGAGATCCTTGACCCTGATGTCGGGGTCAACGCCGGTCTCTTCGAGGATGTTCTGAGCGGTCTTACGGCCGATGCCGTAGATGTAGGTAAGACCGATCTCGATTCTTTTTTCCCTGGGCAGGTCTACGCCGCTTATACGCGCCATAAAGAATGATTACCTCCATAAATTTTAGTTAGAGTTTGGTGGTAACTGCCGGTTCCCGATCTCAAATGCAGCCGAAATTGGAAGTGATCCGGCTGAACACTTGAGGTCGGGCAGCCGCACCGACAGGAAGCTGTGACGGTTTGCCTTGAGGTGAGTAAGGCAAGACCAATCTGCTGTGGTGCCGGGCCTTTGCTTTTCAAGGTGGGTTAAGCCCATAAAAGCGCCCATGCCGCTCGGCTCAAAGTCAACTCTGGCTTTTTGCCGCTTTGGGGCAACTCATACCCCATCCGCTTCATATTTTAGCTCGCGAAGCGAACGAGCGTCCGCGGGGGGGCCGAATCCCTGGAAACGAAACTCAGCCCTGCTTCTGCTTGTGACGAGGATTATTGCAGATGATCATAACGCGACCCTTGCGCCTGATGATCTTGCACTTCTCGCACATCGGTTTTACCGAAGGTCTTACTTTCATTGGTGGGTTCCTCCTGTAAGATTTTGCTGACGATCCGCCGCTTTGGGCGGGTTTGCCGTTAATTTCGGATCACTTTGACTCTCCTTGAACCTTGTCAGTTCTTGGCGCGCCAGGTGATCCTGCCCCTTGTCAGGTCATAGGGCGAAAGCTCAACGGTGACTTTGTCGCCCGTTAAAACTCGGATGAAATTCATCCTGAGCTTGCCGGAGATGGTGGCAAGCACCTTGTGGCCGTTTTCAAGGGTCACTTCGAACATCGCGTTGGGATAAGAATCCGTTACGATGCCCTGAACTTCGATTACATCCTGTTTTGACACGCTTTTACCTCCTATTAGCCTTTATTTTTCCACCGCTTCGGCGATGAATTTGCGGAGCTCGGCATTTTGAATCGGACTTCCCGAAACGAGCTTTTCATGAAGCTCCTTTGAAAAGGCGCTCTGCACCGCAATGTGGCGGAGCTTCTTCTTCTTCGGCTTTTCGATCGTGCGCAGCCTTCCGTCGGAAAGCAGCACGTGCCCCTCATCCTCCACACCGACGATCACAAGGAAGCTTCCCTTGTCGTGACCGACCTTGGACAGAACGAGGCGTCCGAGCGTTTCCCAACCGAAATTTGCCCTGCCTTTGCCTGCACCGCGCGCCGCGGGTCTTTCGGCGGCAGCGCCGCAAACAGCGTCGAATTCTCGGTTGATTTCGGAATTTTTGCGCATTTTTAAGCCCTTTTCAAGATTGCAGATCGCAACTTATCCATTTTATCACGTCAATCCGGGTTTGTCAATACTTCCGGTCCGTTTTCCGTGATAAAAATTGTATTTTCATAATGGGCGCTCGGCTTGCCGTCCGCGGTGACACATGTCCAGCCGTCGTCGAGCACCTCGATGAGCCTCGTGCCGAGATTTATCATCGGCTCGACCGCTATCGCCATGCCGGGAACGAGCCTCGCTCCCCTGCCCATGCGAACGCTCGTGAAGTTCGGCACCTCGGGCGCTTCGTGCAGGTTTCTGCCGATGCCGTGCCCGACGAGCTCGCGCACGACGCCATAGCCATGCTCCGCCGCGTGCTTTTCGATAGCACGGGAGATATCGGAGATATGGTTGCCAGACTTTGCCTGCTCGAGCCCCTTGAAGAAGCATTCCTTAGTGACCTCAACGAGCTTAACGACCTCCGGGTCTACCTCGCCAACGAGGAAGGTGCGCGCCGCGTCGCCGTGGAAGCCTTCGATGATCGCACCGCAGTCCACGCTGATAATATCGCCGTCCTTGAGGCGAACCTTTTTGCTCGGTATGCCGTGAACAATCTGCTCGTTCAGTGAGGTGCAGATACTTCCCGGGAACCCGTCGTAGTTCAAAAAGGACGGCACGCCGCCGTTTTTCTTGATGAATTCATACGCCGCTTCGTCCAGCTCCTTGGTGCTAATGCCGACTTTCACGAGGCCCTCCAGATAGTTGAGAGTTCTTCCGGTCAGCTCCCCCGCCATTCGCATGGCTTGGTGCTGGCTTTCGGACTTTAAGATTATACGCTCGCCCACTCCGTTATTCCTCGTCCGTTCTGTAGTCTCCGCGAGTTTCATTCGCGATCATGCCGTCAATAAAGTCGAAGATCTGCTCGCTTACCTCGGCGATCGCTCTCGCGCCGTCGATGGGCACGAGCTTCTCGCGCTCGGTGTAGTAGTTGATGAGAGGCAGCGTTCTCTCCCTGTAAACGTCCAGCCTGTGGCGCATACGCTCGGGAGTGTCGTCCGCACGCTGAATGAGCCCTTCGCCGCATTTCCCGCAGAGTTCCGCTTCGCCCTCGTGTACGCTCTGCGTGTGTCCGCAAGCGGGGCAAACACGCCTTGAAGCGACACGGTCTATGATGATCTCGCTGTCCACGTCGATATCGAGCACGGCATCGATCTGCGTCAATTCCGACAGCGCTTCAGCCTGAACGATCGTGCGCGGGAAGCCGTCAAGCAGGAAGCCGCTTTTGCAGTCGTCCATCGCGATGCGCTTTTCGACCATCGCGATAATGACATCATCGGGAACGAGGTTGCCGTCGTCGATGATGGATTTTGCGAGCATTCCGAGCTCCGTACCCGCCGCGATCTCGCCTCTGAGCATATCGCCCGTTGAGATATGAGCCAGCCCGTAACGCTCGGTGATAAGCTCCGACTGAGTGCCCTTGCCCGCCGCCGGCGGTCCTAAAAGAATCATCTTCATATCGACAAAACTCCTTTCGCATCATAAGCTTTATTAACTGCACAAGCCCCGCCCGCTTTTTCGGGCGAAAATCGCCCGAAAAAGCGGTACGAGGCTTAAATTCGATTGTTTGCTCGTTGTTCCTATCAGCTGAGGAATCCCTTATAGGTCCTTGCGACCATCAGCGAATCGAGCTGATCTGCGATCTCGAGGGATACACTGATCATAATCAGGATGCTGGTGGGGCCGAAGGACGAGAGAACCTTGATGCCCAGGAGCTTCAGGATAACGGTGGGGATGATCGCGATAGCCATGAGGAAGAGTGCGCCGAACAGGGTCAGGCGACCGCTCTTCTGCTTGAGGTAATCGCTGGTGGGTCTACCGGGACGAATGCCCTGGATGAAGCCGCCGTTCTGCTGCAGGTTCTTCGAGATCTCGATCGGGTTGAATGTGATCGAGGAGTAGAAGTATGCAAAGCCCACGATCAGAAGCGCATAGAGCAGGTAATAGATGATATTACCCGCCACGTTGGTGGAGTTGGGGCTGAGGTAGGTTGAAACGAACTTATAGAATCCGCTGTTGGGCCAGAACTGACCGATCATCGCGGGGACCTGAAGGATGGTCATTGCGAAGATCAGGGGCATAACGCCGTTTGCATTCGCCTTTAGGGGGATATGCGTGCTCTGGCCGCCGTAGAGCTTCCTGCCGACAACGCGCTTTGCGTACTGAACGGGGATGCGTC
>JAFZJT010000075.1 GCA_017553815.1 Clostridia bacterium
GCTCGGGAGTCGGAGTAGGCGGCTCGGGAGTCGGGGTGACTTCAACGATGATCTCTACCTGACCGGGGATGTCAAGATGCTCGATGGGAGTGGAAACTCCGCCGAGCGGGAAGTTGACGAACTCGATCGCGGTGGGAACGAAGTCGTAGATGCCCGCGGGTGCGTCGTCCTTTACGCGGAAGGTCGCGGTGTAGAGGACGCCCTCCATGTTCATGGCCTCATCAGGCATGAGCACGCCGAGGCGTACGCTGCCTTCGATCTGAGTGCCGTCGAGAACAATGGTTGCGTTCTTGGCGAGTGCGTCGGTGAGAACGGGACCGTACTCAGCGGATACGAACTCGAAGTAGGTGGACAGATAGTCAAGGTTGAGGGTAAGACCGTGTGCCTCATAGGGATTCTCAACGGTCACGTCTACAATGAAGGTGTCGCCGACCTGAACAACAGCGTATTCACCGGCTTCGGGGAGAGCGCGGAAGATTACTCTGTCGCTGCCGATGATCTCAACGTAGCCGGGGATGTCTGTATGCTCGATCGGGGTGGACTCGCCGCCAAGCGGGAAGTTCACGAGGTCGATAGCGACGGGGATGAAGGGATATTCGCCAACGGGAGCGGTATCCTTTACGCGGAAGGTGGCCGCGAACATGATGCCTTCGCCGATCATCGGCTCGGTGGGCATGAGCACGCCGAGGCGGATGCTACCGTCGATGGTCTCGCCGTCGAGAACAACTGTGCCACCGTGGTCGACTGCGTCAACGAGGACGAAGCCGTTCACAGCGGATACGAACTCGAAGTTCGCGGAGTCGTAGTTGAGCTGGAGGTTCATGCCATGAGCCTCGTACTCGCCTTCGATGGTCACGTTCACAATGAAGGTCTGTCCGGGAACGAGCTCGGTGGGATCGGGGATGGCTCTGATGACTACGGGAGCCAGATCGTTGGTGACCTCGACCTCATCGTTGATGATCTCGTGCTCGATGGGGGTCTCAACGCCGCCAAGCGGGAAGTTGGCGAACTCTACAACATTCTGAACGAACGGATAGGTGCCGGTCGCAGCGGTGTTCTTTACGCGGAAAGTCGCGGTGTAGAACACGCCCTGCATTGTAAAGCCGGTGGTGGGCATCATCGCGCCGTAGCGGACGCTGCCGGGGATGGTCTCTCCGTCAAGAGTCTGGAAGCCGTCGTTAGCGGAGATATGATCGGCGACGGAACCGTACTCATAGGATACGAACTCGAACGCATTCGCGTCGTAATTGAGCTGATGGTTCAGAGTATGTGCTTCGGGATACTCACCCTCGATGCGCACGGAGACCTGGAAGGTGTCGCCGGGCTGGAGCTGATCGGGGTTCGCCTCAATGATGAAGGTGGGAGTATCGGGAATGTTGTTGGTGATCTCGACCTCGCCGGGGATGACGCTGTTGGAGATCGGGTTGGACTCGCCGTCGAGCGGGAAGTTAACGAAATCGATAACGTTCATCGCAAGGTCATATAGACCCGCGGGAGCGCCGGTCTTCGCCCTGAGGGTCAGGTTGTAGATCGTGCCCTCCATGGAGAAGCCTTCCTCGGGCATGAGAACGCCGAGGCAGACGGTGCCGTCAACAGTCTCGAGAACGGTGGTTCCGTTCAGCGCGTTGATATGATCGATAACTTCGCCGTTGGTGACGGATACGAAATCGAAGATTTCGGCGTCGAAGGTGAGCTGGTGGTTCAGACCGTGAGCCTCGTAGTTGCCCATGATCTTGACCGCAACGGTGAACTCGTCGCCGGCTTCAACGTCGGTATGCTCGGGATCTACGTAGAATACCGCCTGCATGGGAGCGTCGCCTGCAAGAACCACGACCTCACCGGGGATATCGGTGTGCGGGATCGGGGTGGCGCCGCGGAGCGGGTAGTTTACAAGATCAACGCAGACGGGAGTGAGCGGATAGGGCAGATTCTCGGTCGCGGTGCCCTTCTCACGGAGGGTCACGTTGAACAGAACGCCTTCGCCGATCATGGCTTCGTCGGGCATGAGAACGCCGAGACGTACGCTGCCTTCGATGGTGTCGCCGTCAAGAACGACCATCGCATTGTCGGGAAGTGCGCTGAGAACATCGCCGATCTCAGCGGAAACGAACTCGAAGTGCTCGCTGTCGTAGTTGAGCTGGAGGTTCATCGCATGAGCCTCGTACTCGCCCACGATCTTTACGTCGAAGGTGAACTCATCGTTGTGGTAGATCTCGGTATGCTCGGGATCGACGAAGATATTTACCTCTCCGGGAACGGGAGTTACTGGAGGCTCGGTCTCCGGGGGCGGAGTAATGATGCTGCCAACGTAGACGTAGCCGGGGATGTCGGTATGCTCGATCGGGGTGTTTTCACCGCCGAGAGGATAGTTCGCAAACTCGGTCGCAAGGGGAGTCAGCGCATGATAACCTTCAGCCGCTGCATCCTTGATTCGGGCGGTAACGGTTATCAGAACACCGTTCATGGTGAAGCCGTACGTCGGCATCATGAGGCCGAGACGGATCGAACCGGGAATGGTGGTGTAGTCGATATAGGGGAATCCGCCAAGGCCGACCGCATGCTGGAGAACCTCGCCGTTTGTAACGCTTATGATCTCAAATACGCTGTCGTCGTAGTTGAGCTGGAAGTTGAGAACATGCGCCTCAAACTCGCCGGAAACCATAACGTCGAAGGTGATGGTGTCGCCGGGCATCGCGTTCTGGATCTGGGGCATTACGTAGAATGTCGCGGTACCGGGAACGGGAGTCGGGATCGGGGGCTCGGTTACGGGAACCGGAGTCGGGGACGGGGGCTCGGTTACGGGAACCGGAGTCGGGGACGGGGGCTCGGTTACGGGACCCGGAGTCGGGGACGGGGGCTCGGTTACGGGAACCGGAGTCGGGGTCGGAGGCTCGGTGGGAGGATTGGTCGGGGGCTCGGTCGGAGGATTCGTCGGAGGCTCGGTTACGGTCTCGATGATCTCGATCTCGCCGGGGATATCCTCATGCTCGACG
Source organism: Clostridia bacterium (assembly GCA_017553815.1). Next base: position 2,994 of record JAFZJT010000075.1, read on the forward strand.
GGGGTCTCGCCGCCGTCCACGGGGTAGTTGATGAACTCGACAGCCTCGATATCAACGGGGTAGACGCCGGGAGCCGCGGTCTCCTTCGCCCTGAGGGTGAGGGTGAACACAACGCCTTCGCCGATCATCGGGTCATTGGGCATCAGAACGCCGAGGCGTACGCTGCCTTCGATGGTCTCGCCGTCGAGAACGACCATTGCGCCGTTGTTGGCCGCAGCGGTGAGGATCTCGCCGTTTTCAGCGGAAACTAACTCGAAGTTCTCGCTGTCGTAATCAAGCCGGAAGTTGAGCGCGTGTGCTTCGTAGGTACCCTCGACCCTGACATCAACGGTCACTTCCTGACCTGCTTCGGTCTGGGTGTAGTCGGGATCCACGTAGAAGGTCGCACTGCCGGGAACGGGAGTTACGATGCTGCCGATATGAACGATACCGGGGATATCCTCATGCTCGATGGGAGTGGGATCCTGGTCTATGGGAGCATAGTCGAACTCGGTAACAACGGGGGTAAGGTCATAGTCGCCTTCGGCTGCATCATCGCTGATGACCGCGGTAACGGTGAAGATAACGCCGTTTGCGCTGAAGCCCGTGTTGGGCATCATAACGCCTAAGCGGATGGAGCCGGGGATGCTCTCATAATCGCCGTACGCGATACCGCCGATGGAAGCGATATTATCTGCAACCTCACCGTTGGTCATAGACACGATGGTGAAGATGCTTTCATCGTAGTTGAGCTGGAGGTTGAGGGTATGAGCCTCAAACGCGCCCTCCACCATAACGTCGAAGGTGATGGTCTCGCCGGGCATAGCATCCTGCTCTTCGGGCATCACGTAGAAAATCGCGGTGCCTGGAGCGGGAGTTACGGGAACCTCGGTCGGGGGCTCGGTGGGAGGATCGGTGATCACCGGGGGTTCGGTGACGGGTTCAACTATCTCAACCTGAGCGCCGGTCGCGGTGTTCTCGATGGGCGTCTCAACGGGCATATTGTCGCCGTCAACGGGCGCGCTGGAGAAGGTAACGACTACGGGGGTGAAATCGTAGATGCCTACGGAAGCGTCATCCTTCGCCCTGAAAGTGGCTGTGAAAAGTTCTCCATTCTCGGTAAGCGCATCGGTGGGCATCATGATGCCGAGGCGTACGCTGCCCTCGATGGTTGTGCCGTCGAGAACGACCATTGCTTCAAGAGCGGTCGCCGCATCGACGACTGCGCCGTAAGCGGCGGAAACGAACTCGAAGTTTTCGCTGTCGTAATTGAGCTGGAAGTTGAGGAGGTGCGCCTCGAAATCGCCTTCAACATGAACCTCAACGTCGAAGGTGTCGCCCGCTTCTATCTCCTGATAATCGGGAAGAACGCAGAAATCCGCATGGCCGTTTTCGGAGCCTTCGTTTTCGGTGAATTCAACGTTGTCGATCGCGGCAAAGTCGCCGGTCGGGTTAACGCCGGAGTCCTTCTTATAATCGAACTTGATCTCGTGTTCGCCTGGTTCAAGCTCAATAGTGAGGGACTCCCAATCGGAATGGTTCTTGCCGTAGTTGGCGACCTTGCTGCCGTCTACATAGATGCGCAGACCGTCCCAATCAACGGAGTCGTCGCCTTCGCCCATGCTGATGAACTCGAGGGCGATCTCGCCGCCGTTCGCGCCCGCATCCACCGTGGTGGTGAAGAAGGAGTTGCTGTTATCAACGCCCTGGTTGGTGCTGCGAACGTAGGTTCTGCCGTCCCTTTCAACAACAACTTCCCAAGGATAATCGGAAACAGTGTTGTCGAATACAAGGGTGCCGCCCTCAGCGTTTACCGCTTCGATGAAATCAACGGTGGGAGCCTCGGTGGGCTCTTCGGTGGGAGCTTCGGTGGGATCGTCCGCTTCAAGAACGATCGCGCCGTCCTCGCAGGTGTAGGGCAGAGGGGTCGCGGAGCTGCCAACGGGCATGTAGCCAAGCTCAACAATTACCATGCTGAGCGCGATGGTACCTGTCGCATCCTCGCTGACGGTGAAGTTGACCGTCATAAGAACGCCGCTGCCACTGAAGCCGATGGTGGGGTACATCGCACCGAGCTTAGCCTTGTCGGGCTCGCTGGCGAAATCGGGCATGACGAAGCCGCTGTTGGCGCTCATGCCGCTGCCCGGAGTTATCGAATTCACGGTCAGGGCGTCCGGGTCGAACTGCAGGTACGAATTCAATACATGCATTTCATTGCTTCCGCAGTCGATCATAACGGTTACGTCCACCGTATCACCGGGGGCGGCCTCTATGGTCGGGACCGTGAAAACAACCTCGCCCTCTGCGGTTACGGGAACGGTGACGAGCGAAAGCGTCATCATTACCGCAAGCAGTGTTGCAAGAAATCTTTTCATGTGTTTCTCCTTCCAAAAACTTTTAAGTCTAAAGCCCTCCGAAAGGAAAGCAGTAGCTTCGGAATTTATCCCGTTTTCCAAGAAAAACGGGGCACGAACGCAGAATAAAGAAGCCTTTTCCAGCTTGCGATACTCTCAGTCTGTTACATTATATCAATCTTTTATCTCGATTTCAAGCCCTAATCGCATTTTCCATATATTTATTTTTTGAAAAAAGCGGCCCGCATCGAGCGATGCCGCGCAGGTATTCGGTTTTTCGGCGCCGTATGCGCGCGGGAATTTATCGGCAGTCATCCTCTTCGCCAGAGCGGTGCGCGTCTTTTTTTCCTTCGGAAATCTCCCATTCATAGCGCGCGAGGCTGACCTCGTCCTCGATCTCAAGCCCTCTTTCGCCGCAGAGCGACTCGATATGGTGGGTGAATTCATGTCGGATTATCCTGCGAAGCTCGTTTTGAAGCTCGCTCTCGCTCAGATGCGAGTAGGTTGCGATTATCGAGCCGCCGTAGAGCATGATGCTCCTTCCGAGCCTGGGATCGTTTCTGTATTCGCCGAGTATCAGAAGCGGGCGCTCGTTTCGGGATCTCGGATGATACTTTTTCGTGTCGCTCAGCGAGATTCCTCCGCTCAGCTTCTCATAGAAGCGCTCGGGCAGCTCCTCCGCTGCCTCGTCGGAAAGCCTTCTTATTATATCAAGCTGCTCGGAGCGGCTTCTTCCGAAGAGCGCGGAGCCGTGCCTCCTAGCGGTGCGCGATTTGACCTCGCTTCTGCGCTCGGCGGGGCTCTTTCGGGCGGCTCCCTGCTCGAGGGCGCTCTCCGCGGCGCGAACTATCGCGGGCGGTCGGTATTCAACGGTCTCCATACCGCTTTGCATCTCGCCACTCTGCGCCGAAGGCTCGTCCTTTTCCGCTTCAAGCCCGCCGCTCTCCGTCCCGGCGCGCTCCGCAAGCTCCTTTTTGAATCCGCGCGCAGCGGCAATGATATCAGCAAGCGTGCTTTCGCCGCGCTCAGTTATCGCCGCCTTCAGCTGCTCGGCCAAAAGCCCGCCATCATTCGGTTTTCTCGCTTCTTCGCTCATCGGCAAACTCTTTCACGCGGCACTTTTCGCGCGATCGCTTCCTATTTATATAGTTATCATTAACTGTTCGCCCGATCGGCGGAGTATTAAAACCTGCCAAGCGGTTCCCCTCCTTGACGGTCGGCTATTCGCTCGCTTCCTCTTCGCCCTCGCGCTCGGCTGTCTCCTCGGCTTCCGCCTCGCTCGCCTCGGCCTCATCCCGAGCCTCGGTTTCGGCGCGCTCCTCCCAAGCTTCGGCAAGATGCGCTGCCTCGGCCTCCGCGAAAAGCTCCTCATCCACCGCTATGCCCGCTTCATCAAGCATTTTCGCCATGATATCCATGCGGAATCTCAGCTTTTCCTCGCGCTGGCGCGCCGCCTCCGCCTTGAGCGTTTCGATATCGAGCTCGTTGTGGATGCGATCCATCTCCCTGATCACTTCGTCAAGAAACAGATCCACGTCCTCGACGTCGTAGCCGAAGAAAGCGTGTGAAAATTTTCTTTTTATAATATCGTTTCTGTTCATATCCTTATCCTTTTCGGTTGATAAACTTCATTTGCCGAAGGCGCGGGCTCGGTCGGGTATCCCCGTCGGCTGCCTTTGCTCCGCACCTTGGGCATTGCGGCACCCGTCATCCTCGACGGAAGCTGAGGCTTATGCGTTACTCCCTCGAACCGTCGGAGCTGCCTACAATATTGACGCTCGCCGGAGCAACGATGAATATTCTCGACGAGACCTTGTAGACCCTGCCGTTGACGGCGTAGCTCGCACCCGACATAAAGTCAAGTATGCGCTGCGCGACCTCAACGTCGATCTGCTCCATGTTCACGATGACGGCCTTTTGAGCCTTGAGATTGTCGATGATATTCTGCGTGTCCTCATAGCTTACGGGACGGTAGACTATCAACTTTCCGCTGTATGCGCCGGGGAAGGCGGTAACGTTCGTTTGAGTGCTCCTTCGAGTGCTTTGCCTGCGCTCCTGCTCGGGCTCTTCGGCCTCATAGTTGTAACTCGTGCTCGACTCTTCGGGATAATCAAGCTCCCCGTCCCAGTCCCCTTCGACTTCCATCAGCGAATCCCAGATTCTTTTGATTGCGTTTGCCATATCGGTTTCCTCCTAATTTTTCTGTTGGCGCTTGGAGAAAATCGGCGGTGGCAACTCCGCCCTTCGCCGTCGGTCAATGAGCCGAAGGCGATCCTGCCGCGGGTCTTGCGCCGAAGAGGGCGGAGCCGATCCGCACCATCGTCGAGCCATCAAGAATCGCGGCCTTATAATCCCCGCTCATGCCCATCGAAAGCTCCTTCATGAGAATATTCGGCAATTTTTCATCGCGAATACGCTCGAAAAGCTCCCTCATACGCGCAAAATAGCCCCTTGCCTCCTCCTCGCTTACGGCGGGAGGAACGCACATGAGCCCTTCGACGCAAACGCCGGGCATCTCGGAAACTACCTTTAATAACTCCCGAAGCTCCTTCGGGGCGACGCCGGATTTCTGCTCCTCGCCGCCGATATTCACCTCTATGAGTATCGGCTGAACGAGCTGCCTCCGCATCGCAAGCCTGTTTATCTCGGCGGCAAGCTCGAGCCTGTCCACCGATTGGATCAGCGCCGCTCTTCCCACAAGGTATTTGACCTTATTGGTCTGCAATGCGCCTATAAAATGCGTTTTGACTCCGCATTCCATGAAAAATTCGTATTTCTCGTTGAATTCCTGAGCGCGGTTCTCGCCGACCTCACTAAGACCCGCCTCGATAACGGGGCGTATCTGCTCGGGGGATTTGAACTTCGTTGCTCCAACGAGCCTTATTTCGGAGGCGCTTCTGCCCGCTTTACCTGCAGCCTCGGCGATCCCATCCATTATTTCTTGAAGACGCTTTTTTTCGGTATCCAATACTTTACCCCCTCCATAAGAGGCGCGTTCGCGGTGTTCTTCGGGCTGACGATCGCACCGCTGCCGTCCTCGGAATAGACGTTGACGTAAACGCCCATGCGCTTGCCGTCCACCATGACCTCAACGAACGGCTCGCCGTCCTTGAGCTGCACCGCGCGCTTTTCAACCCGAAGCCCTTCAAAAGCGAAGTTTATCTTCACCTTGACGGTGCGAACGTCGATCAGCGCCGCAAGCGGCGCGTTTACCTTGATTATATTGACGACGCGCTGCCCGCTGAGAAAGCTCGATTCGCCGACGCCCTCGTATTCGCCGTAGCCGGCTATGCTCAAAGGATAGCTCTCGCCGCGAACGATCCTCATGCTCTGCGAAGCGGGGGTCGTGAACGCAAGATACCATTCGCCGTCCCGAACGAGGCGATACGCGCTCGTTTTGGAGCTGCCCATCCATTTGAGCGATTTTCCGTTCTTTTTAACTATGGAATCGATGAGCTCCGCCGAAGCCGTGGAAAGCTTATCCGCATTCAGCGCAACGGAGTAATCGTCGAAATAATAGCTCACAAGCCCTTCCTTTTCGGCGATGAGCGAGATCCTCGAGTCCGAAACCGCCTGCTCGCGCTCATCCTGCTGCCTGTATAGTGCGCGAAGCGTTTCCGTTTCCTGAACCGAGGTGCGCAGATACTCGGCTCGGTCGGTCAAAAGCCCTGTGAGCTTGTTTTTAAGCTCGAGCACATCGGCTTCTCCGCCGCTCAGCACCGCGTCCGATATCTCGTGAACGGTCTTTTCAACGCTGTTGTCGTAGCTGCGCAGCTCAACGTCGCGCGCTTCGCCGAGCACCTCGAGCTGCGCCTTGTAGATATCCTGCCTGGTTCGCCAGAGAGCGAGCGGAATCTCGCGGCTGAAGCCGAGCTTGTAAACAGCCATAACGCGCTCGCCCGCGCGCACACGCTGCCCCTCGGAAAGATAGCGGTCGGCGATATCGTATTCGCCGCCCGATACCACGTCCTCTGCTCTTATCACAACGGCGGTAACGCTGCTTTCGGTCTCTATGCGCGCCGTGCGCACCTTGCCCTCGGAGCCGCCGAAATGCATCAGCGCAAGCAGCAGCAAAAGCGCCGCCATCAGAATGAACGCCACAACGACGAGCACCGATTTTTTAAAGCGCCTGCGCTTTTTTTTATGTATGTACAGAACCTCCATGCTGCGCCCTCCGATTAGCTGTTTGCGCCATCTTCGGCGTTCTTGGGCTCTATCTCATAGCCCTTCTTGTCGCTCCTGCCGTACTGCCTGTCGAAATTTTCCTTATTTTTCAGCATGTACTTATTATAGAGCGTTTCCGCGTCCAGCCCCGCGTGGAGGCACATGCTCACGAAGAAATGGAGTATGTCCACCAATTCCCCCTGAAGCGCCTCGGTATCCACGGGCTTTTTATTCTTCCACCATTTGAAATTGACCTCATCGAGCACCTCGGAGAGCTCGCTCAGCATCGCGAGCACTTCCTTCTGCATCCACTCCTCCCGGGAGAATTCAAGATGCCTTTTAGCCCTTATATCTGTATCCAAAAGGTTTTGCATTTCAAATATCCTGTCGAGCTTGTCCATATTTTTCCTCTATAAACCCTTTTTCGCTGCTGCAACGAATAATTCTTCGAGAATCCCGCATAAACGAATTCCCTTCCCAACTATTCACTGATCCCTGAGCGCTAATCACTTATTTAAGAAGCTTTTCTATCTTCGCTCCGCTTTTGCCGAGCCTGCCGACTATCGCCGATTTCATCCTCGAGCGGTCGCAGACCGTGGGAAGTATCCGCGCGATATCGGCGGAGCTTACGCCGTCTATCATCGAGAGGATCTCGTCGTCCGTGCGGTGAACGCGCCCAAGAAGCTCCTTCCTGCCGAGCGATGAAGCGTGGGCGGAGGAATTCTCCCTGCCGAGGATGTAGCCCGTCTTTATCTGGCGCTTGCTGCGCTCAAGCTCGTCCTCGCTTACGCCGTTTTTGCGTATCTCTTCGTATTCCTTGAGCATCATCTCAAGCACCTTCGCCGCCTGCTCCTCGCCCGTGCCGGCGTAGAGCGTCATATAGCCGCTGTCCATATAATAAGAGGGCGAAGAATAGACCGAATACGCCATTCCGCTGCGCTCCCTTATGCTCTGAAACAGCCTCGAGCTCATGCTTCCGCCAACGATATTGTTGAACACAAGAAGGGGAAAATGCCCTTCCGAATCGTAACAGAAGCCCGGGAAGGCCAGCGCGATATGGGTCTGCTCGATATCCTTTTCGATAAGCTCATACCGCTTCTGCTCGCCGCCCGTGCAGGCGCAGTTCGCCTGCTCATCCTCATGGCAAACGGTCTCGCATCCGAGTATGCCGCCAAAGTCGAAAGCCCTTTCGACCGCATCGCGAAGCGCCTTGAAATCGAAGTTTCCCGCCGCCGCGATAACGATATTCTCGGGTCTGTAGCGGCGCGCCATATACGCGCGGAGCATATCGCGGGAAAATGCGCCAACGCTCGCTTCCGAACCGAGCACGGGATAGGCGAGCGCTTCACCGCCGTAGTAGAGCGAGCAGAGCGTTTCATGCACAACATCCTCGGGCGTGTCGTTATTCATGGAGATCTCCTCCAAAACCACGCCCTTTTCGCGCTCGATATCCTCGTCATTGAGCTTTGAGGTGCAAACGATCTCCGCGATAAGCTCCACGGCCTCGCGCATGCAGTCGTCCGTCACCTTGGTGTAGAAGCAGGTGCAGTCCTTGCTCGTGAAGGCGTTCATATTGCCGCCAAGCAGGTCCATAAGCTCCGCAAGCTCCTCGGCGGAATGCTTTTCGGTGCCCTTGAAGAGCATGTGCTCGATGAAATGCGATATGCCGCACTCCGTACCCGCGTCAAGCATACTGCCGCCCGCAGGCGAAAGCTCTTCATAGACCGTGCCCGCCTTTACCCAGCATCCGATCGACACCGAGCGGTAGTTTTCCATTATTTCGCCGATTATCCGAAGACCGTTCGGCAGAGTTTCTTTATAGATCAAGTTTCCGTTCCTTTTCATTATTTTAATGAAGCATATCTTCTCAATCGTATATTGTACCGCTTACAGTGGCCGCCGTCAAGCCCGAAAGGGAAAAATATTCCAAAATATCCGAAAGCGCATCCGAAAAAGCCGTCGTTGGGGTGCAGACCACTATATCCCCGCCCGAAATATTGCCCTTTGCGCGGCTCAAAATATCGCCTGCGCCTCCCCGCTCGCAGATAAGGTCGATGCTTCCCTTGACTGCGGTGAGTCCGAGCCTTCTTGAAGCGCGGATGATCGCGTCGCCCCTGCCCGCATAGATGAGGCCTGCCCGCTCCCCCGCCGCCGCTTCGATAAGACGTGCTGCCTCCGAAAGCTCATTCATCAGCTCCTCGAACGGCTTTTCCTCCGACTCCTGCCCCGCGGCGAGCGCAAGCTCATGCCCCCTACCCGCGAGCCTTGCCGCCAAAGCGGGTCTTTTTAAAAGCACGTCGAGGCTGAGCGCGAATGTAGCGCGGCAATTCGCTTTTTCAAGCGTTTCGGCTATCCCCTCAAGCGAAGATGCATCCCAGCTCGCGGCGATAAGAAGCGCCGTCTTCGCGCCCTTTTTGCCCTTATAGACCGCCGTATCCACCCTCAAGCTCTCGGTGAAGCCGAGCGGCGCGGCGCTCGCTGCCGAGGCGTCGCCCCCGCTTCTCAGCCCGAGCGCAAGAAAAAGCCCGAGCGCGATTGCAAAAAGCAGCGCGTTTGCCGCCGCGTTCTTGGCGATGCGCGCCCATGCTCCGCAGGTGTTTTTGTTATTGTTTCTGACTTTTTTCATATTGATTTCTCCTTCGCTTTGATGCGATCAGTGAATAATGAATAGTGGAGCGATCGATTCTGCAAATAGCCGATAGGGATCTCTTAAGCTCTGTATTCTATGCCGCTCGGCTCGGCGCAATGGCGGAGGCTGCCGATCGAATAAATAACGCTCAGCCAGCGGCGACCCTAACCCCATAAGGCCCTAACCCCAAAAATTTTAATAAATTCCGCAGGAATTTCATCCACAACTATTCACTATTCACTATTCATTATTCACTCCACACTCCGCACTGCCCACTCAACTCCCCCCCTTTTAAACGCCCCTCTATTCCCGCTATCACTCTATGCCAGAAAGAATATTTTATCCCCAAAACCGCTCCATCCGCCATATTCCATTAATAAAGCGGCATTTTTTATCGTCGGCGCTCTTTTATTTTGCTCATTCGCGGTGTATAATATGCCTGATGATTTTCGGCATTCGACTGAATGCGCTGTTTTTTGCGCATAACCGAATGCGAAATGCAAAGAAGGAGTCAAAAAAGGAGTCTTAAATGTATAAGGAATCCGATAAAACAAGGGGAAGCTCGAAGCTGACGACGGTGCTCATCGTGCTGCTGGTGCTCGTTTTGCTCGGCGGCGCGGTGTTCGGCCTTATTTGGTACGACCGCAACTACGGCTCGGGCAGAACGAACCCCTCCACGCCGCAGGATTCGGCAAGCCCCAGCCAGGGCGCCGATTCGAGCGCCGCGCCCGCAACCGTTCCTCCCGCCGTGGATAACCCCGACGGGCTCATAATCAGCGAGGTCAAGCGCGGCGAGGGCGGCTTTGTTGAGATACTCAACAACTCCGATAAGACCGTGGATATCGGCGCTTACTACCTTTCTGACGATCCCGAGAAGGGCGATAAATGGCGCATCCCGCAGTATGAGCTCTCCCCCGGCGGGTACGCTGTGGTGCTGCTTCGCGGCTCCGGCTTCGTCGGCGATGCCGTTGAGCCGGGCTATGACTACCCCTGCTTCAACGCAGCCTTTAAAATAAGCTCCATCGAGAGCGGCGCGTATCTGTTCACGCGCGGCGGCTATCCGGTCTCGAGCATGGAGATCCCCGCCGATATGCCCGAGCCAGTTTGCGCGATCCGCTACGGCAAAGGCGTTGCCTACACAGGCATTCCCACGCCCGGAAAGGCCAACTCCGAAAGCGCCGCGTTCAGCGAGTTCGTTTGGCACGATATGGACGCAAGCGACCCCGTTCGCATAAACGAGGTTCTGCCCGACAACGAGTTCGACCTCATCGACCACGACGGCGACCGCCCCGACTGGGTGGAGCTTTATAACGCCTCGGACGCGCCGATCTCCCTTCTTGGATACTACCTTTCCGACAGCAGGGATAACCCCACCAAATGGGCGCTTCCCGACATCACTCTCGGCGCGGGCGAATACGCCGTTATCCTGCTTTCTGGCAAGGATATCGTTTCGAGCGGCGAGGTGCACGCTTCTTTCAAGCTCTCCTCTTCGGACGACGGCATCTTCCTACTCAACTACAACGGCATGCGCAGGGACGGGATCGCCTTCCCCGAGCAGCTGAATCCGAACGTTTCGATCGGCCGCGGCGACGACGGAGGCATCCTGTACTACGCAAAGCCCACTCCGGGCGAAAAGAACAGTTCTGTCGGCTTTGCCGAGCCAATGGGGGTTGGAGGCTTCAACCCCTCTTCTGTTTATATCAGCGAGGTCAGCGCCGTCGGAGCGCCCCGCAGCGGCGAGCTCGATTGGGTGGAGCTTCACAACCCCACCGCCGAAGCCGTTTCGCTCTCGGGCTGGCATCTTTCGGACAGCGCAAACGACCTCAATAAGCACGATCTCTCCGCGCTTTGGATACCCTCGGGCGGCTATATCGCTATAAACTGCACCTCGAAGATAAACAAGGAATGGGCGAACCCCGCGCCGTTCTCGGTTTCCCCCTCGGGCGAGACCCTCTATCTTACGAACGAAGAGGGCGGCGTTGTTGACTTTTTCAGCACGGGCTCACTGCGCTATGGGGTAACGAGCGGAAGGAGCACGGGTTCAACGAGCGGCGAGCGCGTGTTCTTTACCTCCCCCACCAAGGGCACGAGGAATTCGGACGCCGTTTACACCGCCTACTCCCCCGTTCCCGTCATCTCCGACACCGAGCTTTACAGAACCTCTCCCTTCACCGTTTCGCTCACAGCGAGCGATGAAAACGCCGTTATCCACTACACACTCGACGGGAGCAAGCCGGATGAAAGCAGCCCCGTTTATTCTTCTCCGATAAGTATAAATTCAAACACCGTGCTTCGCGCGGTCAGCGTCGTTCCGGGCGCGCTCGTAAGCGATGACGCGACGGCGACCTACCTCTTCGAGCAGAAACACACCCTGCCCGTCGTTACTATCTGCATGGACGGCGGCGATTTCGACGAGATGTACGCGATAAACAGCCCCTTCGTGTCGGTAGTTGAGCGCGAATGCCATATGCAGTTCTATGAAACCGACGGCACTCTCGGCCTTGAGACCCACGCTGGTGTGCGCGTTTCGGGCGCTTCCACGAGAAAATTCCCCCAGAAATCGCTCGGAATCTACTTCAGAAGCGGTTACGGGCGCTCGAGCGTTTCCTACCCCTTCTTCGGAAGCGATTACTACACGCAGTATTCAAGCCTCGTGCTTAGAAACGCGGGTCAGGATTTGTCCAACGCCCGCATCCGCGACTCGTTTGCAAGCACCGCCGTGCTCGATATGAACTTAGACGCTTCGGCTGCAAGGTTCTGCGTGGTCTATATAAACGGCGAATATTGGGGTCTTTACGACCTCAAGGAGAATATGAACGAGGACTATCTCGAAACGCATTACGGCGTTGACCCCGACACCGCGAACATCATCAAGCGCAACACCGTTGAGCTTGAGGGCTCCAACGCCGAGTTCCTGCGCGTGCGCGCCTACGCCGTGCAGAACGACAAGGTCATCCCGATGACCGACGCGCGCTATAATGAGTTCACCAAATGGGTGGACGCTGAAAGCATCATGGACTACCTCATCGCGAGGCAGTATTTGACAGACGCTGATATGTTCAACCAGAAGTATTGGCGCACGACCGACTACACCGTCCGCTGGAGAGCCATTTTCTACGACTCCGACTTTGCGCTCACAAGCTCGATGGGCGACGTTCTGCACTGCTATTTCGACCCCAAAGGCGTTCCGAGCGCGGACGGCTCGCTGAGCCAGATGGATCTTTACTGCGGCCTTGAGTCCAATGAAAAATGGCGGCACGACTTCCTTGTTCGCTATATCTACGTTTCAAAATACTATCTCAACAACGACCGCCTCATCCCGCTGCTCGAGCGCATGGCGGCGGAGATAGAGCCCGAGCTCGAGCGTCAAATCGCAAAATGGGGAAAGCCCGTCAGCATGGAACATTGGCGCAGCGAGATAGATAAGCTTCGCAATAATCTTCTTGAGCGGCCGCAGTACTGCAAGCAGAATATCATGTACGTTATGCATCTCTCCGCAGCAGATTGGGCCGCGCTCGAAGCCGAGGCGGACGCGATCAACACCGCAAACGGCGGAATATTCAAATAAATATAATGCCGCGAAGGGGCGAAAACCCCTTTGCGGCATATTGCTTTTTTGTAAAAAAAGTAATATAATTCATTCGTTTTTATTCGTAAGGCTTGGGTTTATCCCCATTCCGTTGAGTTTTTAAGGAGCGATTCTTTATGAAGATCGTAGTTGTCGGCGCGGGCACGGTAGGAAGAACCATCGCGAAAAAGCTGAGCCTCGAGGGGCATGACATCGTTGTTATCGATGAAAGCACCGAGGTGCTCGACCGCGCGGCGAATGAGATGGACGCTATCTGCATGGAGGGCAACGGCGCGGATTACCGCGTTCAGCGTGAGGCGGGCGTAAGCGAGGCCGACGTGCTCATCGCCGCCACCGCACATGATGAAGTGAATATGCTCTGCTGTTTGATCGCGCACAAGATCGGCGCGTACCGTACCATTGCGCGCGTTCGCGACCCCGTGAACTCCGCGCAGCTCAACTTTTTGAGCGAGGAGCTCGGCCTTTCAATGGCGGTCAACCCTGATCTTGCGGCGGCCGAGGAAATCTCAAGGCTTCTGCGCATACCGAGCGCGCTGAACGTTGAAACCTTCGCCAAGGGCAAGGTGGAGCTCGTCGGCATCCGCATAAAGGAGGATAACCCCCTCTGCGGCCTCTCGCTGATGAATTTTCAAAAAAAGCTCCATATAAAGGCGCTGATATGCGCGATCCAGCGCGGTGAGGACTGCTATATCCCCAAGGGCGATTTCGTGCTCGAGGCGGGCGACAAGCTGCATATCACCGCGGCGCCCGAGGAGCTTGCCAAATTCCTTCGCACGGTCTACCCGGATAAGCAGAAAAAGATCAGAAACGTAATGGTCATCGGCGGCAGCCGCATCGCCTACTACCTAACGCGTGAGGTCGAAAAAGCGGGCATACAGGTCAAGATCATCGAAAGCAACGCCGAGCGCGCCGCATTTTTGAGCGAGGAGCTCAAGAACGCCTTCGTCATCCACGGCGACAACACCGAGCACGACCTTCTGATGGAGGAGGGGCTCGACAGCGCGGATGCGTTCATCGCGCTCACCGGCATGGACGAAACGAATATCATCAGCGGCATCTCCGCGAAATGGCAGGGCGCGGGCACGGTCATAGTCAAGGTCAACAACGAAAATCTGACCAGCGTTCTTCCCGACAACGCGATCGATTCCGTTATCTCGCCCAAGCAGATAACCGCAAACAAGATCCTGACCTTCGTTCGCGCGCTCAGCTGCAGCCCCGACGAAAGCAACGTCGAGACCGTGCATGAGCTCGTCGGCGGACGCATAGAGGCGCTTGAGTTCGCGGCAAGGGGCAGCCACCCGATGTACGGCGTTCCTCTCAAGGAATTGAACCGCCATCTTCAAAAGGATCTGCTGATCGCCTGCATAGTGCGAAACGGCAAGACCATTATCCCCGGCGGCGACGACTGCATCCTCTCGGGCGACAGCGTTATAATCGTTACTCGGAAAAAGATGTTCAACGATCTTTCGGGCATCCTTACAATCCCCATTCGCTGATAATTTTTATATTTCGGAGCGCGAAATTTGAATTATAAAATGGTTTTCAATATGCTGGGAAAGATCCTTCTCAGCATGGCGGCGCTGATGGTGAGCTGTATCATCATCTCCGTATTCACCGGCGGCAAGGATCTTGTGGCTCTCGTGCTTTCGGACGTCATAATAGCCGTTATCGGCACGGGGCTTCTTATGATCCGCCCCACCAAGACCTCCTTTTACGCGAAGGAGGGCTTTGTTGTGGTTGCACTCTCATGGCTTTTGATGTCGCTTCTCGGCGCGCTCCCCTTCCTCTTCGGCGGCATCTTCACCAACTATATCGACGCAGTCTTTGAAACGGCGTCGGGCTTCACCACCACAGGAGCCACGGTCTGCGAGTCGATCAGCAAAATACCGCACGGCATCGGCTTTTGGCGTTGCCTCATCATCTTCGTCGGCGGCATGGGCGTGCTCGTTTTCGTTATGGCGGTGCTCCCGCTCTCCAAGGAGCGCTCGATGCACATAATGCGCGCCGAGGTGCCGGGTCCGAGCGTCGGCAAGCTGGTCGCCAAATCCAAGGATACCGCTCTCATTCTATACGCAATATATTTCGTTTTGATGATAATAGAGGCGCTGCTACTGCTCATAGGCGGCATGAGCCCCTACACGGCGTTCACCACCGCGATGAGCACGGCGGGCACGGGCGGCTTCATGGTGCTCGACGCGGGCTTCATCGGCCAATCGACCTATCTTCAGATAGTCGCGACCGTTTTTATGATGCTTTTCGCTGTCAACTTCAACCTTTATTTCTATATCCTTATCAAGAAATTCGGCGTTGCGGTGAAGAGCGAGGAGCTTCGCTGGTTCCTCGGCATCTACTTCGTTGCGGTCGTGATACTGACTCTGAACACCCGCGCGAATTTCAACAGCTTCGGCGAGGCTCTGCACCACTCCGCGTTCAACGCCGCCTCCATCTACAGCACCACGGGCTTTTCCTCCGCGGATTTCGACAAATGGCCGACGCTATCAAAGAGCATACTGCTTCTTTTGATGCTCTGCGGCGGCTGCGCGGGCTCCACGGCGGGCGGAATCAAGACCTCGCGCGTTATGATACTCGTAAAGAACGGCTGGAACGAGCTTCGCCGTCTCGCGCATCCCAAATACGTCCACACCCTTCGCATCGACAACAAGCCTGTTTCTGAGCCCGTCGTGCGCTCGGTTCTCGTCTACTTCTCCGCGGTGATGGCGCTGACCTTCCTCTCGATACTGCTCGTTTCGCTGAACGGCTACAGCCTCGAAAGCAGCATTTCCTCCGTATTTGCCTGCATTTTCAACGTCGGCCCCGGCTTCGGCGCGGTCGGCCCCGTGGAGAATTTCGCGCACATGAGCTATCTTAGCAAGATCGTGCTCGCGCTCGATATGCTGATAGGCCGCCTCGAGGTTTGGCCGATGCTGCTGTTGTTTGCGCCTTCGACTTGGAGAAACAGGGCGGCGTTTAGGTGATTTGTCCACGGCAAAGCGTGCTCGCCGCACTCCTTGGTATTTTTCACCGTTTGTGTTCAAAATATTGACATTTCGCACCTCATTGCATATAATATAGGCAAAGGAGGTGCGTTTTTATGGCACAATCGACCTTCAGCGTCCGTATGGACGAGGCTCTCAAAGAAGAATTCGACTGTTTATGCCGCGACTTCGGCATGAACGCTTCCACCGCGATAAATATCTTCGCCCGCGCCGTCGTAAGGGAGCGCAGGATACCCTTCGAGATATCCGCGCCGGATACGACCGTCACGAGAGCGGGTGCGCTCGATGCGTTTGAAGCGCTGCGCAGGCAGGCGAAGGCAAACGGAGCGAGCGATGTGAGCCTTGAGGCAATCAACGCCGAGATAGCGCTTGCACGCAAGGAGTCCGATTCATGAGCTTGTTTGCGGATCGTTTCTCCGCAGATAATTAATAGAAATTCCCCGCGGGAATTTCAACCTAAACTATTCACTATTCACTAAAAACCATCTCTCCAAAGGGGGTTACAGGAAATGAAAGTCATGCTTATCGCGAGCGAATGCGCTCCCTTTATCAAAACCGGCGGCCTTGCGGACGTTGTAGGCGCTCTGCCCGCCGCGCTCAAAAAGCAGGGTGCGGAGGTCGGCGTGCTCATCCCCAAGTACAGCCGCATTGCGGATGAATACAAGAGCCGTATGACCCACGTTGCGGATTTTTACGTCAACCTCGGCTGGCGCAGCCAGTACGTCGGCGTTGAGCTGATCGAGGAAGGCGGCGTTAAATGGTATTTTATCGATAATGAATACTATTTCAAGCAGGATTACGTCTACACCGACGGCGATTTCGAGGCCGAGCGGTTCTGCTTCTTCTGCCGCGCCGCGCTCGAGATGATGCTGATGCTCCACCTTGTTCCCGATATCATCCATCTCAACGACTGGCAGACCGGCATGATCGCGCTGCTTCTGAACGAACAATACCGCGTTTGCCCCGAGTTTGAGCGCGTCAAGACCGTTTTCACGATCCACAACCTGCGCTATCAGGGGCTTATGCGCCCACAGTTCGCAAACGAGCTTCTCTCCATCGGTCAGCACGGGCTTTCAAAGATCGAATACTACTCCCATATCAATGCGATGAAGGCGGGCATAGTCTATGCGGACACCGTTACGACCGTCAGCCCCACCTACGCTTGGGAGATCACCACGCCGATGTACGGCGAAACGCTGGACGGCCTTTTATCAAGCCGCACCGACGGCATCACGGGCATTTTAAACGGCATCGACCGCAAGCTCTATAACCCGTGGACGGACAAGGCGCTTTGCTGCCGCTACTCCAAAAATTCCTTTACGGGCAAGTATAAATGCAAGGCGGCGCTTCAAAAGGAGCTGGGTCTCACTGAGGATCCCTTCGTGCCGGTCGCCGCCGTTATCTCGCGCCTTACGAACCAAAAGGGTCTCGACCTCGTGCTCTCGGTGCTTCCGGGGCTTCTCGATATGGGTATGCAGGTCGCGGTACTCGGCATGGGCGATCGGCAGCTCGAGGATCGCTTCGGCTTCCTCGCGGGCTCGGAATACGGCAGGGGGCGCATCGCGTTCCGCTGCGAGATGAACGAGCCGCTCGCACGGCGCTTCTATGCGGGCGCGGATATGTTCCTTATGCCCTCGGCGTTCGAGCCCTGCGGACTTTCGCAGATGATAGCCCTTCGCTACGGCTGCGTTCCCATCGTGCGCGAAACGGGCGGCCTTGCGGATTCCGTCAAACCGTACAATAAATTTACCGATGAAGGCAACGGGTTTTCATTCCACAACTACTCCGCAAACGAGCTTTACGAGACCTGTCGCACCGCCGTCGAGCTCTACCGCGGCGATAACGAGGCGTGGAAGCGCCTTGCCGCGCGCGCGATGGATACCGACCTCGGCTGGGACGAGAGCGCGAGGAAGTATCTGGAGCTGTATGATCGGATAGATGAAAGGTATTGAGCTTGATAAACCTCGAGATCAAAGCAAATCTTACAAAGGCGGAGCGCGTCCGCGAAGCCATCGACATAGTCATCGGCTATTTGGGCGCAATGCTCTGCCTTTACGGTCTATCACTTGCAAACAGGCACCTGCTGCTCGAGCTTGCTCTCGGCGCGCGAATGCCGCTCAGTTTCATCATGTACTGGCTCGTTGCCGCCGTGCCGCTTCTTATCCTTATCCTAAGGAGCGACCGACTCAAAACGCTTGAAATCGATAAAAGCTCGCTCATAAAGCAGTTTTTGCTCGGACTCGCTCTCGGCGCGGTGCTTTTTGCCGTGATCGAGCTTGTGCCGATACTCTTAGGCATAGAGAACAACGGCAAGCACTACATCAAGCTTTGGCACTTCGTCTTTGAAGTTTTCTTTACACTGCTCTGCGTTGGACTGGTTGAAGAGTTCATCTTCCGCGCCTTCGTCTATGAAAAGCTCGAGCGCCTTTCGGGCTCAACCGCCATCGCCGTTATCGGCTCATCCCTGCTTTTCGGATTCTTTCATATCTTCGCAAGCGGCGGCATTTTGCAGATAATAATGACCGCCTTCATCGGCGCGGTGTTCTGCTTCTGCCGAGTGAAGTTCAGAAATTGCTCCTTCCTTGCGCTCGTTGTAATGCACGGCTTCTACGATTTTCTTATAAGCGTTGGCTCAAGCATTATGAACGCGCAATAAAAAGCTTCCCACACAATCAAAAACCCGCCGCAGATTTGGCGGGTTTTTAAATATCAAATCTGCCGAATATATCTCCATTGTTAAGTTAACAGAAGCAAAACGGTAAATGGAAAGCAATATCAGAATAAAAAGAAAAAGCGGAAAACCCGCTCGGAATCTTAGACAATAAAGCCTTCTCAGCCCTTTTTAAGCAGTCGGCGCACCTCTTTAATACTGCGCTCCGCGCTATCGAGCGCCGCTATCACGCTCACCGTATCCACAAGGTTGTTTTCGGTGCGCCCAAGAAGATAATCGGCGGTCACATTGAAAAAGTCCGCAAGCCGCAGTATCGCGGAGCTGTCCGGATTGGTTTTGCCCGTTTCGTAGTTTGAAAGCGTTTTTTGATCTATACCCGTAGCGGCGGCAACGTCAATCTGCCGAAGATCGCGATCCTCGCGCAGCGCTCTTATCCTGTTCATAAAAACACCTCCGATACAAGTTTGGTATATTTCAATGGGATTATACCAAAAAATTTCTATTAAAAGCTTGCATAAGGAATATTTTTATGTTAAAATACATTCATACTAATTTTTTAGTAAAAATGCAGTCGGTACTAAACTGGCGGAAAGAGGGAAAAATGGAAAACAGAAACGGGAAGCTCATTATGAGCACCAAAGGCGCAAAGTCTATTGTAGGCATAGTTGCAGGAGTTGTGTTATGCCTGTTTGGGTTAGTCGCAAGCTTTTTGGTTTTGGATAAACCAAGGCAGATCGGTTATGAGATCACGCACTCATATAAAGATGCCGAGAGCGTTGGAACCATTATAGGTATTGCGCTAATTGCTCTTTCACTTTTTGCACTTTTGAGCGTTCTGCTCGGCGGTCGTTCACACGCAAACCTTTATGAGAATTGCGTAGAGGGCACAGCCGTAAAAGGTAATGGGCTGATCGGTTATTTTAATGTTGAAAAATTCTCTGTTCCCTACTCCAAGATCAGCGCAGTAAGCGAAGAGGGCTTTGGCGGCAATAAATCTATTGTTATCAGAACAAAGGACGGTCTTTCCTACAAGGTGATAGCTGCAAAGAACAGGAAGGAAGCAGTTGAAGCTATACGCAGCAGAATAAATGACAATTAGTATTGTGAATTGTTATGAACAATTATAGTGTTGTATTAATGCGAAGACTGACATCAATATTGCTTGCGATACTCATTGCCGCAGTTTTCATCGGGTGTGCATCAAAAACCCCCTGCAAGAAGTGCGGCAACACTCCGACCAAAGCGTACAAAAACGAAAGCTCCGGGAAAGACGAGTTCTACTGCAAAAGCTGCACGTCTTCATGCGTGTTGTGTCATAAGGAAGCTAAGCATCATTATACTTCCCTGTTAGGAATAATGTTCGTATGCGATAGCTGTTGGTCATATATCAAAGGCATCAATGACTGAATAGCATTGCTTTAAGACTACCACGTCCTGCCAAAGGGAGCCGTATGCGGAATACTGCACACGGCTCCCGAGATTCTTTTATACTCTGTTCTGCAAAGGACAGTATAATTGAAGATCATTCTTTGATGAATCATGATTGAGCAAATTAAAAAGATAATCGAAGCAACGGCATCGCTTTTTATTCTTGTGGTCTGTGTTTCCGCATTCATTCACATGATAAAGACCGGCACCGAGGCTCCCGAAGCAATCAAGCTAATGCTTGACGATCTTCCCTTTGCAGAAGAAATAGTAGAAATAATAGAAAAATACTTGGGATTTCGCAGTGGAATCTCCCCCATTGCAAAAGAGCGCATTTTATCTGAATTGTTAAAGCTGTCGATAATGGCGATCCTTCAGCCGCTCGCAGTTAAGGGGCTGTCCAATATCTTTTTCAGAAGTCCGCTTTTTAGTGAAGACAGTCATTCCAATAGAAGAAGCTATCGCTTTAAAGAAATCATTGTGATGATCCTATCAGCGCCTTTTATTGCTTATGGTTCTGCACACATTGCCAAGTATATCCCTCATTATCTAAACTCGGTTTTTGATCCCCTGTTAGCTTCTGTAATGCAGCTTGCTTCGATTGCCGCCGCAGTCGGCATCTCAACGGCGCTTCTCGTTGCAGGTGGAACAGTGCTCGCAGTTGCGCTTATCTGGCGTATTTCCGTTAATCTTTTAGGCAACATGATCCTTAGCCTTGGTATAAGCATACTGTGCTGGTGTCTCTATATTTCTATTAAAAGAGGGCTTTTTACGGAAGCATTGTTCTCTGTTGGACTACTTATTCTATTCATAGTAATAGTTAAGCTGATACTAAATCTTATCATGCGTAAATTAGCGGGATTAAACTTAAAAATCAAAAAATCATAAAAGTTTTTCTTGTTATTATTAAGATGGAGCCGCGCCACTTCGGCATACGGCTCCCATTTTTTACCCTATCAATCTCGCCGCTGCGTTCACCGCCGCCAGTATCACCAGCCCCACGACCGTCGGCAGCGCGATCCCGAGCAGCATCCATTTGACGCCGCCCGCCTCCTTTTTTAGCGTCAGGCAGGTCGTGGAGCAGGGCCAATGGAAGAGCGTGAAGAGCGCCATCGCAAGGCAGGTGAGCTTCGTCCAGCCGTTCGCGGTCAGTATCGAAAAAAGCTCCGCGCCCGATGCGCTTTCGGCGAGCGCGCCGCCGCCCGTGTACGCCATCAAAAGTATCGGAAGCACTATCTCATTCGCGGGAAAGCCGAGGATGAACGCGGCGAGGATGGCGCCGTCGAGGGCGAAGAGCCGCGCGAACGGGTCGAGAAAGCCGCAGAACGAGGAAAGGAGCGTGCCGCCGCCGAGCCTTATATTCGCCGCCGCGTAGATGATGAGCCCCGCGGGCGCCGCAACGAGAACCGCGCGGGCGAGCACGTGCAGGGTCCTATCGAGCATACTGCGAACGAGCACCTGCGCTATCTTCGGCGGGCGATAGGGCGGCAGTTCCATCAAAAACGACGAAGCTTCGCCGCGAAAAAGCGTTTTTGAAAGCAGTTTTGTAACGGCGAGCGTCACCGCGACCGCAAGCACGATGAGCGCCGCGAGCGCCGCCGCCGTGCCGATGGATGACCTGCCGCCCGCGAGATAGAGCGAGACCAGCGTTATCAGCATCGGGAATCGCCCGTTGCAGGGAACGAGGCTGTTTGTGAGCATCGCCGAAAGCCGCTCGCCGCGATTCGGGATTATGCGGCAGCCCACGACGCCCGCCGCGTTGCACCCGAAGCCCATCGAGATCGTCAGCGCCTGCTTGCCGCAGGAGCCGCAGCGGGCAAAGCAGCGGTCGAGACAGAATGCCGCGCGCGGAAGATAGCCAAGATCCTCAAGGAGCGTGAAGAGCGGGAAGAAGATCGCCA
Organism: Clostridia bacterium; assembly: GCA_017553815.1. The sequence goes on from JAFZJT010000075.1 coordinate 24,702, forward strand.
TCGGCGGCAGCATCACCGAAACGACCCAAGAAACCGTGCGGAATATGCCGAGGATGAGCGCATCCCGAAGCCACGGGGCGACGGCAAGCGCGGAAAGGAGCGAAAGAAGCGCGTTTTCGGCCTTGGAAAAGAGCGAAAACAGCAGTTCGGACGGGCGATTCGCTCCGATGATCGTGATATAGAAAACCAGCATCAAAAGCAGAAACATGATCGGAAACGCCGTCCATCTGCCGAGCGCGATTCGGTCGAGCCGCTCACTCAGGCTCTCTTCTTTGCGCCTTTTGCCGCGCTTCCCGCCATTTTTCGCCCCGCTTCCCCCTCCCTTTTCGCGCACCGCGCCCGCGATAAGAATCGAGCACTCCCTCTGGCAGGCGATCGCGGCGGCCTCGTTTTCGCCGATCTCGGCATTCTCCTTTGGGAGAAACGCCGCGCAGCTTTCATGCATTTTCAGCGCGGTTTGAGCGTCGTTTTCCCCCTTCATCACTTGAAAAACCGCCTCTATCAGCGCCGAAAGCCCAACGCCGTTTCGCGCCGCGCAGGGCACGACCGGCACGCCGAGCCGCGCGGAAAGCAGCGCCGAATCGACCTCAAGGCCGCTCCTTTCCGCTTCGTCGATGAGGTTCAGGCAGATAACGACCTTCGGCGTGAGCGCGAGCACCTGCAGCGCAAGGGGCAGGCTCGATTCGAGGCTTGCGGCGTTCACGACCGCGATCACGGCTTCGGGCGCACTTTTTATAAGGAAATCCCGCGCGATGCCCTCCTCAAACGACGCGGGATCGAGGCTGCGGCAGCCCGGCAGATCGACGAGCAGGAGCCTCTGCTCCGCTCCCCCATCCCTCGCGCGACAGATACCGCTCGCGAGCGAAACGGTCTTGCCCGACCAGTTGCCCGTGTGCTGTTTCAGCCCCGTAAGCGCGTTGAAAACCGTGCTTTTGCCGACGTTCGCCTTGCCCGCGAGCGCGATGACGGGCAGATTCTCGGGGTTTTCGAGCGTCTCAAATTCGCGAAGAGCGCCGCGCCCGCTTGAAAACGAGGTCAGACCCATGCTTGCTCCCTCCCTTCGGAGAAGTTGGTGAACAGTGAAGGGCGAATAGCGAATAATGAATAGTTGTGGTGAAAATTCCTTCGTAATTTCCCTTTTTTTATTTTGTACGCATATTCGGAATTCATCTTCACACGTCCTCTCCTCGCTTCGCCGCTCCGCCGTCAACTTTCACCATCACCATCGCCGCATCCGCGTTCCTTATCGCCGTGACCGTTCCGCGGACGAGATAAGCCGAAGGGTCACCGAGCGGGCTTACAAGCACCTTTGTGACGCGCTCCCCCTCAAAATAGCCGAGCTCAACGAGCCGCCTTTTGAGCTCGCCCGAAGCGACAACCTCCGCTATCAGCGCCGACTCGCCGAGCGCAAGCCCGTTCATTCCGATGCTTGCGCCCGCTTTCGCCTGCTCTTTTCTTACCCTGCCCATATTCGCCCTCCATATGCCCGTTTCTGCCATAGTATGCAGGGAGAGGGGAGCGGGTTACAAGTAAGTCGCTTTGCTAATGAATAATGAAGTCGCCTGCGGCTAATGAAGGAATGGATGTGGAAATTCCTTCGGAATTTCAAATTATAAATGAAAAAATCGGAGCAGGTCCCCCTTCTCCTCGAGGAGAAGGCTTATCCGGCTTCGTATTCTCCGGTAAAAATCCGAATTCCGCAGGAATTCCTACCTTAATTCGCAGGGCGAATTTCACTTGCGAAGCAAATTTCACCCGCCGCAGGCAGATTTCACTCGGCGAAGCCGAATTTTACTGCGCGCACTCAGCGCGCATTCCTTCATTCCTTCTTAGCGAAGCGTCTTCATTCAAAAAGCAGGCCCCCTTTCGGAATGCGCTGCTTTTATTTCTATTCGTTTTGTTGTCCGCCTTACGCTTTTTTCAGCATCTCCTTCTCGTACTGGAGCGTATAGAGGTCAAAATACCTGCCCTTCTTCTCGAGCAGCTCGTGGTGGTTGCCCTGCTCCACTATCTGCCCCTTCGAGAGCACGATGATATTATCCGCGTGCTGTATGGTGGAGAGCCTATGGGCAACTATCAGCATCGTGCCGATATTCATCAGCTTTTCGAGCGAATCCTGAATCAGCACCTCGGTCTCGGTGTCGATATTCGCGGTGGCTTCATCGAGTATCATGACCGAGGGCTTATGGATGATGGTTCTGGCAAAGCTCAAAAGCTGGCGCTGACCCGCCGAGAAATTGTTGCCGCGCTCGCGCACGACCTCGTCGAGCCCGTTTTCCAGGCGGTTTATGAAGTGGTCCGCGTTGACGTAGCGGCAGACCTCGTTCACCTCGTCGTCGCTCACGCCGTCCAAATCGAGCAGGATATTGCTCTTTATCGTGCCCGAAAAGAGGAAAACGTCCTGAAGCATCTGCCCGAAATGCCTGCGCAGCGAGCTCATCTTTATTTTGCGAATATCGATGCCGTCGATCAGTATCTCGCCCTTTTGGAACTCGTAGTTGCGGCAGATAAGCGAAAGTATCGTCGTTTTGCCGCTGCCCGTCGCGCCGACGAAGGCCACGGTGTCGTTCGGCATAACGTGGAACGAAACGCCCCTGAGCACCCATTCATTCGGAACGTAGCTGAACCAAACGTCGCGGAACTCTATCTCGCCGCGAACGTTTTCGAGCTCGATGGCGTCCTCCGCGTCCGTGAGAGCGGGCTCGATGTCCATTATCGTGAACACCTTCTCCGCCGAGGCGAACGCGCTCTGGAGCCAGTTGAACTGCTCCGCAAGGTTCTGGATGGGGTTATAGAATTTATTTATGTACATATAGAAGCTGACGATCGTGCCAGCGTCGAGCGCCTGACCGAGGAGCCTTGCGCCGTTCAGATACCCCTTGCCGCCGACGTAGAAGAGGCAGAGCACCGAGCTTATATAGAGCATATAGACGAGCGGGCGGAAGATGCCGAAAACGAGTATCTGCTCGCCCTTCGCCTTGCCGAGTCCGCGGCTCTTATCCTCAAAATCGCGCAGTTTTTCGCCCTCGCGGTTGAATATCTGGGTTATCTTGATGCCCGAAAGGTTTTCGGAAAGATAGGTGTTTATATCGGTCGTTCTGTCCTTGACCCTGCGGTAAGCCCTTCTTGCGAACTTTCTGAAGATGACCGAGAAAAGCACGATGAACGGCACGAAGCATAATACCATCAGCGTCAAGCCGACGTTCAGCGCGAACATCGCAACGAGCACGCCCACCACGATGAACATATTCTTAACGAGGTTCACAAGCAGAGCCGTGAACATAAGCGAGATGGCGTTGGTGTCGTTCGTCGTTCTCGTTACGAGCTTACCCACGGGGATGGAGTTCATCTGCTCGTGCGAAAGGCTCTCGATATGGGTGAAGAGGTCCTCGCGCATCTTGGAGATTATCTTCTGGCCCACCCTTTGCAGGATGACCGCCTGAACGTAGGTGCAGACCATGGATACAACGAGGATGCTCGCGTATATCGCAACGAGCGTATAGAGCCTGGGAAGCTCGAAATCCGCCTGAACGAGCTTGGTTATCCTTCCGATTATGAGCGGGGAAACGATGTCGTAGGCGATGCCGAAGAGCACGATGAAGCCAACGAGGATGAAGCTTCCAGCATGGGGCTTCGCGTAGCGCATAAGGCGCTTTATTATCTCGCCGTCCTTCATGTGGCGGTCGAAGCCTATCGCCTGCTTTTTATCCTTCATGGTCGCGAAAGCGACTATGAGCACGGTCGAGATGATGCCGATTATCGCACCGACGAGCAGAAGAGGATAGTATTCACGCATTGCATTCACCCCCTTATTCCACCGCGTCCTCAAGACGCTGCAGCTCGACCATCTTCGCGTACTCGGGGCAGCTCTCAACAAGCTCCGCATGGCTGCCGACGGCGGTCACTTTGCCGTCCTCAACGAAGATTATCTTGTCCATCCCCTCGATCGTGGTTATGCGGTGGGCGATCAGTATCGTGGTCTTGCCCTTCCTGCTCCTCTCGAGGTTGCCGAGGATGACCTTCTCGGTGTCGGTATCGACCGCGGAAACGGAGTCGTCGAGAATCAGTATCGGCGCGTTCTTCATCAGCGCGCGCGCGATAGAAATGCGCTGCTTCTGACCGCCCGAGACCGTGACACCCCTTTCGCCGAGTATGGTTTCATATTTATCCTTGAAATCGACGATGTTTCCGTGAACGTCCGCAAGCACCGCGGCTTCCTCGATCGCCTTTGCGTCCGCATCGTCGAAGGCGAAGTTGATATTATTGGTTATCGTGTCCGAGAAAAGGAAATTATCCTGCGGAACGTAGGCGCAGCCCTTGCGCACCGAGCGGATCGTAACGTCGTTCACGTCCTGCCCGTCTATAAGCAGCGTTCCCCTCGGTACGTTGTAGGTGCGGAGTATCAGATCGACTATGGTGGTCTTGCCGCTTCCGGTCTTGCCCACGATGCCGACGCTCTCGCCGGGGTTTATCTTGAAGGAAATGTTCTCGAGCGCGTCGAACTCGCCGTCCGGATAGCGGAAGGTGAGGTTTTTAAACTCGATGCCGCCCTTGATCTCGCCGATATCCACGGCTCCTTGCGCATCCTTGACCGTTACCTCGGCTTCAAGAAGCTCGGCAACGCGCTTCATCGAGGCCTTGCCGCGCGCGGATTTCTCTATCAGCATCGAAACCGCCATAACGGGCCATACGACCGAGGTGAAGTAGCCGATGTACTCAACGAGCAGACCCGCCGAGAAGCGCTCCGAGTGAACGAGATATCCGCCGTAGCCGAGGATAATGCAGATCACCGTTTCAACGAGCAGCACGATCAAAACGTGCATGAGGTTTGATATCTTGGTGTATTTTATGTTCGCTTCCTCGTTTTCAACGTTCAGCTTGCGGAACGAGAGAAGCTGCTTGAGCTCCTTTACGAAGGCCTTTATGACCGCGTAGCCCGAAAAGCTCTCCTGCGCGAAGTCGGAAAGGTTTGAAAACGCCTGCTGGCGCACCTCCCATTGCTTCATCATCGCCTTGCCCATGAGCGTTCCTATAAGAAGGATAAGCACGAGCGGGATAAGCGTCAGAAGCGTCAGTTTGACGTCCATACGCCACATGTTATAGAAGCCGAGCAACCCAAGGAACAGCGCGTCGAAGAACATCAAAAGCCCGTCGCCGAAGCATTCCTGGATCGTGTCGAGGTCGTTTGTGAAAAGGCTCATAAGGTTGCCGACCTTATTCACCTGATAATAATCCCTCGAAAGCTCCTTGCAATGGTCGAACATCTGTATGCGGATATTCGTTTCCACCCTTATAGCGGAGCCGAAGAAGCAGACGCGCCATAAAAAGCGACCGAACACCATCACCACGATGGTGCCGATTATCGGCAAACAGATCTTGTCCAAAAGAAAATCGAGCGTAAACGGAGTCAGCGTGCCCTTGTAGTTCACAACGCCCTTGCTTATGCCGTCTATAAGCATTCCGTATAGATTTGGAATGAGGAGCTGAAAATAATCGACCATTACGAGCGCGATCGTTCCCAAAATGAGAAGCGGCGCGTACTTCAAGTAGTAGCGGTTGATGTGCTTTCCGAATATCAAGTTGTTCTCCTTCCGCAGCGGCGAAGGCAATCCTGCTCTCTTCCCGCATGCTCCTATAAAAAATCCGTAAATATTATTATATCTTCAAATGGCAAAAAATGCAATAGCGCGGCGCAAAAAGCGCAGGATCGGTTTTTTGATCTTTCCTTTTTCCGCCCCGCCGCAAACGAAAAGCGGAAGCGCATCCGCTCCCGCTTCGTATTCATGCTAATACCAAACTCTGACTAAAGCCGAACTTCTTGCCGATTGTTTTCCGCCCTGCATCAGTTTTGCGTCAGAGCCTCGTTCTCCAAAGGGTCATCCTCTTCGTCATCAAACAGCTCATCCGGGCTGTCAACGTCCTCCGGCTGAGAAAACTCGGTGATCGGCCAATCGGGCAGATACGTTTCCCCGAGAAACTCCTTGGTATCCTCTTCGTAATCGGCGGTGTCTAATTTGATCCATCCAAGCTCCGAATCGATATACCAGTTGTAGCCGTCCTTATAATAATAGTTGCCGTTAAAGGTGTAATACCCGTCGCCCCGGTGCGCAACTGCCCTTGCTAAAACCAAGACCGCTGTCACAATGACAGCGCCTACCAGCAAAACGCTCAACAGGCCGCTCCAGTGCAGGTTCGTTTTCTCTATGCGCTCATCTTCAAGCCGATAGGAGCCGGGATCGCTCAGCCCCGCCATGCGCTCGGGAAAGATTCCCGCATCGTGGCAGGCATCAATAAGGCGCGAAAAGTATATGCCTGCCGCCCTCGCCTCGTCCTCGCCGCTGTAGAGAATGAATCTTTCGCCGCTCGGCGCGTTTTCATAAACTATCACCCTCCTGCCGTCGCGGAAGATGCCGTTCATCGGAGCTTCCTCGATATCCTCCTCAACAGAATGATCCAGCATCGAAAGCGGGATACCATGCTCCCTGCAATAGAGCTTCAGCTCCTCGATCGATTGCGGGCGGATAACGGAAAAGCGGCTCTTTTCATCGATAAGGCTTTGATCGTAGGTTCCGCATTTCGGGCAATACGGTTCCTTTCCTCTCAACTCCGCTCCGCAGTATTCACAAATCCTCTCCACGGACATTTTGGCCTCCTTGCTGATACCAACCTAAATACATCTCAAATATTATATTAAATTTGCGCAGCGCTGTCAATATTTTCCTCGCCGTTCGGCGCAAAAAATCCCTTTGCCGCGCCTCCGTCAGAATGCTATTTTAAAAGTTTGCTTTTCTTGTAAACGCCCCACATTCTGAACACGGTGGAGCTTATGAGCACGCCCACGGCGACCGCGCCCGCGATGGCGGCGGTTGCAAGCCCCTTCGACCAAGCCTCCGAGCCCATGCCGCGCCTAATGAAATCCGTTGTGTAGTAGATGCCCGCGCCGGGTATCAGCGGAACAAGCGCCGAAAGCAGATAGCTCGTTGCGGGGAATTTGCGCACTCTCGCCATTATCTCCGCATAGAATGAGCTTGCGGCGGCGGCAACCAGATACGAAATCGGCTCAGAAAGCCTCATGCGCATACAGATCGAGCAGACGAACCATGAGATGATGCTTCCAACGAGCGCGAAGGGCATGCCCCTGCCGTGCATGTTGAAGAAGAGACCGAAACCGAGCGTACCGATCATGCCCGCAAGGCACTGGATATAGAGCGGATGGTCTATCGGCGCGAGCGTGGAGCCGACGGTAAAAAACTGCCTTGAGAGCGTGACCGCGGCGCTCGTTCCGAACACCAGCGCGGCGGCTATCATCAAAACCTGAACGAGCCTGTTCACGCCGCTCATCGTGTCGCCGTAGATGATATCGCGCATGCTGTTTGTGAAAAGAAATCCCGGAACGAGTATCATCAGCGCGCCTATCGTGGCGATATCGGTGTTCTTGCAAAGCCCGATCGCGCCCAAGAGATTGGCGATAAAGGCGAGTATGAAACTGCAAACGAAGGATTTAAAGAAGGCGTTCGCGTTCAGCTTGCCCGTGAAGCTCAGCGCCGCCGCCGTTGCCGTGCAGCTCAGCCCTGCCGAAAGCGTTTCAAGAAGCCCGCCGCCGAAGAAGATCCCAAAGCCCGCGCCGATCAGGAACGCGCCGAGATAATAGATGGGCTTTCCGTAGCGGCAAACGCTTGCGTCGGTTCCGTCAAGAAGCCTCCTCGCCTCGCTGACGGGCGGGCGCTCGTCGCAAATTTTACGGCAGAGCGCGGAATATTTCTCGATGCCGTCGAGCATCGTGTCGCTCGATTTAAGGCGGCGCACCTTGGTTTCAACGTCGCCCTCGTCGGTCTCAAGCCCCGCGATGATGCAGTTCGGGATAACGAAAACGTCCACCTTCTTGTAGCCGTAGGCCTCGATTATCCTCGTTATCGTTTCCTCAACGCGATAGGTCTCCGCGCCGCAGCTCTGAAGGCGGTTCGCGAGCGCCACGGCGAACTCAAGCAGCTCTTCGTGGTCTATGCGATCCTTTTCGAGTTTCTCTGCAACGGAAATAACCCGGGCGGGCGCTTCCCTCCCCGATGGAGCACTTTTCGCTGTTTTGCCTTTCGCCATTTTCAATGCCCTCGCAGTGATACATTATGTCTTGAAATTATAACAGCCGTTAAGCCGAAAAGCAAGCCCAAAACGGAAAACTCCCAATATAAAGCCGGCGGTGTTTCTCCGCCGGCGTGTGGTTTTGGGTTTTCCGAATCGATCAAGCTGCGCTGTCCCCACTTGAGCATAAATCGAGTTCAAACTTGCCGCTCGGCAAGGCGGGATTTTCCCAATTATATGGAAGAACCGGGGTATAGTATCCACACAATTGGCAAGTATTGGAGTTTAAAAACTCATGTTTTTCATAAAAGGTCTTGCCGCAAGGACAGCTCGCCTTATGTTTGTTGCTGGTATATTGAGAGTACTGATAATTGTGAGTTCTGCTGTAGCGGTAATAGCGCACTTTTGTTGAATTATTGTATTTATATTCTCTCAGCACGTCATCTTTTGAGTGTATCCACACACAGTAAGCACCCCATTTCGAACGAACGCGAATTGGATTGGTTGATATAACGATACCTGAATGAGCCCACGCATCATAGTTAACTATACAGCCGCCGCTTTGCCTATACTCATACACAATGATATCTCCCACTTGCGGCGTTTGCGTCGGTGTGAGCTTCACGCAGTGATAATCATCAGTAACATTTGCTCTCAAAATATCGTCATTATTTATCCACCTGTTGTTCGATGCTGAGGGAAGATACCAGGCGTAGGAATGGCAGTTGTACATTGAAGTTGCCGATGCGACGAACTGAATATTCGGAAAAAGACTTTCCATTTCTGCTCTAAGCTCCCCTTTAAGTTCAGAGCTTAACTCGTTTTTTGCCTTTAAAGCAGCTATGGGTATCATTCCGGTAGTCAGGACGTTGCCTGCCGATTCATACTCTAAAAGGTTTCCGTCATCCACCTCAGGAAGTCCTTTTACGACAACCCTTGCTTTCTCGACATCAAACTTATATTCATCGATCAGGGCGCTTCCACCACACATGAAAAAATAAGAGTGAGAAATGCTCTTCTCATCATGATTTCTAACTACAGCAGTTACTGTATTATAAACCTCACAAAGCGCCTGTAAAAACCTTGTCTGCTGCGCTTTATCAAGCTTTTTATAAAAAACTTTAGCAAAAAGTCCTTCGATAATTCGCGGAGTTTGCCACATTCCAAAGCCCTCCGCATCCGCATATCTCCACTGATAATTTGAATCAGTATTCTGTCTGTTTCGACGCTGCTTCAACCCTTGCCAGTCGTAATAAGCAGAATCAGCCGAAAACTCCTCATATAATTCCAATAGTGCCAAAGCCCCGTCAGCTCTCTTTTCAAGAACCGCTACCTCCGGCGCTACACTGCATATATTATGATAGATCCTCTCTTCCCGTCCATTGAGGTTGCTTTGAACAAGCCCCGTAAAATCTACGGGTTCCTCTATCAGCTTCTCGACCGCGGTTTGTGCAAGCCTTCTCGATTCCTCGGAAGCCTTCTTGATATTATCAGCGTCAGGCGCTGTATAGTATGCGCCGGGTTCTGCGCCCGGTGCTTTTTCCGATTGAATACCGTTGCAGGCAAGAGCTGCTGCGCTTTCGGCTTCTTCAATACGGGCATCATGATCTCCATCCATCGGATGGCTGCATTCGCTTTCATGCTCGCAGTTCGCTTCATTCATGCGGTGCGCATTGCTTTCGGCAACAACCGAAGCTGCCGATGAAAGAACAAAAAGCAGAGCAAGGATGGCGGCTGCGATCTTCTTCATAACGATCCTCCTTATAGTTATTCTTTGAGCTGCGATACTACAACTCAACTATAGCATACCCTATTGTATATCAATTGTCAACGATTGCGCGGAAAATTAATAAAAAATCCATATTTCCTCAATTATCAGGATTGATTTGCCCTGCCGATTAAAGCAAGCTGCATTTTAAAACTCCGCCGCATTGCAGCGATTAACTCACCTTTTGCCCCTTCCGTTTGAATACGGGTTCTTATTCTCCTTCGGCGCATCCTCATAGCTTGCGCCCCAGCGGGCGAAGATTATCACAAGATAGCGGATGAGGCCGACAAGGAAGAAGATGCCGACCGCGAGAAAGAACCATTTGAGCGAAAGCCCACTCGTGAAATGCAGAATCAGAAGAAGCCAAATGGGGAGCGAAAACAGCATGGAATCGAGCCGCAGAAAGAAGAAGAGAACAAGGCCCGAGAAAAAACCGCCCGGCTCCGGCATTTGCCGCGAAGTATTCGTTTTTTTATTCCTGTTTTTCATAATTTCTCCTATTCCTCTCCGTCAAACGCATTTCGCTTCTCGCGCTTGCGGTCATACTTCTTTTTATCGGGCGCAATGCGCGTAACGGGGCTCATGCCCTCCCACGTGGTTCGCTTTTCGCCGTCGCGCTCCTTCCTTTTCTTCTTTGAAAGCTTGGTGTAGGGGATGAATTTCGCCTTCCTGTTTCGCTTTTCCATTCGTTTTTCTCCTCACTTATCTGAATTTATCCTCGTGCGATTTAAAAAACTCATAATAGGTTCGGACGTTTTCAAGCTCGTGCCAAGGCTTTACCTGCACGGGGTCGGCGTCGAGGTCGTAGACCCTTGCGCCGTCAAGCGCGAGCAAAAACGGCGAATGCGTTGCGATAACGAGCTGGCTTGCGCAGTACCTCGCAAGGTTGGTGAGGATGGCGCAAAGCTCCGTCTGCATCACGGGGCTCATGCTGTTTTCGGGCTCGTCCAAAAGATAGAGCGTGTCGGGCTTGAGCCGCTCGTCGAAATACGAGAGCGCGGTCTCGCCGTTGCTCATAAGCCGCGTTTCCACGCCCACGGTTTTATGGATGAACTGCCGCCGCGTTTTGCTCCTTGCAAGCATCTGAAGCCGCAATTCCTCGTAGTCCTCCATCCCCGAGAGCTTGACGGTGTCGCCGTATTTGCGCCTCACCCATTCGCCGCGGCCGCGCTCGGTCTCGCCCGCGATATCCTCGTTGTTGTCCCTCGCGGCGAGCATATAGTCGAAAACGTCGTCGCTGGTGATGATGCGGCTGCCGTTCGGGATGCGCAGTTTCATGCCCTCGTCGTCCGTGCCCAAGCTGTAGCGGCAGGCATTTGCGTACAGCTCGAAAAGCTCGCTCGAGTTGAACGGCGAAACGCGGTGCAGCTCGAGCTTGCGCGCGATAACGTTCAAAAGCGTGCTCTTGCCCGAGCCGTTGCCGCCGTAGAATATCGTTATGCGGTCAAACAGGATGCTCTCAAGCCCTTTTTGGGGGAAGATGCCGCAGGGATAGCCGTTTTCAAGGTAACCGAAAGCGCCGCCGTTGTGCGCCATGCGCTCGCGGGCGATGGAGTACTCCATATCTTCGTTTGGAAGGGTAAAAGATTCTAAAAACATGGTTTTTGCCCGCATAAGCAGTAGCTTTTCGACTATTGCTTTTCGGAAAGCAGCTTATTCATATTGTTTTTCACAGTTGCGATTGATGGATGCTCTTTCCCAAGAGTTTTTTCCATTATAGCCAGCGCCTTTTCATAATAAGCCAGCGCCTGCTTGGTTTCGCCCATATCATGATACAATACGGCGATATTATTGTAGGTCATTGCGGTATCGGGATGCTCCTTGCCGTGCACCTTTTCTCTTATCGCCAGCGCCTTTTCATAATAAGCCAGAGCCTGCTTGGTTTCGCCCATATCATGATACAATACGGCGATATTATTGTAGGTCGTTGCTGTATTGGGATGCTCCTTGCCAAGCACCTTTTCTCTTATCGCCAGCGCCTTTTCAGAATAAGCCAGCGCCCGCTTGTAATCGCCCATATGCTGATACAATACGGCGATATTATTGTAGGTCGCTGCGGTATCGGGATGCTCCTTGCCGAGCACCTTCTCATATATCTCAAGCGCCTTTTTACAATAGTTCAATGCCTGCTCATGCTCGCCCATAGCCTGATACAATCCGGCGATATTGTTGTACGTTCCCGCAGTATCGGGGTGCTCCTTGCCAAGCACCTTTTCAAATATCTCAAGCGCCTTTTTATAATACTCAAGCGCCAACTTATATTCGCCCATAGCCTGATACAATCCGGCGGTATTGTTGTACGTTCCCGCAGTATCGGGGTGCTCCGCATCAAGAAGCTTAAGCCGTATTTTCAGCGCAGCATTGAGCAGTGTCAGTGCATCGGAATACCTCGCTGCATCGTAATAGCTTTCAGCTCTATTTGTAAATGCTATAGCTTTTGCCAAAAGCGCCGCCTTTGACTCTGAAAAATCGATTTGAGGCTGCTCAACACCCTCGCTCATGTCAAAGGGCATATTCAGTTCTCCTATCAAAAGCTCTTTATCGGGCAGCTCATCCTCAAACGGCAGGGTCAAGCGAACGTATGAAATAAAATCAAGCGCACCTCGGTTCAGCCGTCTTTGCGCATCCTCTGTCATGAAAAGAACGATATTCTTCTTTTCACGGGCAAGCATATCACGGCTGAAATTAAAGTTTTCCACGTCCTCTTCTTGGGGTATCGCAAGCTGGAAATTAAGCAGAAAATACGCCCTTTTATCGGGCGCATTCTCTATAGCCAAAGCAAGCTTTGAATATGAATAAGGCTTTTCCTCCCTGCTGTAATCATAAACAAGGATATTTGAATAATCATACCGCCCTGCTATCTCTCGCTGCATTCGCGAGGAAGCGGTAACTATGAAAAAGCCGTATTCGGAATCGCTTAGTATCCAGTTCAGGCTTTCAAAACCGAGAATATTATCCTTCATTTGTTTCGGGCTCCTGTTCATTTTCCCGATTCCATTCCGCAAGCTCGGGGTGATCGTTCATAAAGTCGGCAACAAGGGGATGAACCTCTCTCCATACCCTGTCCTTATCCTTATACTCGAGCACCGCACCCGCCTGCATCATTTTAAGCAGCTTCGCTCTGTTTTTGATGGCCACTCTATTGCCTTTCAGAATATCGGCCAAAAAAGCATAATCATCGCCCTCTATGCGGTCGATTATCGCGCTCTTTTTTTCACCAAGCGCTATCAGAGCAACATCCTTGTTTATTTTTTCATTTCCTCTACGGCTTGAGATTCGTGATGCCGTGTTTATGGCGGTAAACAGGTTTCGCAGTGAACCGCCCGTTTTTTCAATGAGCAGATTTATCACGCCCTTTGCAAAAAGCGATTCGTCTGCGCGCTTTTTAATTATTTCTTTTACTGAGGCAAAACCTTTCCTACAGTCCGTTCCATCGTAATTTTTCAGCTTGACCATCGGCATACGAATCTCTTTAAAGAATGCGTTCATCTCCGAAAACTCCGGCTTATAAAAATATGCGATGGGAAAGGTGTAGATAACCGGGAAGCTGACGCCGGTGAGCTGCTCGCCGTGTCCCGAAAAAACAGTCCATTTATTGCCCTTATCCAAATCCTCAAAGATCAATATCGGCTGCTTTCCTGAATTGCTATCGGTTATGCTGTCCGCAAGAAGCCTCATTGCGTGCAGCCATTCGCTGCTGTTTTTTCTGACAACCTCCCTGTACACCGTTCTTTTTTCATCGTTGTATTTTAAATTTGATTTTACTCCGCTAAAGAAAGAAATCAGCTTCAACAATTTCGGCGTTTCAACCTTCGCTCCCGCTTCAATCTCTACTGAAACCTCATCACCAGTCTTCTCTTCTTTCTCTATCGATGTTCGCCAAAAACTGTAGATAAGCTCAATGATATCAGAATCGCCGCAATCCTTTTCATTTGCTATGCTCACAAGAGCATCGCCCATAAGAATGAGTACGTCGGTGTAATCAATGTTTTGAGCGTTTATCTCCATATCGCATCTGATTACTTTTGTGGGATAGCCTTCATTATTCAGCCTCCCTGCCAGTCTGTTCAATTCCGTGCTTTTTCCGCAGCCTCTATGACCAAGCAAAAGAAAGGCATTGCGGCTCTTCGGCTCCCTGCAGGCATCGTAAATATTCTCGATGGGATTATCGCCCTTCTCGCCCGTGCGAATCTCCATCGTTTCCTCGTAAAACTCATTCATTTCCTCCGCCTCAAGCGGCTCCACCATAAAGGCGTTTGGAATTTCCCTGATATTTTTTGCGCGTTCCATATTTTACCTCATAAAAATCAAGTATTCACATTATATCATGCCTCAAAAAAGCATGCAATATAAAAAACAAATTTCGTGCTATTCTGCCTGTTGAGCATCATTCACTACTCTTCCCGCTTATCTCCCAAAACGCCACGGCACTCGCTGCCGCAACGTTAAGCGAATCCACGCCGTGAAACATCGGAATCTTCACGGTATAATCGCAGGCTTTTATAGTCTCCTTATCGAGCCCGTTTCCCTCCGCGCCGAGCAGCACGGCGAGCTTTTTTTCGTTTTTCAGCGCGGGGTTCGACACCGAAACGGAGTTATCGTCGAGCGCCATTGCCGCCACCTTAAAGCCGAGAGCCTGCAAAAGCGCGATATCGGCGCGGTTTTTGGCCGTTTCCATGCAGGGCAGCACCGTCCACGGAATTTGAAACACCGTGCCCATGCTGACCCTTGCGGCGCGCCTGTTCAGCGGGTCGCAACAGTTCGCGGAGGCGAGCACCGCGTCCATGCCGAGCGCCGCGGCGGAGCGGAAGATGGAGCCGATGTTCGACGCATCGCTCACGCCCTCCATAACGGCTATGCGCTCCATCCCCGAAACGAGCTCCCCCACCTCGGGCAGGGGCTTTCTTTTCATCGCCGCAAGCACGCCGCGCGAGAGATGGAAGCCCGTTATGCCCTCGAAAACCTCGGTTTCGCAAACAAAAACGGGGGTATCGCCGCAGAGCTCCGCCATGCTCCTTTCGGTTTGCGAGAGAAGCTTTCTTTCTGTCAGAAACGAAACGGGCTCATACCCCGCCTTTATCGCGGCGGCGGCCACGTTCGGGCTTTCGGCGATGAACAGCCCCTCGCCCTCGCCCGCCCGCTTGAGCTGTGCCTCGGTCAGATGAGCGTAGGGCAGGAGCTCTTGATCCGATATGCTTTTTATCTCGATAATATTCATAAACCGTAAGGGGGCTCCCTTCTTTTTTCCTTCTCCATTATAGCATCTTCCGGATTTGCAGTAAAGCATGCGAAGTGCAAATAAACGCCAAAACCGAAAATCGCCCAAGCACAACTCGGGCGATAATCGGATTTCAGGTAAATATTAAGTTATATCAAAAAGCGGAACCTTTGGGTCTTCGCGCTAATGATCCTTCGATATCGATGCTATGCATCGAGAAGTCGCTCGGCTCAGTTGGCGCCAAGCGCAACGAGCCTGAGCTCCGCGGCTGTCATGAACACGTTTGCTCTTGAGCCGTAGGTGGTAACGCCTTCAAGCTTGACGAACTTCGCCATAACGGGGCTGAAATCCGCCGTCTTGAGGTTCGCGTCGTTCGACCAGCTTCCGGTGCTCACAACGGTCCAGCTCTGACCGTCCATGCTGACGGAGATCCTGTACTGGTTCACTCGGCCGTTCGATCCGCCGATATTGGGCTGATACTCGTATCTGCCGATATATGCGGCGTTCTTCAGCTCGAGCGTGATATAGCGCTGTTCAACGGGTGCCGCGGCCGCCCAGCTGGTGTGCCAGATGGAGTTGTTGTTGCCGTCGATAGCGTTCTCCTTGCGGCCGCCGTTCTCGGTTTCCTCGGAGCCGGCGTAAATATTCGCGATCGCGTTTCTTTCAACGGTCGCCCAGCTCTGGGATACGCCGTATACCCTGATTTCCGCCGCGCTCATGAATTTATTTCTCTGAGAGGCAATGCTGCCGTAGGTGGTAACGCCTTCGAGCTTGACGAACTTCGCGATAACGGGGCTTGAAAGCTCAACGACCTTGAGCGAGCCGTTGTCCGCCCAGTTGCCGGTGCTTACCACGGTCCAGTTCTGACCGTCCATGCTGACGGAGAGCCTGTACTGGTTTACCCTGCCGTTGCTATTGCCCGTAACGCGGGGCTGATACTCATACCTGCTCACGGATGCGGGCGCGGCGAGCTCGAGGGTGATGAAGCGGTCCTCGGCGGGAGTTGCAACGCCCCACTTGGTGTGCCACATGGTGTTGTTGCTGCCGTCGATAGCGTTCTCCTTGCGGTCGCCTTTTTCGACCTCCTCGGAAGCCACGATAACGCTTGCTACGTCGAGCTTGACGGCGGGCTTGGGAGTGGGCGCGGGGGTCGCGGTGGGAACGGGGGTCGGGGTCGCGGTGGGCTTGGGAGTCGGAGTCGCGGTGGGCTTCGGCGTCGGAGTCGCGGTGGGCTGGGGAGTCGGGGTCGCGGAATGATCCACGGCGCGGTTGTTGAAGCCGATATTGAACTCGCCGTTGTTGTAGCCGTTATAGAAGGATGCGCCGCAGATGCCCTCGGGGATCTCGGGAGTCCACCAATAGGGGTTGCAGCCGGATTCAACGAGGTAGTAGGCGTTTTCATCGATAACGGGCTTGCCGTTTGCAAACATCACGCTGCCGTCCGCGTTCCTGCGGAACACGCGGGGCATGAAAGCGTCCGAAGTGCCGTTATTGGTGTAGCGGGTGGTGGTAAAGGTGGCGCGGAAATTGTTGCTCGCGTTCAGAACAACGGAAGCGATTTGCTCGTCTGCACCCGAAGCATTGCGCTTCATGAGCTTAACGGTGATATTCGCGCCTGCAGGGGCGTTGGTAACGCCGCCCTGCGGGTTGAGCCAGGTCTTCTGAACGTTGAACCTTGCCATCGCCCAGCGATGGATGAGCTCGAAGCGATAGGCGTTATCCGAAACGGTGACGCGGTCGTTGTTCGTCAGAATCCAGCGCTCGTCGTTCGACACGACCTTAACGGTGTAGTTGATGGGGTTGCCGTTTGAATCGTTCTTGGGAACGTTCCAACTCGCCTGATCGTCCCAGGTGGTGTTGTTCGCATCGAAACCGTTGGTGAATGTCTGAGCGTTGCCGTATGGCTGACCGTTGGCGTAGAGCTGATAGCTGATGTTCTTCATCAGATACGCGGCGTCGTTCCCCCATTCGATGTCGTTATCCATGCCGGTGAAGCGGTTCACGAGGCTGATATTGACGGTGTTGGGAGCGGGGGTGGGGTTCGGATCCTCGGCGCTTACGGAAGCGGGATCGAAGAAGTTTACGCGGTAGTTGAAGTCAACGACCTGGCCGGACTTGTTCTTGATGCCGCTGATATTTACGGTGTATTCGCCCTCATACTTGCTTACGCCGTTGGGTCGGAAGATGATGGTGGGGGTGAAGATGTACTCATCGGCGCTCGTGGGATCGTAGGTGAAGTATGCGCCGGTCAGGCTCACGCTGTAATTGCCCTTGAAGGTCCAGCTCTTGCCGGTGGCGGTGCTGCGAAGGGTAACGGTGAGGTCGCTCTTGGAGTTTACGGTGTACTTATCGGGGTTGAGTGAAACGCTCCAAGCGGTGGTCGAAATGAAGGCACCGGTATTGTTCGGGAAGTTGCCGCTCGAGGGCCAAGCGATGAAGTTGTAGTCCTCCGGATCGGTATACCAGCTCCATTCGTCAAAGTCCCAATGCTTGAAGCAGGAATAATGCTTATAGGTGGAGTTGGGGTTATAGGCGTAGCCGAAGCCTATCTTCGTCAGATTCGGGGCAATGAAGGAGCGCCTGTGACCAAGCTCTGCAAGATTGGTGGGGTCGGTATCCTCAACGAAGATATCGTTGGAATAAACGAGCTCGCGACCCGCGCAGATGGAGCCGTTGGAGGTTCCGTTATAGCCGATCTCGTAGAAGCTCTGGGACATTCCGCTGGGCTTGGAGGGATAGTGGCTGAATGGAACGAGCGAAAGCAGAACCGCGCCGTGCTGGGAAATCCTGTTGTACTCGCTGTCCATAATGTAGGGATTCACGCCCGCGATGGTGCGAAATGCGTTGAGTCGCTTCAGAGAAGCGTTCAGCGCCTCGTTGGTAAGGCTGCCCGCTGCGTGTGGATTGGTGAATCCGGGCTGTGAGGCGAAGAGATTTGAGGGAGTGGTGACGGGGCTCTCGTTCAGCAGGGTCTTGATCTGACCCTTGGTCAGCTTCTGAACGGAGAGCAGGCCGCTTTCAAGATAGGTCGTGCGGGTGGGCTCTTCCGCGATCTTAACGAGGGCGTCCTCCGCGATTTCGGTTTTCACGACCTTCGCTTCGGCAAAGCCTGCGAGGATGCCGAACGTCATTACGAACGCAAGAGCGAGGGTCATGAGACGTTTGAAGATAGAACCGTTCTTCATAACTTTCCTCCATTGTATGGAATTAATACTCGGGCTCAGTGCGAAATCTCCGTTAGTACCGTTCACGATATATTCCGCCGCCCTGTGTTTGCATTTTAGCAGGTTGATATATTTTTGTCAAGCAAAAAATCTCAGTAAATTAAGTATATTTTTCTATTATGGGTTTAAATTTTTTGCAAATGCATTATGTGGATAACGCAACACTTACGCGCTGACTTTCATTTTCTTCATGCCATACTGTATATTCTGCGCCTCATGCGGCAAAATTGTGGCAATTTTTATACGTTTTTTTATGCTGATTTTGCATAAAATGAGGTTTTGGATTTAATAAAAGTTTTTTACAAAGAATTTGTCATTATACTCGCTATTGGTTCGCTCGGCTCGTCTGCCCCTCCCCTCTCTCCTTCCCTATTCGCCGTCCCTTCTCCGTTCTTCTTCCAAAACCGAAAACCGTCCGGGGTGACCGGACGCTCTTCGGGTTTCAGGTAGGTATAAAGTTGTATTATATCATAAGGCGAGACGAGGCTCGCACTAATGAAGCTTGGTTTTCGAGGCAAAGGCGGCGGATATTCATCCAGCGCACGCGGTGACAAATTCCAAACAAGAAGCTGTATATAACCGCGCTTGCTTCAATATCTGCATTCTAACAGCAAAGCGGAAAATTGTCAAGCGAATTTTCCAATATTTTTAAGTATATTTTTTTATTATTAATTTTCATTTTTAGCAATTGTATTATTTGAATAACGCAATTATTACAATACTTATTCATCATTTATTATATGTATCCGTATATAAAAAGTGCTGGATATGCAAAAATATGGCATCTTTATGTACCCGGAAATTATCCAAAAACAGCAAAACCGACGGGCAAATGAGCCCGCCGGACTGCTTTTTATTTCAATTTTTATTTTTTAGAGTGCTCGCCCGGATCAGTTCACGCGCACCGCTTCGCCCGTTGAAAGCAGGAAGATATGCTTTTCCTTCACCCCTTTACCCGTCAGGCTCTCGAGCGCCTTTTCGTAGGCGTCGAGCTGGGGTTTATAGGAAAACGCGGTCTCCTGCGCACTCCTGCCGCGCAAAGCCGTGGTCTTATAATCAACGATCACGAAGCCGTCCTGCTCCTCGAAGCAGCAGTCGATAACTCCCTGCGTGAGCACTCCGTCCTCCTCAAGAAGCGAGAATTCCTGCTCGCGAAGCACGGTGCTGCCCGCCTCTTTCGCGGCGATCAGCCTTGAATAGATGGGCGATGATGTCAGATCGAGCACCCTTTTTATATCGACCGCGCACGCCTCGTCATGCGTGAAAAAGCCCTGCGCTTCATAAAATTCGAGCCTCTTTTCAAGCACTTCTCCGCTCATTTTTTCAATAGGAAGAAGCATTATAAAGCGGTGCGTCAGCGTTCCGCGCTCGGCTCCCGAAAGCTTTCTTCCCTCCCTTTCGAGAACGAAGAGCGGCACGGCGGGCTCGTAGGTAAGCTCCTGCGCCGTCAGCGCCGATTCGGTAACGCCGCGCTTCGCCGCCGTTTCCGTTTCCTTTATATATGGGTAGACGAAGCCGAGCCGCGCATCGATATCCGAATGCTCGGCGCTCTCGGCATTTTTGAGCCAAAGCTCGAACTCGGGCTTCTTGATGCGCCTGTCCACGGCGTCCCCCTGCCCAGCCATGCGGTAAAAGGCTGTGAGGCTGTCGCCAAAAACGGGAATGCTGACGCCGTCCATCGCGTTTTCGAGGTTCAACCCGAGTGGGAACAACGCGCCGAGCAGCCATTCAAGATAGTTTTTCGCGCCCATCACGCGGGCGTCCGTCAGCTCGCGCGCGTTTTTTTCGATGAATTCAGCCATCTTTTTATGCGCGCCAACGAGGAAAAGCCGTTCCTGTGCGCGGGTCATTGCGACGTACAGCACGCGCATCTCCTCGGAAACGAGCTTCTCCTGCTCCCGCGCCTCGATAGCGCGGCGAACGAGCGAGCGCCCCGCCATTTTGGAAAGCTCCGGCGGAAGCGAAGTCAGCCTGTAGAAACCTTTGTTGACGCGAAGCCCCATGCCGAGATCGCGATCGAGTATCGCGGGGGCGGTCATATCCCTGTTGTTGAACCTTGAGGTCAGTGTGCAAACGAAAACCACCGGGAATTCAAGCCCCTTGCTCTTATGGATGCTCATAACGCGCACCGCGTCATCACCCGGCACCTGCGCCGCGCCGAGCCTGCTGTTTTCCCTCAGGCTGTCGAGATAATTAACAAAGCCGTGCAGACTGCGCCCGCCGATGCTCTCAAAGCTTGCGGCGCGCTCGAAGAGCATATCGAGATTCGCTCTTCGCACCTCGCCGCTCGGCAGCGCCCCCGCAAAGAGCGCAAAGCGCGTTTCATCAAAGAGACGGCTCAAAAGCTCAGAAACTTCCATGAGCCTTGCAAGCTCGCGGTATTCGAGCACTTTTTCTATAAATTCGGCTGCTTTTTTGAAGACCGCGGCTTTTTCTTCATTCAATATACCTTCGCCCCCTGCCGCTTCCTCATAGGCGGATCTTGCGGCAAGAAGCCTTTCAACAAACGGCGCATCCCTGAACTCTTCGCCGCGAAATTCGGATTTAACGAGCGCAAGCTCGCCCTCGGTGAAGCCGCCTATCGGCGAAAGCAGCACCGACGCAAGCGGGATATCCTGCCTCAGATTATCGATTATCCGAAGAAGGTTTATGAATATCTGCACCTCGACCGCGTCGAAATAGCCGTCGCCGAGCTCCGCGCTCGAAGGTATGCCGCGCTTATTCAGGGCGTTCACAAGGCGCAGAGCAAAACCGCGGGTCACGCGCATAAGCACCGCGAAATCGGAGAATCTCGGTTTACGCTTCGCCTTCATCAGTTTATCGTAAACTTCGCCCTCCTTCATCATATAAAGTATCTTGTCTGCGATAAAATCCGCTTCCGATTCAACATTTTCAAGCTCCTCGAGGCGTTCCGAGGCCGTGCTCTCATCCTCCTCTGTACCGTCTTTTGCAGAATTATCCTCATCAAATGCCGTTATGTGGGATGAGTTATCCATGTTTTCAACAGATTTATCCACATTCTTATATAATTGTTCGCTGAGCTCAATTAGGTCGAGCTCCACGCTTCCCATCTCCGCATCGTCGCGCGGGCATAGCTCTGCGTTGTCGCTGTAATCGATCTCGCCCGTTTCGCCCTTCATAAGGCTGTAGAAAACGCGGTTGGTCGCGTTCAGCACGGCGGTATTGCTTCTGAAATTCTTGTTGAGATCGATCCTCGTGCCGATCTTGCCGTCGTAGCTTCTGTACTTTTCAAGGAATATCTCGGGCTCGGCCTGGCGGAAGCGGTAGATGCTCTGCTTGACATCGCCCACCATGAAAAGATTATCGCCGCGAGATATCCGCTTAAAGATGCTGTCCTGCACCGAGTTCGTGTCCTGATACTCGTCGATGAAGATATGGCTGAACTTCTGCCTGTATTCCTCCGCCACCTCATCATCAGAAAGCGCGAGCAGGCAGAGCTGCTCCATATCGGCGAAATCAACGAGCGAATTTTCGCGTTTAGCGGCGGTGAAGCCATCCGAAAAATCCTTAACAAGCTCGATGATATTAAGTATCACAGGATGAAGGCAGCTTGCGATGGTCTCCTCCTCTTTTTTTGAAAGCGCGAACATCTCCTTCAGTTTAGATATAAATTTCTTAAGCTCTTCCCTGTATTTTTTAACCTCTTCGGGTGCGCCGCCCGGGGTTTTGGGCAGATTTCCGGGCTTATACCCCGAAAGCGCATTGTGCCAGGCTTCATAATCCGCGCACTCCGAGATCGAAAGCAATTCCTCCATATCGCGGTGAACGGCCGCATACAACTTTTCGCCTCCATCCATGCCCAAGAGGTATTCTGAAACTTCCTTTGCGTGCTGATAAAAGACATTGATATTGCGCCTTGCAAGCGAGATGAACCTTTCGCTCGAGAGCGCGAACGCCTTGTCGAAACCCTCTCCAACGGCGTATTTTTCGGCGCAGCGCGAAAGCCAGCCTAAAGGATCGGGGCGCGCGTTTATAAAGCGATGGATATTTTTTATAAGCGCTGCAAGGTTTTCTTCGCTGTCCAGAGCCTCGATTAAAAAGAGCGGGGCGTCGTCCTTCTCCCTCTCGGCGCAAAGATAGAAATTTTCCAAAACCTCCGCGAGCACGGCTTCCATCAGCACCTCGGCTTCGGCGTCGTCGGCGGTGCGGAAGGCGGGATCGAGCCCGACCTTATGATAGTTTCGCTTCAAAACGTTTCGGCAGAAAACGTCGATGGTGGAGATATTGGCGCGAAAAACCGACGAAGCCGCCGTTTCAAGCCTTCGTCTAAGCTGCGCATCATCGGTTTTTTTGGAAAGCTCCGTAAGCTTATTCTCTATGCGCTCCTTCATCTCGGCGGCGGCAAGGCGGGTGAAGGTGACGATCAATAATTCGTCCATCTCCGCGCCCTCACAGATCATCCGCACGATGCGCTCGGTCAAAACCGCCGTCTTGCCGGCGCCGGCCGCAGCCGAAACGAGCAGATTTCCGCTCTCATCTATCGCTCTTTTTTGTTCGTCAGTCCACATATCGCTTCCTCCGCAGCAAACGCCATTTAATCTCATTAATTTACTCTATCTTATTTTAGTTTTATTATATATTTAAATCAAATCTATTGATTTTCTATTTTACTCCACCATTATACCAAATCTTCACACAATTTTATACAAGGAAATTCAAACCAATTTAAAAAACTGTACATAATAACATAAAGAAGAGATCCCCCCGGGATCTCAACCTTAACTATTCATTATTCACTATAAACTAATATCCAACCGGCATTCCCGACGCCTTCAAAAGCGCGTTTATAAGCTCCTTGAGAGTCGTTATATCGGAAAAAGCCGAATTTTCGGGATGCACGAAAACGCTTTCACCGAAGGTCTCGATCATGCCCTGATAAGCGTTTATCAGGAAATAGTGCTCCGCCTTCGCGTCGGGGCTTCTGTTGACAAAGAATATGTAAACGTTTCCGACAGTAGGCTCAAACGCGGTTTTTTCTGGGATGAAATGCTCGTTTGTCCTTTCATCCAAGATGTAGTTTTCGTCGCCGTCAACTATCCTTATCTTGACCTTGTCGCCGAAATTATGCTGCCAAACAAGGCCGTTCATAACGCTGACGGAAAGCTCCGTATAAGCGCCCTGCTGCTTTATAAATTCGCCCCTGCTGTTCGTAAGAAGTTCCGCATTCTCCCTGCGCTCGGCACGCTCCACCCTTCCGATAAAGATCGAATATGAGTTTTTAACGGTTTTCTCGATAGTATTATAATAATAATATTTTAACGGCACCGTTGTTTCCGTTTTGAGCGAAACTATATCGTTTTCAAAAAGCTCGATCGGAAGACTCCTGCCATTTGAAAGCGAGATTCTTTCTCCGTCGAAGCTCAAAAGCCCGCCCGAATAAACGGTATAGATGCTTTCGTTTTCGGAATGAACGTCGTTTATCTCGTTTCCGAGATAGATTATCCGTCTGTTTCCTTTTTCATCGCTTCCGAGCACGGTGATCATTTTGCCCTTTTGAGAGGAACTGCCCGCGATAACCTTTTCAACGGTGTAATTTGAATAATAGCTGCCTGTCGGAGAAAGATAGCAGTCTTCGCAAACTCCCTCTATGACCGCGGATGAATTTCTGAACGCGCCGTGAAGCTCCAAAAGCCCCAGACGGCTGTTGTCCTTATCGGATTTTTTATAGCCCTTTTCGGGAAACACAACAAAAGCAGCCGCAAGCGCAGTCGCCGAAGCAAGAGCAAGGGTCAGTATTATTTTGAATCCGCGCTTTATCATCCGCTCACTTCCCGAGTATTTTTTCCTTTCCATTATATAGAACGTTTTTTGACGCCATTCGGTTTACGCATCCATTCAATATATGAAAATATACGCTTTTAAAGATCACCGCTTTTCCAGCATGATATTATAACATATTTTTTTATTTGATTTCAATATCGCCCGAGGCGTATATAAGCCGTTTTATGCCGATTTCGACCTTGACCTGCATCATTTTTTAGCTTATAATAAACTCGGTATACTATGAGGGACTGCGCTTGATCATCAGCTTCTTACGCCCGTTTTTCGGATAGAAAAACGAGCGGCAGCCGCCAAGGCTTTTCAGAGTTTTCCTCAAGGAAAAAAAGTGGAAAACCAAACAAAAAGCGCCTTCAAAGATCGCCGATAAGGAAAAAGAGGAAAACTGCCTTATTTTTCCACAGGCTTATCCTCTCGTTTTCAACATCGAAAACGCTTGCGATAAAAGCTCAAAACGGGCTTATCAACAGTTTCCTCACTACTACTGCAGCTACTGCTGTACTAATAATTAATAAATGGAGGTCTCCCTATGCGCTTTCGCGTGGACACCAAGGAACTTAACGAAGCAATATCCGTCGTAACAAAAGCCATGCCCGCCCATTCCAGCATGCCTATTTTGGAGGGTATCTATATCTATGCATCGGACTCGTCGCTCTTTCTCAAATGCTCCGATCTTTCGCTCCAGATCGAAACTGAGATAGCCGCATTCGTTGAGGAGGAGGGCGGCGCGGTGTTCACCGGCAGGACCTTCCCCGATCTCGTTCGTAGATTCAACGGACCGGAGGTCGAATTCGAGGGTGATAAAAACAGCGTTACGCTTCGCTCCGGCCGAAGCAAGCCGTCGCTTCAAACGGCTGATATCAAGGATTTTCCCGAGATGAAGCGCGTTGACGAGGAGTTTTCCGCCGAGATAGGTCAATCGAGCCTCAAAAATATGATAAAGCAAACGAGTTTTGCTGTTTCCATCGAGGAATCAAGACCGATCCTGACAGGCGTTTGCCTTGAATTCAAGGAGGACGACACGCTTCAGATGGTCGCACTGGACGGCTTCCGAGTTGCCATTCGCCGCGAAAAGGTTAGAAACAGAAGCGGCGTTAAGAGCGTTGTGATCCCATCAAGGGCGATGCAGGAGATAGCGAACATCCTTTCGGGCGAAGAGGAAATCAAGCTCGTTTTCTCATCTACCCATGTTAAACTCGATTTCGGGCATACGAGAATAGTTTCAAGGCTTTTGGACGGCGACTACGTTAATTATTCGGGCTTCATGCGCGAGCAGCACACCAGCCACGCGATCGCGGACTGCCGTGACCTTCAGGACGCAATCGAGCGCGTTTCCCTACTTGCAAGGGAGGCAAAATCCAACAGTATCAAGTTCTCATTCACCGAGGATCAGCTTTCGCTCTTTGCAAACAGCGAAAAGGGCAGCATAGAGGATCAGATCAATATTCAGCTGATGGGTAAGCCCATCGACATCGCGTTCAACGCCAAATACATACTCGATGCGATAAAATACATCGACGACGAAAAGGCTTGCCTCAAGATGAGCACCTCGGTAACGCCGCTTATAATAGAGCCGATGGAGGGTAACGCATTCTATTATATGGTGCTTCCCGTTCGTATGTTCAACGGTGCGTGATATTTGATCGATAAACAGCTGTTCAGCGCCGAAAGGCAATAACGGTATCCTCAAAGTGAATTTCTCGAAAAATCAATAAACGGAGGGAAAAATCATGGAATTCAAAACCGCGCTTGCGAAGTTCAAGGAGAAGATAAAGCTTTCAAACGCCTATTCCCACGCGCTTGGGATAATGAGCTTCGATTCCGAGACCATAGCCCCGAAAAATTCGGTCGGTGAAAGGGCAAAGACCTATCAGGTTTTCAGCGAGATAACCTATAAGCTCAGCGTAAACGACGAATACTTCGAGGTCATAGACACGCTTAAAGCGAACGCCGATAAGCTCGACGGGATAACCGCGCGCGAGGTCGAGCTTGCGTCCGATTCGCTCGAAAGGATAAGAAAGATTCCGATGGAGGAGTATATAGAGTATCGCGGCGTTATCGCTCATTCCCATACCGCATGGGTGGAGGCGAAGCAGAAAGATGATTATTCGGTTTTCGCGCCGTATCTTGAAAAGATAATAGCCTTCAACAGGCGCACGGCGGAGCTTGTTGCGCCCGAAATGGATCCCTACGACTACTGGCTCGACGTTTACGAGAAGGGTCTTGATATGAAAATGCTGGACACCTTCTTTGAAAATGTGAGAAACGGCCTCGTTCCTCTCATTAAAAAGGTGAAGGAAAAGGGCGATATCATCCGCACCGATTTTATGAAAAGAAGCTTCCCTATCGAGATACAGCGCAAATTTTCCGACTTCATTATGGAAAAGATGCATATAAACAGGGACGATTGCGCCATCTCGGAGACCGAGCATCCCTTCACCATCGGCTTTAATAAGCACGATGTTCGCATTACCACCAATTACGAGGAGGATAATTTCATCAGCAATATGTATTCCGTCATCCACGAGGGCGGACATGCGCTGTATGAACTCAACCTCGGCGATGAGTTAATCGGCACGGCGCTCGCGTCCGGCACCTCGATGAGCGTGCATGAGACCCAATCGCGCTTCTTTGAAAACATACTCGGAAGAAGCGAAAATTTCATAAAACTCGTTTATCCCAAGCTCAAGGAGCTCTTCCCGGAGCAGCTTGCGGACGTTTCGGAGCATGAGCTTTACCTCGCCGTCAACAAGGCGGAGCCATCTCTCATCAGGATCGATGCGGACGAGCTTACCTACGTTCTTCATATAATGATCCGCTACGAGCTTGAGAAGAAGATGATGCACGGCGAGATCAGCGTCGACGAGCTTCCTTCTGAATGGAACAGGCTCTATAAGGAGTATCTCGGAATCGACGTTCCGAACAACAGCATTGGCGTGCTTCAGGACGTGCATTGGAGCAGCGGTATGATAGGCTATTTCCCGAGCTATGCGCTCGGCTCCGCTTACGGCGCTCAGATAGTGGAAACCATCAAAAAGGAGCTTGATTACGAGAATCTTATAAAGGAGGATCGTATAAACGAGATAACCGCATGGCTCACCGAGAAGATCTATAAATACGGCAAGCTCTTAAAGCCCTGCGACGCGGTCAAAAGAACGACGGGCGAGGAATTCAACCCCGATTACTTCATCGACTATCTAACGAAGAAATACACCGAGATTTACGGCTTATAATTTAAATGAGGCTTTTTATAGCAATAGAATTACCAAAGAATGTTCGCAGCGAACTCTCGAAGGCGCTTCGGGAACTTCGTTTACGTTCGAGCGGCGGAAGGTTTTCCCCCGAGGATAATCTTCATATAACCTTGCATTTCATCGGCGAGAGCGAGGATCTTATGGGCGCTGTAAGCGCGATAAGAGCGGCCTGCGCTGGCATCCGCCCCTTCGTTTTGAAGCCGGGAAGCTACGGTTATTTTGAAAAGGGCGAAAGAAAGACCTCGTTTATAACCGTTGAAGGCGATACGGATGAACTGAATATGCTTCGCGAGAAGCTCGAATCCGCGCTTTCGGACAACGGTTTTGCGCGGGATTACCATAGATTCACGCCACATATTACCCTTGGAAGAAACGTTGAGCACGACGAGCTCGTTTCGATGGAAATGGGCAATATCGAATTCAAAACGGGCTTCACCGTCGGCGCCGTAACGCTGTTTGAAAGCATTCGCGAAAAGGGAAGGATGATCTATGAACCGCTCCATCGGGAAAAGCTTTAGAGTGCGAAAAAGTGAATTATGTAAGAGTATATGAAGGATAGATTATTAAGATCAATAAAAGAAAACGGGCTTATAATACCGGGCGATACAGTGCTTGCGGCCTTGAGCGGCGGCGCGGATTCGACCGCGCTTCTTCTTATGCTCAATGATCTTCACTTGGAGTTTGGCTTCGGCCTTGCGGCGGCGCATTTCAACCACTGTATCAGGAAAACAACGGCGGACAGAGATGAAGCTTTCTGCGCCGAACTTTGCAAAAAGCTTTCGATACCCTTTTTCACCGAGAAGCAGGACGTGCTTTCCTATGCCTCGAAAACCGGGCTTTCGATAGAGACCGCGGCGCGGATAATTCGCTATGATTTTCTATACGAAGTCTATAAAAAAACGGGCGCTGCCTCTATAGCCACCGCGCATCATGCGGATGACAACGCCGAGAGCATACTAATGCACATATTCAGAGGAAGCGGGCTTGCGGGGCTCTGCGGGATAAGGCCGCAGAGCGAGCTTGAGCTCCCCTCGCCAAGAAGCGGAGAACAGAAGCGAAGCTTCAGGCTCATTCGCCCCCTTCTCGAATTTAAAAAGAGCGAGATTATCGAGTTTTTGAAGAACAGAAAACAGCTCTGGTGTACCGACGAAACCAATCTTGAGGCGGGATCGGCAAGGAATATCCTAAGGCTCAACATCATCCCCGAGATTGAAAGCGGCATAAACAGCAGCGTTATAAGCAATATCCTGCGCCTTTCCAAGATCGCTTCCGAGGATGAAGCGTATCTGTCATCCCTTGCAGATGAAGCGCTCGAAACGGCGCGCATGGACGGGGGCTATCTTGCCGAAAAGCTGATCCCCCTGCCCTACCCCGTTAAAAAACGCGCGATAAGGCAGGCTCTATCGGAAAGCGGCGCGCTGGTGGACGCGGAGCAGACGCATATCGATGCGCTCTGCGAGCTTTTAAACAAGCAGTCCGGCATGGGGATCGATCTTCCGTCGGCAAGGGCGAGGATGGTTTTCGGAAGGCTCGTTATCGAAAAGGCTGAAAAATCAACGCCCGATGATAAAATTAATAGAATTGCCTCAATTCCAGAAAAAGGGGAAAACAGCGAAGAAAACGGTTCAAAAACGGGCGAAAACCCCGATTTTCTTCTGAAAACCGAGGAAGGAGTGCAAAAAACTCCGTTCGGCGATATCAAAATAAGCTTTTTTCAGACGTGTGCTATGGAAAATTCGGAAGAAAAGGAGTATAATAGTCTTATCTATTCCGATTTAAACACGGCCTTTATTGATCGGGACAGGCTATGCGGCGAATTGACTATCCGCACACGCAGGCCGGGCGACAGATTTCGCCCGCTGAATTCCGCGTGGAGGATGAAGCTGAAGGATTTTTTCATCTCAAGGAACGTCGATTCAAAGCTTAGGGACAGCATTCCTCTTCTTATTTGCCAAGAGGATATAGTTTTCATTCCGGGCTTCCTCGTTTCGGACGATGTTAAGCTTACGGAAAAAACGAAGAGCGTTATAAAAATTGAGTTTCTTGGAATGAATGATTTCGGTAAATAATAATTCATAAAATAGGGGGAAAGAATAATGATCGAAAGAACAGGACTGCATAACGACATCGCCGAGGTGCTGATAACGGAGGAGCAGATCAAGGAAAAGATCCGCGAGCTCGGAAGTATTTTAAACAAGGATTATAAGGGTAAGGATCCGATTTTCGTTTGCGTTTTGAAGGGCTCCGTGCATTTCTTCAGCGACCTCGTTCGCGAGTTCAACGATTACTGCGAGATTGATTTCCTTTCCTGCTCATCCTACGGCGACGGCACGGTGAATACGGGTGTTGTTAAGATAATAAAGGATCTCGATAAGAATATCATCAATCGCAATGTCATTATTGTTGAGGATATCATGGATTCGGGCGTTACTCTCAACTATCTCACAAACATGCTTGCGGCGCGCAATCCGGCTTCGCTGAAGATAATCACCCTTCTCGATAAGCCCGAAAGACGCCGCTGCGCAATCCAGCCCGATTACTGCGGATTCATCGTTGAGGATAAATTCGTGGTCGGCTACGGCCTCGATTATGCCCAGCTCTACAGGAATCTGCCGTATGTGGGCGTTGTAAATACTGATCTTATAAAATAACGCCCGGTAAAGAGTTTCAGCTGAATTAGGCTTCGCAGAGCAAAACTTCTGCGGCAAAAAGAAAGGAGAGGCAATGGAGACCTACGCCGATCTTCAAAAAAGAAGAAAAAAAGAAAAAAAGA
>JAFZJT010000076.1 GCA_017553815.1 Clostridia bacterium
CCTCCCGAATCAGCCGGTGATAAGAGTAAGAATTTCTTTTGCAAAGGTAATGACCACACCGCCCGCAAGGGTGAGAAAGCCGTTGCTTCGCTGGGAGGGATCGTGGCTCGAGAAGGAAAGACCGACCTGAACGATGCCCCAACCCAAGAGGATCAATCCGACGGCGCGGATCAGTCCGAAAATAAAGTCGGAGAGATTGTTGACAACGCTGATCGGATCGTTTGCGGCAAAAGCTGTCGTTGCCGTGCCGAAGATAAGCGCCCCGCAGAGAACTGCGGAGCAGTAGATACGAAAGGCTTTCCTTCCTCTCCCGCAAAGGGGCGAGGTCTTTCCTTTCTTTAGGCCTTTGCTTTTTCACTCGGCAGCAGCTTATCCCTTTGCCTTAGATTGCTGTCCACCATGATTATCACAGCGGTATCGTCATCGAGTTCACGAACGGTGGCGGGGATTCTTGTTATCCCTGCGCGTTTACAAGCTTCAACACGGTTATGCCCCGAAATGATTTCATATCCTTCTCCCGATTTATGCGGGCGGACAAGTATGGGCATCAAAACTCCGTATTCGGAAACGCTTTCCACCATTTCCTGCATCTTTTCTTCGGGATACTCCTTGAAAGGGTGCTTCTCGAAGGGAACGAGGGTATCTACGGTCAGTTCTGTGAGCAGAGGCTTTTCACCGCTGCCGTCTGTAGGCTCAAAAAGATCATCGAGCGGTCTGAATGACACTTCCGATGCGCTCGATTTGTTTGTCATGCTCGATCACCTCTTTCGTAAATGCTTCGTATGCAAGGCCGACAGGATTTCTCGGATCGTATCCGAACACGCTCTTGCCGCTTACGTTGCTCTCGGTCATGCGGATGGACTTCGGTATCTCGGTATCGAACACCTTGATATAGTCGCCGTAGCTTTCACGCAGCTTCATTACAAGCTCTTTTGTGAAGTTCGGGCGCTTGTCCATCATGGTAACGAGAACGCCCTCTATATAAAGAGAGGGGTTTATCTTCTTTCGCGCCTTTGAAACCGTTTCAAGGAGCATTTGCAGACCGGCATTTGAAAAGAACTCCGGCTGAGTGGGGATTAGAACGCTGTTCGCCGCCGTAAGCGCGTTCAGCGCGAGAACGTTTAAGCTCGGCGCGCAGTCGATAAGTATGTAGTCATAGTTGGGCTTTGCCGCCTCAACGAACTGACGGAGCATACTTTCACGGTTCATCTCATTGACGAGCGCGAGCTCGAAGCGCGAGAGCTGGATACTTGAGGGCATAAGGTCTATACCCTCGGAGGAAGTAAGGATTCCCTCGACAGGGTTTATTGGTTCCTCGTTCATTGCCTTAGCAAGAACGCTTGAAACCGTATAGCCCATATCGTCGGGATTCCTGAAGCCGAGCGCCATTGTGAGGTTTGCCTGCGGATCGAAGTCGATCGCAAGCACGGAGAATCCTGCCCTCACAAGACCTGCGCTCAGATTGACGGTGGTGGAGGTTTTGCCAACGCCGCCCTTTTGGTTCGCTATTGCGATTACTTTGGTCATGGGTTTGCCTCCATTAAGAATAAATGTGTTTACCTCATCGAGCCGTCGTCCTCACGCATGTCCTATCTCAGACCTCCGCATGCTTATGCCGAGCCGCCCAATGCTGTGAAGCGTTCAAGGCGGAAGTATCATTATGCTGTTACCCGATTTGGCTATGAAGTTTTCAAGGAGCGGGAGGGTGTAGTGAAAAAGTCCCTTCATTAGGTAAAGCCGAAAAAAAAGGGGGGTGGCTGAAAAAAACGGGCGTATTTGAAGAATATATTTCATTGAGGATGTCGAACAGGCTTTGAAAAAGTGTTGCAATCATAATGATAGTACGATGACGGTTTATTCATTATCAGCGGTTTGCGAGCAGTTGTTTCATAGTGTTGTAAAGAAAATGTGGTAAAATGTGGCAAAATTGCCTAATGAGGCTTGAAAAAAG
>JAFZJT010000077.1 GCA_017553815.1 Clostridia bacterium
CGACCGAGGCGCCCACCGAGGAGCCCACTGTGGCTCCAACGCCATCTCCCGAGCCGACTCCGGCACCGACCACCGAGCCGATACATACCCCGAAGCCGTCGAGCTCACCTTCTTCGGAAACGGCTGCGCCCACTGCTCAGCCGAGCGGCGGGAAATACATCTACCTTACCTTTGACGACGGCCCCTGCGCCAATACCCGCAGGGTCATCGAAATATTGAACAGCTACGGCATTAACGCGACCTTCTTCACCGTTGGATACTTTGTGGATAGAAATCCCGAGATCGCACGCGAGATCGTTTCAAGCGGCAATCTCATCGCCTGCCATAGCTACACACATGATTTTACGCAGTGTTACGCATCCGCCGACGCGATGATGGCGGAGGTGGAAAGATGGGAGCAGGCGGTCATGAACGCCGTTGGCTATCTGCCTTGGAGGATCTGCTTCCGCTTCCCCGGCGGTAGCACGACAGCTTCCGCAAGACCCATTAGGGACAGGATAATCAGCCTTCTGCACCAGAGGGGTTATGAATGGTTCGATTGGAACGCGGGAAACAACGATAAGTGGGCCGCGGGCAATACAGATAATCTACCCTTCATCGATTATCTGCTTCAGTCCTACCGCCTTTCGGTCATGTACATGGAAAACAAAGGCAACAGGCATGTCGTGTTCCTGAGCCACGATACCGTAAACGAAACGGTCGAAACGCTCCCGTACATGATCGAGGATCTTCTTGCGAGGGGCTATGAGTTTCGAGTGCTTTCCCAGCATCCCAAGTGGAACGGCTGACGGAGATAAAAAAGAATAACGATTTGCTCATATGAAAAAGGGACTTCGCGTGAAGCCCCGTTTCTTAATGCAAATGACAGCAAAACCGTTAAAAATCGATCACACCGAGGAATTTGAGCGCAAAGCGGGCAAACAGCAACGCAAGCACGAGGAACATAACGAGCCTTATTTTCGAGCTTCCGCCCTTTATTGCGTATTTCGAGCCGAAGAAGTTTCCGAGCATCGAGCACGCGATGGCGGGGATACCGACCGAGAACAGCACGTTGTCGTGCAAAAGGTACACAACGAGCGAAGCAATATTCGAAGCAAGGTTCGCCATGCGTGCGCCGAACGAGGTTCTCGCGTCCTTCGATGCCGAGCAGAAGAACAGGTAGTAAAGCTGAACGAAGACCTGCGCGGACAGATGCGTCCACGCAGACGGGCAGATAATTATACCGCTTCTAACGCTGTCAAGGTCGGGTAGTGTTTCTCATAAGCTCGAAAATCTCCACCCTTCTCTTGACAGCAGCGGAGTTGGTTTCTCCGAATGGGCTTGAAGTGTAACCTATGTTTGATGCTTGAACAATACTACGCAAATGCAATGATGCGGGCTACTTGATAAAACATGCGTAAGCATGTATAATAATGGTATTGGAGTTTAATACTGTCGCACCCAATATATATTTTACTATTTAAGCACGTTGTTTTATGTTTGAATAGTACAAGTAAACTCCTTGGAGAGGGAGAATAAAAACTACTACATCATTGTGCGAGGAGATTGTACAAATGTCAATAAAAGATTTTAAGGTCAACAACCTTGAAGAGCAGAAGTCAATGGATGAAAAGCTCAAAGCTTTCAAACTTGAAGATATCCTTAGCCTTTGGTATTTCGTTGTTTCGAAGAACAAGTCCGTTATTGTTGGATCAAAGGATTAACTTTCTCATGTGCACCGAAATAATATTCTTTGTGCGACAAGAGTATTTTTCGGTGCTTCATTGTTTAAAACTATGCAGATTGACTCATTATCACTAAGCGTTGGGAATAAGCAACTACTAACAGATGTATCCATTAGTTTTACTAATGGCCGGATTAATCATATTCTAGGGAAAAATGGTATCGGCAAAACCTGTTTTGCCAAAGCCTGTTCCGGCATACTTAAGTATTCTGGAACTATTTGCATTGAAAATCAAAAGCCAATCATAATCGGAAGCTATAGCAACATACCAGGCAATCTTAGATTTTGTGATATTTTGAGCATAATAAAGAATAATTCCAAGGCAAAACAGTTAGTTGACTTGCTCAATATTGGCGATATTAATCCGAAAATGTTAGTCGGAAGAATGAGTGATGGGCAAAAGCAAAAAATGAAATTGCTTTACTTCTTATCATATGAGCCTAAGTGTGTTATCTTTGACGAATTCACTTCTGCACTAGATAAGTCTAGCACGCTTGAAATATACAGTTTCCTTGGTTCGTATCTGAATGACCAACGGATAACTTCATTGAATATCACACATAACTTAACTGATTTGGAATATTTGCCGGGTAAGTATTATCTGTTTACCAATCAGACTATTCGCGAGGTTGCCGATAAACAAGAAGTCATAGATGAATATGTTAAGGGGGTGTGATATATGGCTATCGAGTTTCGTAGATTTACAAACAGCAAGTATGCCGTTTTGGTTTCTGGCTTAGTTTTTCTATGCTACATACTCG
>JAFZJT010000078.1 GCA_017553815.1 Clostridia bacterium
ACTAAGTCTATTTGATCCCCGCGACCCGTTTACGGGTAGCAGATAAACCTATGCGTGGCTGGCAGGCCAATAAACAGCCCACGTGTGGGCAGCCAATAATATGAGGGCTATGCCCGAAACTGAAATACCCCCGGCTATGCCTGGGGATCATTATTGCGCGAAAAAATGTTAATATTAATTGAGAAATTTGACATTTATGCCGTGAAATGGTATGATTGAGCGAATAATGATTCCAGGAGACCGATATGAAAAAACTTCGTTTTATTTGCGCCATCGTAACCGCGCTGCTTCTTATTGCTTCCGCATCCTCCGCGCTTGCCGCGGTGTCCCATGCGACAGGGGCGGAGCAAACGATCGCGGGCGAACGACCCAAAACCGAGCCAATCGACCTTGACCTTGCGCTCAATGCTTTGGGCGGCAGTTTGCATTTCACCACCTCCGAGCACCACTTCACGGCTGAGGTGATTGGCGGGCGCGCCGCAGCCGTCAGCGGCAACGCGGGCGTGGACAGCTCCTTTTCAAGCGTTACGCTCTCACTCGAAATGCACGCGGGGGAGAGCTTGAGCTTCGATTATAAGTGCAGCACCGAGTACGGAGGCGATATCTTCACCTTCAGCGTGAACGGGCAGACAGACCTTTTGCGTTCGGGCGAATGGGATTGGAACAGCCACACCTACACCGCCGATCACAGCGGAAGCTATACCTTCGTTTGGAAATATCAAAAGGATTACGGCATGAGCTCGGGGAGCGATTGCTGCTGGCTCGATGAGGTCGTCTATTCGGGCGATCCGGGCGCATGGATACCCGGCGACGCGGACGGCGACCGTGTGGTGAGCGTTTTTGACGCGCTGCTCACGATGCGCTTTGCTATTGGCTTTATCGGAGAACACGCACTGATCTTCAATAACGCCGATATCGACTCCGACGGCAGCATAAGTATATCGGACGCCCTTTCGATATTGCGAATAGCGATGGGCATCGAATAGAGGCGGAAGAGGAAAAAAGCAAAACAGAACCGATCGGGTGCGGCTTCAAATGCGCTCGGTAGGTTCTTGGCTTATGATCCGTTCGGTGAAGCGGAGAGAAGCTTTTTCGGTGCGGAAGGGAAACGGAAAACGCCTTTTAAATATTGACAATTCTTCGCCGCCATGGCATAATATATTTGGGCGATAAAATCAGGAGGAAAAATATGAAAAAGTTTTATTTCCTTTGCGCCGTTTTAGCGGCGCTCTTTCTTCTTTCGGCGGCGTCGGCCGTGTTTGCCGCTGTCCTTCCCGCGGATGGCGCAGCCGAGTATCCGATAGTTCCGATCGCGGGCGACGGCGTTGTGCTTTCGTACGACGAAAGCGCATTCTCCCTCAAGCTCGCGCCGATGTACGGCCTTATGCGAATAGAGCAGAGCCGAACCCTGATTCTCACCGCGAGCTTCGAATCCGGCTGGACCTATAACGCGCAGTACACCAACTTTTTCCGCGACCATGAAGGGCGCGTTTCGGTCACAAGCGGCGCGAACGGCGAAAAAATCTTCACCTTCACCGCCGTGCGCGGCGAATACTTGAGCGAGGACGAGCTTGCGATCGTCGGCATCTACGCCTCTCCCGAGCAACTCCCGCAGCTTCATATCGACGCGGAGGTGCCGTTTTCCCAGATAGATAAGGAAAACTGGGTTTTGGCGAGCTTCACGCTCACTCTCGGCACCAAGCAGTATCAAAGCGGCGATTTTGAGGGCACGGGCTCCATAAAGGGCCGCGGCAACACCTCATGGGGTCAGCCGAAGAAGCCCTATTCCATCAAGCTTGATTCCAAAAAATCGCTTCTCGACATCCCGAAAACCAAGAAATACGCGATAGTTGCGAGCTATGAGGACCATTCGTTCATCCGCAACTACATGACCTACAAGGCGGGTCTGATGCTCGACGGCATCGGCTACGTTCCCAAATGCGAATTCGTGGAGGTCTATCTGAACGGCAGCTACAACGGCATATACCTGCTCGTTGAGCGCGTGGATATAGAGTCCAATAAAATAGATATCGAGGAAGCCACGGCGGACGAGCTGACGGGCGGCTACCTTATCGAAAAGGACGTTTGCGACAAGATAGATTTTTCAAGCGATTTGTGGTTCAACTGCCCCTATTGGGCGAATCCGAACAAGGACTATTTCGTGCTAAAGACCCCCGAACCGAGCGATACCGCGCTTGCAAATCAAATGCGGCAGTACCTTGAGAACCACATGCAGAAGGTGCACGACGCAATAATGGGCATAAGCTCCGAGAGCTACACGCAGTATGTGGACGTGGATTCCTGGATAGATTTTATAATAGTTCAGGAGCTTGCGAAGAATATCGACGGCAATATGAAAACGAGCTGTTATATGTATAAACAGGCTCAGGACGATAAGCTCTATTTCACAGCGCCCTGGGATTTCGACCTTGCCTACGGAAGAGCCGAGTGGACGAACGCCGACCAGGCGCACAACGACTATTACGATTGCCCCTACGGCACCGGCACGACCGGATTCATTGTGCTGAACAGCTCCGCGCCGTGGTTCGACACACTCTATGATGATCATGAGGAGTTCAGCTCCGCGCTCAAGGCAAAATACGCGCAGTACAGGCGCAGCATCGTGCCCGCCATGCTCGCTATGATCGATGAGCAGGGCGCGTATCTCTCCACCGCGATGCCGAACGACGAGGCGCTCTGGCATAGGGATTTCCATGAGGGACTTGCCTATCTGCGCACTTGGTTCAATTCGCGCGTTGCGTGGCTGGATGGCGAGTGGCTCGAAGAGGAACCGATCGACTTCGATTTCGCGCTGAACGCCGAGGGCGGCAGCCTGCATTTTGAAACCGCGGCAAATCCCTTCACGGGCACGATAATAGACGGGCGCATCGCCGCCGTCAGCGGCAATGCGGGCATGGATAGCTCCGCATCAAGCGTAACTCTTAAGCTCGATATGCTTGCGGGTGAAATGCTGAGCTTCGATTATAAGTACAGCACCGAGCAGAGCTACGATATCTTCTCCTTCAGCGTGAACGGGCAGAATAAGTTCAGCCACTCGGGCGAATCGGGCTGGCAAAGCTACACCTTCACCGCCGATCACGACGGAAGCTACACTTTCCTTTGGAAATACGAAAAGGATTACAGCTATGCAAGCGGAAGCGACTGCGTATGGCTCGATGAGATCGCATATTCGGGCGATGCGGGCGCGGGACTTCTCGGCGATGCGGACGGAAACGGCGCGGTGAACGTTTCGGACGCTCTTCTTGCGATGCGCTTTGCGATGGGGCTTATCGAGGAAAGCGAGCTCGTTTTCAATAACGCAGATATAGACGCAAACGGCAGTATAAGCT
The DNA here is from genome assembly GCA_017553815.1 of Clostridia bacterium. The sequence goes on from JAFZJT010000078.1 coordinate 3,351, forward strand.
TGGGCGACGCGATAAGCATTCTGCGCATCGCGCTTGGGCTTGAGTGATTTGAATAAAGGCGCTTGCGCAGATGAAAATTGAAACGAAAATGCCGCTCTATCGGGCGGCATTTCTTATGTTACAAAGTATCATTATTGCATTATGCTCGCTTTATATCCTCGCAACGCCGCTCCTTCTCGCGGCCTCGGCAACGGCCTTTGCAACGGCGGAGCCGACGCGCTCATCAAACGCGGCGGGGATGATGTAATCCGGCGAAAGCTCATCATCCGATATCAGCGATGAGATGGCCTCCGCCGCCGCGATCTTCATCTCGTCGTTGATATCGCTTGCGCGAACGTCGAAGGTGCCGCGGAAGATGCCGGGGAAGGCGAGAACGTTGTTTATCTGGTTCGGATAATCGCTCCTGCCGGTCGCGATGACCTTCGCGCCGCCCGCCTTCGCGTCGTCGGGGAAGATCTCGGGGGTCGGGTTCGCGCAGGCAAAGACTATCGCGTCGCGCGCCATGCTCTTGACCATATCGATAGAAACCGTGTTCGGCGCGGAAACGCCGATGAATACGTCCGCTCCCTTGAGAGCGTCCGCAAGCGAGCCCTCCTTCTTTTCAAGGTTCGTCAGCTTCGCCATCTCTTCCTTTATCGCGTTCATGCCCTCGCGGCGGCCCTCGAAGATGATGCCGGTGCGGTCGCAGAGCGTGATATGCTTAACGCCGCGCGAAAGCAGAAGCTTTGCGATGGAGATGCTCGCCGCGCCAGCGCCGTTGATAACGATGCGAACCTCGTCCATCTTCTTATGAACGAGCTTGAGCGCGTTGGTTAGGCCCGCAAGCGTGATGACCGCAGTGCCGTGCTGATCGTCGTGGAAGATCGGGATATCGCAAATTTCTTTGAGCTTTTTTTCTATTTCAAAACAGCGGGGAGCCGCGATATCCTCAAGGTTCACGCCGCCGAAGCTGCCGCTGATGAGGTATATGGTGCGCACGATCTCGTCCACGTCCTTGGTCTTGAGGCAGAGCGGGAAAGCGTCCACGCCGCCGAAATTCTTGAAGAGCACGCATTTGCCCTCCATAACGGGCATCGCCGCCTCAGGGCCGATATCGCCAAGGCCGAGCACCGCTGTGCCGTCGGTCACGACGAGGCAGAGATTGTGGCGGCGGGTCAGCTCGTAGCTCTTTGAAACGTCGTTCTGTATCTCAAGGCAGGGGCGGGCAACGCCGGGGGTGTAGGCGAGGGAGAGATCCTCGCGGTTCTCGGTGGGAACGGTCGAAACGACCTCGATCTTGCCCTTCCATTCGCCGTGCAGGCGGAGCGATTCCTTTTGGTAATCCATGCTTTTTTCTCCTCGATATGGTTATTGTTACCGCTTTTTCCGCGCACAGCGGCAATTTACAGCTAATTATAACACGCCGCCACAAGGATTAACAGGGGCGGCGCGGGTGATGGCTAAAATATAATAATTGTTTGGAAAAGCGTGGCTTGACTTGGCCTCACGCAAACGGCCTATCCGCGGTCACGACGGCGCGGAAGCTCCCGCCGTTTTCACCCTCAAAGCCCGAAACGGCGGCGGAGATCGCCGAAACGACCTCGCTTTCGCTCATGCGGAAATCGTAGGGTATCACCACGTCGAAGATAAGCGTCGTCAGCGCCTCGCCCAGCACGGTGCGAAAATCATGCAGCGTGAGAGCGGGGTCGATGGCGTGGAGGGCATCGAGCGTGCGCTTTTTAAGCGCGTCCGTGCGTTCGTCCCCGAGCGCGACGGGGTCGAGATGTATCGTCGCCTCGCATCCGAGCTCCGCGGCTATCCTGCGCTCGGTCTCGTCGATTATGTCGTGAATTTTAAAGAAATCGTCGCACTTTTCAACGGGCACCTCGGCGTGAAGCGATATCATGCGCCGCCCGGGACCGTAGTCGTGGATGATGAGGTCGTGAAGCCCCGTTATGCGCTCGGTGGAGAGCACGAGCTCCTTTACTCTGTCAACGAACTCGGGCTCGGGCATCTGACCGAGAAGCGGCGCGATGGTCTCCCTGCCCGAGGCGATGCCGGAGTACAGCACGAACGCCGAAACGAGCGCGCCCACCCAGCCGTCGAGCTTTAGGCCCGTGAATTTCGATACTATCGCGGCAATCAGCACAAGCCCCGTCGCCGCGCTGTCCGAAAGCGAATCGCGCATCGTCGCCTTGAGCGCGGGGGAGCGCAGGCGCTTTGCGTAGCTTCCGCTTGAAAACGCCATATAGAGCTTCACGGCGACCGAAGCGCCGAGGATAACGCCGCTCAAAAGCGTCAGCTCGGTCTCCTCGGGGTGGATTATGCGCCCAACGGAGGTCTTGAGCAGCTCAAAGCCCATCAGGATTATCGCGGCGGAAACGAGCAAGCCCGCGATGTATTCAAACCTGCCGTGCCCGAAGGGATGCTCCGTATCCGGCTTTTGAGAGGCCAGCTTGAAGCCGAGAAGCGTTATCACGGAGCTTCCCGCATCCGAAAGGTTGTTGAACGCATCGGCGGTTATCGAAACCGAGCGCGAGATGAGCCCCGCCGCGAGCTTTCCCGCGAAAAGAAGCGCGTTTAAAACTATGAAGAATGCGCCGATAAGCACGCCGTACTCGCCGCGCACCCGCGCATTCCCATAGTTGCCGCTGTCCTTTATGAAGATTCTCGCAAGAAAAGCAATCATTTTTTCGTTTCTGCTTGATCAGCCGCCGAAAAGCCTCAACCCACGGCGGCAAACCTAAATCGATCAATCGGTAAACAAATAATCCCAAGAAATTCCATCGGAATTTCATCCGCAACTATTCACTATTCACTAACCAAACCGGTTTTACTTCTTCGCGGCCTTGAGTATCACCTCGAGCACCCTCGCGGTGCCGTCCAGCGTTTTGTCGTTCTCCATCGCGGAAACATAGCTCTGCCTGTTGTCGTAAACCTCGTTCACCTTCGCAAGCAGGCTCTCGCTCGTCACGGCGTCCTGCTGAATGACGGCGGAATAGCCCTTTTTTTCGCAGTATTCGGCGTTCAGTATCTGGTCGCCGCGGCTCTGCTCGAGGGTCAAAGGCACGAAGATGGCGGGGATGCGAAGCGCGAGGAACTCGAAAACCGAGTTCGCGCCGCTGCGGCTTATCGCAAGATCGGTTGCCGCCATAAGATCGGGCAGCTCCGCGCTGATGTACTCGAACTGGCGATAGCCGGGATAGTCGCTTGCGGATACGCTCTCGTCCAGCTTGCCCTTGCCGCAGAGGTGGACGACGTCGAATCGCTGCGTGAGCTCGGGCAGCGCGCTGCGAACCGCATTGTTCACCGCCTCCGCTCCGAGGCTGCCGCCCATGACCATGATAACGGGCTTATTCCCCGAAAAACCGAGGAAATCGAGCCCCTTCTGCCTGTTTCCGGAGAAAAGCTCGCTGCGGATCGGCGTTCCCGTATGCACCGCGCGGGACCTGTCCACGTACTTCAGCGTGTCCTCGAAGGTGACGCAGATCGTGGTCGCATACCTCGCGGCGATCTTGTTCGCAAGGCCGGGCGTGTAGTCGCTCTCGTGGCAAACCACGGGGCATTTGCCCTTCGCCGCCATCACCACGGGCACGCTCACAAAGCCGCCCTTTGAGAAAACGACCTCGGGCCGGAGCTGTTTTATGATCCTTTTCGCCTGCGAAACGCCGTGATTGACGCGGAAGGGGTCGGTAAAATTCTTTAGATCGAAGTATCTTCTGAACTTACCTGATGAAATAGCATGGTAGGTCACTCCCTCCTGCTCCCCGATAAGCTGCTTTTCGATGCCGTCCTTCGAGCCGATGTAATGCAGCTCGTAGCCCGCCTCCTTCAGCGCTGGGATCAGCGCGATATTGGGCGTAACGTGCCCCGCGCTGCCGCCTCCCGTTAAAACGATTATCTTCTTATTCTCCATATTTCTCTCCCGCGCCGCCCATCGGCGCTCTTTTCTTTTCAGTATATGCGCCTTTTGCGGGCAAATGCAGATCGCAATCGCCGCGAAAAAGCTCCGTTAAAATCTAATTATACCACGAAAAAAGCCGTAAAGGAACTCTTTACGGCGAAAAAAGGGCTTGGCTTTTATGATTTTTGATGAATAATAAGCTTGCGCCGCCATTTACTGCCCTTTTGGACTGTCCTCTATGAATTCCACGACCTCGTTTGGACTGCAATCGAGAATAAGGCACAGCTTTTCAAGGGTCAGGAGCGTTATATTCCTGCCCTTTTTCAGCGCGTCGAGCGTTTTATTGTCGATGCCCGCCCGAAGCAGTCTGTACTGCGATATTCCTTTCTCACGCATGGTTTTCCACAGCGGAGCGTAGCTTATCATCGGCGCGTCCTCGTGTTTTATTAGTCTGTCCGTTTTCGGAGTCCGTGAACCGACCGCTTCAATTTTAATGCAGAATCGAGAATAAAAACATTGTGGATAAAATCACAATAGAATGGTATAACACGATAAAGATTGTGGAATATGCCACAATAGCTTGCTTCCCATGCGGAAGAAAAACGAATCAAAACAGGAAAAGGAGAGAAAACCAATGAAAAAGAACCTGAAGGCTGCGCTTTCGGTTTGGCTTTTGCCCAATGATTTTACCATCTTTTGCGCGTGAGTGTCAATCGGAAAACAGGAGAAAAGGCGGGAAAAAGAACGGCAGGTATTGACAAAATATCGGGGGAGGGGTATACTGTACGCGCATTTTATTTTATAGAACGGAGCGAAAACCCATGAAGAAACAACTCAAAGCCGCGCTTGCGGCGACCCTTGCGCTGCTTTTGGCGCTTGCGGTGATGCCCGTTTCGGCTTTGCCGAAGCTTGAAGCGGAAAAGAACGCGATCGAACCTTGTTGGACGGTTCCCGCCGGCTATAACGTCCATGACTACACCAAATGCGTGGAGTTCTTGGAGCAGACGGATGAGGACGGAGTTAAGAACGGCGATAAGCTGAGCGATAACTATGATCCGAATGATCCGGGAACTTGGGGAGTTGATAGTTTCCGATGGACAGCTACGAATGGAGAACAGCGGCTACTAACTATATCAGCATATTCGCAGGAACTTTATGGAAGTTTGGACGTAAGCGGCTGCACCGCGCTTGAGGAGCTGTGGTGCTCCGACAACAACCTTACCGAGCTGAACGTAAGAGGCTGCACCGCGCTTGAGAATCTATACTGCTACTACAACAACCTCAGCGAACTGGACGTAACGCAGAACACCGCGCTTGAGTTGCTGTGGTGCGACGACAACAACCTAACCGAGCTGGACGTAAGCGGCTGCACCGCGCTTTATAATCTGTACTGCGGATTAAACAACCTCAGCGAGCTGGACGTAAGCGGCTGCACCGCGCTTGTGGAACTGTACTGCTACAACAATAACCTCAGCGAGCTGAACGTAAGCGGCTG
>JAFZJT010000079.1 GCA_017553815.1 Clostridia bacterium
CTTACGGAACCTGCACAGTCACCATACCGTGGTATAACGAGGCGAATCCCGAGAACCCGATCTGCTACCATGCGCCCGATGAAACCTACGGACTCTTTGAATCCTAAAGGCCAACAGCGCAGGAATGCCCCCCGACGCAGCGCGTCGGGGGGGCTTTTTTCAAGGGAAAAAGCGAAGCATGGAATCAAAAAAGGAACCGCCCGGGGGCAGTTCCTTTTGCTGTGACTAAGGTTTTGATTACTTGAGCTCGATGTCTGCGCCGACAGCCTTGAAAGCAGCGGCGAGCTTCTCGGCGTCTTCCTTGGAGAGTCCTTCCTTGAGGGTAGTGGGGCAGCCTTCGACTGCGTCCTTAGCTTCCTTGAGGCCGAGGCCAAGCTCTGCACGAACGACCTTGATAACGTCAAGCTTCTTGTCGCCGAAGCCCTTGAGGACTACGTCGAACTCGGTCTTCTCTTCCGCTGCCTCAGCGGGGCCTGCTGCTGCGGGGCCTGCTACTGCAACTGCGGTGGCGGCGGCGGATACGCCGAACTCCTCTTCAACAGCGTGAACGAGGTCTGCAAGCTCAAGAACGGTAAGGCCCTTGATGAAATCGATAAATTCCTGCTTATTCATTATTGTTTCCTCCAATAAAATTTTTTTGTTTGAAAGCGGGATGCGGTGAAAGCTTATTCAGCCGCAGCGGGGGACTCGGCGCCTTCGCCGTTCTTCTTGGCGAGCTGGTCGAGCGCGATGGCGAGACCCTGGATGGGGCTCATCATGCTGCCGAGCATACGGGCGATGAGAACTTCGCGGGAAGGCAGATCGGCGAGGGCTTCGATGCCCTTGACGTCGGTAACAACGCCGTCAACAAGGCCGCCCTTGAGGGAGCACTTCTTGACCTTCTTGATGAAGTCCCTGAGGATCTTAGCGGGAGCAACGGCGTCGTCATAGCCGAACGCGAAAGCGGAAGGTCCCTTGAGAAGCTCGTGGATGTTTTCGTCCACCTCGAGCTCGCGGCAGGCTCTTTCGACCATCTTGTTCTTGAGAACGACGTATTCAACGCCCGCCTTGCGCATCTCGTTGCGAAGGTTGGTGTCCTCCTCAACGGTGAGTCCGCGATAGTCGAACATAACGATGGACTGAGCCTTCTTGATCTTCTCGCAGATGTCCGCAACGTGCTGCTCCTTCATCTTGATAATGGAAGCATTTGCCATTTGGATTTTTTCCTCCTTGTCACAGTTTCAAACAAATATCCCCCGGCGAGACCACCGGGGGCGAGGAATAGCATATTTACCCATACGGGAACAAATCAAGCTTATCTTCACCTCGGCGGGATATTGAGCCGAAAATCGGCACCTGCTGTCTTTGGCGGATATTCATTTGCTCAGATATTATAATGGATTTTTGCAGCTTTGTCAATCCCGCGAACGCAGTTTGCGGTGAAAGAACGCAAATATATAGTACGTGATGTTAGATAAAGCGGTTGGTGCACTTGCAAAATGAAATTATATATGTTATAGTGGCTATATTATTTAATATGATGAAACACTGTTTTTGAAAGGTAGGGATTTAATAGATGAAAACAACAAGGATTCTCAGCAGCGTTTTTATGGCTGCTGCGCTGCTTCTTTTACCTTTTGTTTTGATCGCATGCAGAGGTCCGGCTCTTACCGGATATTTTTCTATGGATTCATACGATCAACTTAAGCGAGAATACAGCAAATGGCACGAATCGGCAATATATCCGGATATGCCGGATATTGGCATTGATGAGTCCACTCTTGAATACAAGGTCTTCTATACACCGCAGATCTTTGAAGCCAAATCCGTTGCTGAAGTCGAGATCGCAAGCTACAGCATCGAGGGCTGCGGAGAAGTCGACGGTTTTCAGCTGTCATGTCGTATAGGTAGTGCTGAATCCAGCCGCTCTGTTCCGCCTCCCGATACTTGCCGTGAGGAAGGAGAATCCGAAGAGATCCGAAGCTACAAGGGTATTGATGTCGTTTTCAGGAGCTCCGAGTTTTATGACGCTGATAATGAGCCAATTGAGGATCGGAGTCAGCATCGCGACTATAGTGATCGTTATGCATTCATTGTAAACGGCAATCTGTATAGAATTTGGATCACGGTTAGGAAAGCCGACGCCGAATCCTCCGAGAAACGCGATATGGTTCGTGATAAGATAAACGATATTATGTACTCATGGGTCTGCGGCGTAATCGATGAAGCGCAGAACAACATTATAAAATGAAGGAATAAACTATGAAAAAGGTTTTATCTGTTTAATTTGCAGCGATTTTTACACTGGCGGCTTTTATTCCAGCATCGCAAGCTCGCCAAACTCATATGGTTGAAGCTGAAGAAAGTTCAATATCCACTGATGAAGTGGAAGCGATGCGTACCGTGCTCGAGGTGCGAGAACTGTACGCGGACGATTTTGTAGTTGAGTTACTCTACGATGCGGACAATCAACAAAGTTTCCTACTTGGCTCAACAAGTCTCGGCAGCGCTATTATGGAGCGCAGCACGCGCACCGTCTGCGAGTGGTCTGAATTCAATACGTATGATGGCTGCGGAGCTGGCAAAAAGTATTACGGCGGAGTCTTGCAATACTATGTGAAGCGTTCAGACTCCGAGAAATATATCAACATCAGAACCGGCGTTGAAGAAACAGCCCCTTCACGCGCGCTCATCGTTGAAGATTTCGAACGTGCCATAGTGCCGGATCCTACCAATCCGGGAGGTTCCCAACAAGGAGAAATATATGAATTTCCGGATAATTCTGAGTATATTAGACGCTATGCATTTGGATTAAATACGAGCCAAACTAATAGCTGTAGCGAAGTTGCATTGGGAATAGCATTGAATTATCTTTATCGTAAGTATAACTTCCACTTTTCACTGCTGATATTACTCCGGAAAAGCTTACTAAAGGCATAATACACTCAGGTTCAATTGTTAATGACTATCCGAATGCAGAAGGACTGCACAAAAAGCTTATGGCTGAATTTAAAACACTGGGTCTGTTTAATTTGGTCGGACGATTGCCGTGGCTCAACTGGGGGAAGACATATACAGACGGTATTAATAAAAGCATAAAGAAACTGATGCCTAACAACAGTAATCGCCCTACTGCATCTTACTATTTTCTGCCGTCAATAAGCAAAATAGCGAATGAACTGGCAGCGAATCGTCCGGTGATCGTCCATACATTGGCGGCTCCGGAATACGGCGCTCATGCACTGGTTTGTTTCGGGGCACGCCGAGTAATGGATAATACATTAGGCGTTCCAACATGGTCGGATGCTGTTTGTGTACATACCGGCTGGTATGATGACGATGACGATAATCATTCGTTATTTAACTATATTTCGACGGGCTCAGGTCATGTATGGGAGCACAAGAATATCTGGTTAAATCTCAACTATGTTAAATACGCGTACTGCTTTAATTTGCCTGGCAAGTGATGGAGTGTCACAACATGCATTTGGTTTGCCTAAAGTAGGCAATAAGGTGCGGCGAGGTTTTCGTGCTTCGCTGCACTTTTTATGCTGCGTTCGGTGATTGAAACGATCAGCGCGTACCCGCGTTAATCTTAATGGGCAAGAGATGCCAATTACTGCCACGGGTTGTAAAACGGTATAAAATAGTTCCAAAACCTATTGACACTTTTTGAATTTGACCTTATACTATAATAGATTGGATAAGTCCCTTTGGAGGCTCTTTCGGTACGTTTTAAAACGGCTCCGCGTCCGCTTTTCGGCGGCGTGCGCCGTTACTTTAAATAGGAAGAAAGAACCTTCTGCGGGTAATTAACCAACGAAACCTTATAAGGAGGAAAGAACATGAAGAAATCTTTCAAAGGCTTTCTTGCCTGCCTTCTTGCACTGATGCTGGTACTTCCCGCATTCAGCGGCATCATGGCTGAGTCCGTCACCCTTGACGGCGAGCTGAACGGCAGCGTGGGAACCCGCGAAGCCGTTTCCGGAAGGCTCGCTTCCGAGAGGAACGGCACCCTTGTATCCAGGAAGACCGCTTCCATCGACCTTTCGTCGATCAGGAACGGCAAGACCTTCCAGGCTGCCGATGAAAAGGCAGTCGACGAGATCGCTCCCGACTCCATCGTGACCATCATGATCGAGCTCGAAGGCGCTCCCGCAGTTGACGTTGTAAGCGACATCAAGAGCGCGGGTTCCTACCGCCAGACCCTCGTTGCAAAGCAGAACGCTGCGGCAGAGAGGATCGCTTCTGAGCTCGGCGTTAAGGTCGAGGTCACTCACAACTATTCCGTTCTTTTCAACGGCTTTGCGTTCGACGGCGAGTATCGCCTTGTTGACGAGATCAACTCTCTCGGCGGCATGCGCGCTTTCGTATCCCCCACTTGGGAAAGCCCCACCCTCTTCAACACCACCTCTCAGGTCGGCGCTATTGAAGCTTGGGATCTCGGCTACACCGGCGAGGGCTACACCGTTGCTATCCTCGACACAGGCTGCAAAGTGGATCATCCCGCATTCTCCGTGATGCCCGAGGGCGACGTCCAGTACACCGAGGCCGATATCGCGGGCATCATCGCGGACGGCGGCCTTTCGGGCGACGGCCTTCCCACGATGAATGTTGCGAACGTTTACGTGAACGCGAAGATCCCCTTCCAGTGGAACTACCACTACAACCATGCGGACGCGTCCCATCCCGGTCAGAGCGACCACGGCACCCACGTTGCCGGTATCGCCGCCGCTAAAAACGACGTGATCAAGGGCGTTGCTCCGGAGGCGCAGATCGTCGTAATGCAGGTGTTCTCACCCTCCGGCGGCGCAAGCTGGTCCTGCATCATCCCCGCTCTTGAGGACTGCGTCGTTCTCGGCGTTTCCGCCGCGAACCTCTCCCTCGGTTCACCCAACGGTTCCGACACCCCCTACGATTCGTCCTTCCTCAACACCCTTGAGCGCTGCGTCAACGCCGGCGTCAACCTCGCTATGGCAGCGGGCAACGACTACGACGCAACCATGAACAACGCATGGGGCGGCAACGAGGGCGGCACAACCAGCTTCTCCAACACCGGTTATGCGCTCGTTTCCAACCCCGATAACGGTGTTGTCGGTTCCCCCTCCTCATGGCCGCACGGCATCTCCGTTGCCGCTGTTTCCAACACCAAGTCCAGGTTCTATTACATCGAAGTAGAGGGTCAGGGCTACGGCTATTCCGAGAACTCCGCGAACCCCGTTCAGATGGTTCCCGCTCTCGGCGGCCAGACCATCCCCTACGTTGTCATTCCCGGCTACGGCACTCCCGAGGATTATGCTCAGGTAGACGTTGAGGGCAAGATCGCGCTCGTTTCCCGCGGTGAGATCACCTTCATCGAGAAGGCTGAGAACGCGGAAAGAGCCGGCGCTGTTGCCTGCGTTGTTTTCAACAATCAGGATGCATCCGTCAACATGGTCGCCTATGAAGGCGGTCATATCCCCCACGTCATCGTCAGCAAGACAGCGGGCGCTGCGCTCGTCGCCGCTGAGGATAAGACCATGTTCATCGGCACGGAGCTCGGTATCTTCGACAACCCCTCCGGCAACATGACCACCAACTTCTCCAGCCGCGGCTGGACTGCCAACATGAGCATGAAGCCCGAGATCACCGCTCCCGGCGGCCAGATCTACTCCGCCACCGATCCCCGCATCTCCGGCACCCTTTACGACACCTGGGACGGCACCTCAATGGCGACCCCCCATGTCTGCGGCGGTATGGCTATCATCTCCGCCTATGTTGATGACAACTTCCCCAATGCGACCACCGCTGAGAAGCACAACCTCGTCAACCAGATCCTCATGAGCACCACCACCCCCATCCTGAGCGGTTCCGGTGACTATGCCCCCGTTCATGAGCAGGGCGCGGGTCTGATGAACCTGCAGAAGGCCACCACCACCAAGGCTTACATCACCGTTGAAGGCACAATCGGCAACCGTCCGAAGGTTGAGCTCGGCGACGATACCGAGAAGACCGGCCACTATGAGATGACCTTCACCGTTCATAACTTCGGCACCAACGAGCAGCAGTACACCATTGAGCCCACCGTTCTTCTGAACGACATCGCTCTGCTCGGCTACAAGGACGAGCAGCCCGTTATCGTTTACTCCGGCAACACCTGGAACATCGCCGTTGGCGAAGAGGGTGAGGTTCTTGTAGGCGATGCAAACGGCGACGGCAGGATCTCCATCGCGGACGCTATCCTCATCGCCCGTATGGCTCTTGGTCTCATCGATAAGGACATGAACTGCGACATCAACGAGGATGGCGACATCACCGTTGCGGACGCTATCCTTGCGGCGCGCATCGCGCTCGAGCTCATCCCGGCTCCCGTTGTTGATGGCCGGATCGACTACGTCACCTTCGACATGCCCGAGCTCATCACCGTACCCGCAGGCGGCGAGACCGAAGTTACCGTTAAGTTCGATCTTACCGACGACATCACCGAGTACATCAACCTCTACTACACCTCCGGCGCTGCGCTCGAAGGCTTCATCGAGCTCATGCCCGCCAGCGAGAGCGACGTTTCCCTCACCCTTCCATTCACCGGCTTCTACGGCGATTGGAACTATGCTGCCACCATCGATCGCGGCTACTACTATGAGGACGCTCAGTGGAACAGCAACAACTACCCCAACACCATCGGCTTCAAGAAGGGCGGCGCTATCTACGGTCTCGGCATCAACCCCTACGTTGACACCGATGATATGAGCTACTACCTTGCGGATCGCAACGCGATCTCCCCCAATGCCGACAACCAGATGGATACCGTTAACGTTGCTTATACCGGCCTGCTCCGCAACTCCTACGTACGCTACGTTGTGTGCGATGCTGAGGGCAACCAGATCGAGCAGCTCTCCAACCGGGGTCTTGTGCCCAAGGGCTATTGGAAGGACGATCACCGTGAGCAGCTCGGCGTTACCTACGGCGTATTCCCCGCGGGCGTCAACTACGCAAACTTCAACCGCGAGGATATCATCATCCGCATTGAGGCGAAGCTCGACAACGACGGCGCACACGGCACCAACGCGTTCACCGTTGAAGCCAGCGAAAACTGGAAGTGGGATGTTCCCGTTCATATCGATACCGTGATGCCCACCGTCAGCGGCTTTGCTTCCGCAAACGGCGAGTTCACCTTCAACGTGACCGACGATCACTACGTTGCATACGTTGCGGTCTACACCGCAAACGGCGACAACCTCGGCGAGAAGCTCTTTGATCAGGGCGTCTTCGAGACCGAGCGCGGCGCGACCACCGCTGTCTCCTGCACCGGCGCAAACAATGCGTTCGTTATCGTTGCGGACTACGCTATGAATGAGATGGTCTATCTCTGGAACGGCACCGAGCTTGTTCCTATGGATGCGCTCCCCGCACCCGAGCCCATGACCGTTCCCACGCTGAACGTCTACGCCTACGGTAAGAACCTCACCAACCAGACTTGGGTCAGGTTCGCCACCAACAATCTGAACAGCCTCTACTACGGCGGCGGTGTTCAGAGCGATACCGGCGACTATACCTGCGCGGCGCTTGCCGGCGACTTTATGTACGCTGTTGACGCCAACCAGCAGCTCATCAGGTACAACTGTGCCAACATCAACTCCTGGAACGGCAAGACCGTTGTCGGGACCATAGACAATCAGTACACCATCAACGAGATGGCTTACAACCGTGCAAACGGCAAGCTCTACATCGTTGCCGGCCTTGCTGATATCTATGAGGTCGATATGGACACAGCAGCCATCACCCCTGTAAGCAGCGCCGTGAACGGCGTTGCCGCGTTCGATTTCGACAGGTGGGGCAACTGCTACGCTGTTGACGCATTCGGTTACTTCTGCAAGCTCGACCTTGCCACCGGTGAGGAAATCGAGGAGATCGGCTTCTACAACGTAGTTCCCTTCGACGGCAGCCAGTTCATCGTTCAGGGCGGCTTCCTTGCAGAGGGCTGCTTCTTCTGGATGACCGCTGACGCGAACATTGAGTACTACAGCGATATGCACCTGCTCGCTCTCGACCTCGACAGCGATGAGTACGTTGACCTCGGTTCCGTATACGAGGGTCTGTATCCCGTTGGTATGTTCACTCAGATCATCGATATCCCCGAGTCCTCCATCAACCCCGTTGATTTCTACGAAACCTTCGACGGCGCGTTCAACTGGGAAACCATTGACGCCGACGGCGACGGCAATAACTGGGGAACCGACTACTTCGCACAGGGTCTGTACTACGACGGCTCCAAGTGCGCGGTCAGCTACTCCTGGAGGGACGTTGTTCTTACTCCCGATAACTGGATGATCAGCCCCGAGTTCGAGATCGGTGCGGGCGAGAAGTATCTCTCCTTCTTCACCGCTTCCGCGAACTCTCCCGACGGCGATATCTATGAGCACTTCCAGGTTCTCATCATCCCCGAGGGCACCGATCCCGAGAACGGCGACGTTATCTACGAGCACACCCTCGAAACCAACGCGCTCACCGAGCATCTGATCAACGTCAGCGAGTATGCGGGTCAGACCGTTCAGATCGCGTTCCGCCACTTTGACTGCGAAGACCAGTACACCCTCATCATCGATGCGGTCGGCGTAGGCAACCACAAGTAATAGTTACCTCGAAAGAGGGTAAAAAGGGCGAGCGGCCTTGGCCGCCCGCCCTTTGATTTTCCGTTTTGCGCAAAATGGAAACCCACTGATTATGCCAAATATGGAAGTTCCAAAAACGACATAACATGGTTGCTGATATCGGATAACATGGCGCGCAAAAATAAAAAATCAAATGTATGCAAATTCTGCATACTAAAGTTGCAGATTCATAATAATATAAAAAAGAAAATATATTGTAAAACTTGTTGCTCTCTCAATTGACACTCAATTTGTTGGTTGCTAAAATGAGGCGCCAGAGCGGAGACCGCGGTGATGTAGTTTCGACCAATCACGCGGGTTCGCTGAGGAAAAGCAAAAGTTTCTATTGGAGGTAACATGAAAAAGAACTCGTTTCTCAAGAGGATCCTTTCGAGCATCCTCGCGCTCGTAATGGTTCTCGGCGCTTTCACCGCGCTCGACGGAATCTTTTCCGGCGCGAAGGCGGAGACCGTCAATGCCGACGGTTCCATCACCTATGGTGCAAGCGACAGCTCCATCGTTCTCAACAAGGACGCATGGCTTCAGGCTGACGGAACCTACGCTATCGACCTGACCGCATTCGTGACAGGCGAAAAGCAGCTCACCTCGGAGCAATTTGAGGCTCCCACCGACTTCATCGTCGTGGTCGACCAGTCCTGCACCATGAGGAACTACTGGTCCTACGGCTCCAACTGCTATGGCTCGACCTACACCTTCTACACCTACAAGCTTGCGGCCGCGAAGTCCATCGCCCGCGCGCTCGTGGATGAGCTCCGCAGCCAGACCCACAACGGCGTCGATCATCGCGTTGGCATCATCGGCTTCGGCGGCTACAGCTGCGATTCCTCGAATTCCAACACAGGTCTTTTCGACACCAACGGCAACTGGTACAACTACCGCTTCAGCTTCGGCTATCAGTGGCCCGTCGCCGCTCAGAACAAGTACAACTCCAATCTCGTTCATGTAAACACCACAGCAGGCTACAATGCGCTTACCAAGGCTGTCAACGCCCTTACCTACAGCAGCGGCGCTTATGCCGACGCGGGTCTTGAGATGGCCAAGGGCGTTATCAACGCCACCAGGAACGACACCTATCAGGTAGTCAATCAGGACGGCACAACCTCCAACGTTGCCCGCAAGAAGGTCGTCATCATGATCACCGACGGTACCCCCGGCTGGGACGGCTTCGACATGCAGATCGGCGCAAACGCTGTCAACATCGCTACTTCGATTAAAAAGGACTTCGGCGCCAAGATCTACACCGTTGCTCTTAGCACCGAGCTCGAGGAGTTCACAAACACCTATGACATGTACGGCAGCAGCAACTTTGCGGCTTCCTACACCTGGACTGCCGATGCGGTTCCCGTTCATAGGAATTCCTTCAACCCAACCTACGGCACCAATAACGGCCTCTACACCACCCAGAAGTACAACACCCTGAGATTCAACAACGAGGAATTCTTCGCTCGTGACTTCACCACCGTTATCTCGAGCGTTTATCCTTGCACCGAGAACTACGGCGCAAACGGCTCCATCGAGGGTAAGTACATCACCAACGCTCAGGCTTACAGCTACGTCGGCCAGAGTGCGGGCTCCGTCAACACGAATTACTACCCCATGTATTACAGTAACGGTCAGTATGCGACCTACGTTACCCGCAGCAAGTCCATCGGTTACTTCTATACCGAATCCAACGGCAGCCATAAGCTGATCTCCGGTCTCTATGACTGCAACGTCAGGAACTTCAACAACAGGATCGCGTACAACAATCATCCCATCGATAAGGCAGCCGATCCCGCTTACAGCAAGTACCGCATCAGCGTTCCCAACGCTCAGGTTCTTGTAAACGGCCACTACAACAGCCCCAACTACAACGTGCCTACTCAGGCGCTCACCAACATGGTAGCGACCTTCGTTTCCGAGATTCCCGCCGCTACCAATTTCTCGGGCGCAGGCGATATGACCACCATCGGCGACGCCTACATCAAGGACATCATCTCCGAGTACTTTAAGTACCACACCGACTTCGACGTAAATACCAACGTCAAGACCTTCACTCAGGACGCCATCGGCTTTGAGAACGGCGAGTACGTTTTCGCAAGCAGCATCGTTCCTTATAACGGTTCGATCGTAACCTTCGACGGCAATGACGTGGTTTGCGTAGGCGGCTTCGACTACGACGCCAACACCTGCTACAGGGACGCAAACGGTGTTCACGGCAAGAAGTTCATCGTTCAGATCAGGGGTCTGCTCGCAAAGCCCACCACCGTCGGCAACGTTCCCGTAAGCAACACCCCCGGCAATGTTTCCGGCCTCTACTCCGGCACCCCCTCCGTCGGCGGCGGCAATGACTCCACCGTCGTAAACAACTTCAAGCCTATCACCGACATCAACCTTGAAAGCACCTACCTCGCTGTAGGCTATAACAGCGTTTCCTCCAAGCAGCCCGTTCTCAACGTATACCCCGAGAACAGCGATTACACCGTCAGCTGGAGTATCGCCGACACCTCCGTTGCAACCGTTGATTCTGCGACCGGCCGTCTGACTCCCAAGAGCAGTGCGCAGAACAGATCCACAACGCTTACCGTAAACGTTCACGATAACGTTTCAGGTCAGAATTTTACCGACTCTGCAATGGTTACCGTTGTGGGTATGACAACCTGCACAAGCATCAACTATTGCGAACTGGGCGATGTGATTGTTAAAGTTGGCTCATCCAAGATGATCAACTTCGACGTTTCACCCATCAACACCTACTATCAGGTAACCTGGACCGGCAACAGCAACCAGTCCGCCGTTTCTCTCGAAGCCAGCGGCAAGGTGACAGGTCTTTCCGAGGGAACCTCTGTTCTCACCGCTAAGATCACGGATCAGACTAACAACAAAGTCATCTACAGGAACGTTACCGTTACCGTTCTCCCCGAAACCAACGGCGGCAGCACCGTAAACGGCGGCAGCACCAACAACGATCAGATCATCGTTAAGGACGGCGACGAGGTAGTATTCCCCGTTCCATATGTAAACCTCCGCGAGAAGCACATCGTTTACGACTTCTCCCTCGTAATCAAGGACGA
>JAFZJT010000080.1 GCA_017553815.1 Clostridia bacterium
ATGATCTTGCGGCCGAAATGCTCGGAGATGTATTCGTTCGTTTCCTCCATGCTCATCGTTTCTTCTTCAACGGTCTGAACATGGATATTCTCATAGTCAACGCTGTGGGCGACGCCGCCGTAGACAACGTAGAAGGTGAATTCCTTATCGAGCGATTTTGCGATAGCCACGTTCGGGTCGTCCACGCCCATCTTGTGAACGAGCTGACGGGCGGCCTCCATGCCGCGCGCATCGTTCTTTACGGGAAGGGTGAAACTGAACTGAACCTTGCCGTCGTTCATAGTGTCGCCGTAAGCCTTCAAACGGGTGAGGTCGAGCGTAGTGTCGAAATCCGCTTTATGTGTGTTATAAAGTCCGCCGCTCATGCGTTTTCGCCTCCCTTCGCAACCTTCTCGTTGAACATAAGCTCAACGAAGGGGTTGAAATAGAACTCCGCCTTCGTCACAACGCCCGCAAGACCCTTGCCGCCGTCGCGCGGGCGCTTGATATCCGCAAACACGCCCTTTTCAAGCGTCGCAAACAGACCCATGTGCTCGATCTCGCCGAGCAGGTCGGTCGCCTTTTGAAGCACGAAGTTTGCCCTTGTCTCCATGATGCCGCCCTTGCGGTAGGAGAGCTCAGCGCCGAGGTCGTGCATGGTGTTGAAGATGTACTGCGCGTTCTCAATGGATAGCGCGCGGTCGCTCATGAACGGGGTGTGGATCGCCTCGGTCATCATGCCGAGAAGATGGAGCTTCTGCCCGGTAAGGATCGTGACCATATTGAAAAGTGCATCCTGAACGTGGCCGCGGAAGATGTTGCCCGTCATGAACTTGGTGGGGGGCATGTACTTGAGGGGCGCTTTAGGGAAAATCTCCCTCGCCATCTGCGCCTGCGCAAGCTCGTAGAGGAAGCCGTTCTCGACCTCGGGGTCGATCTCGAAAGCATGACCAAGACCCTGCTGCTCCTCGGGAAGCCCCGCCTTGATAGCGAACTGCTCGTTCAAAAACTGCGAAGCAAGCACGGTATGCGCTTCCTCAACCGCATCCGCGGTGGTGAGGTAGTTGTCCTCGCCCGTATTGATGATAACGCCCGCAAAGCTGTTGATAACGCGACTGAAAAACTGATCAACTATGGTGCGCTGCATATTGATATCGCGGAAGAGTATGCCGTAAAGCGCGTCGTTGAGCATAACATCGAGCCTCTCAAGCGCGCCCATTGCCGCTATCTCGGGCATGCAGAGACCCGAGCAGTAGTTGCAGAGGCGAATATAGCGGTGCTGCTCCTCACCGACCTCGTCGAGCGCTGCGCGCATAAGGCGGAAGTTTTCCTGCGTGGCGTATGTGCCGCCGAAGCCCTCGGTGGTTGCGCCATAGGGAACGTAGTCAAGAAGACTCTGACCCGTGGTGCGGATGACCGCGATGATATCGGCGCCCTGCTTTGCGCCAGCCTTTGCCTGTATGATGTCCTCGTAAATGTTGCCCGTTGCAACGATGATATAGAGGTACGGACCCGTCTTGTCGCCGAATTCATTGAGGTATTCGTTGCGCTTTGCAACGTTGCCCTTGATGCGCTCGGCCGTGGCTTCCGCAACGGGCATTATCGCCGCGCGGATCTCCTCGATGGAGTGCGGAGGAACGGCGGAAAGGTCGATCTCGCCCTTATCAACAGCCTCGGCTATCTGCTGGGGCGTAAAGCCGGTCTCGACCATGGCGTTGCCGATATAGTAGGATGCGCCGCCGTTCAGGATACCCTTTTCGAAAAGGTGATCCACGACCACGTTCGGAAGGGGTACGTCCATATCGTTCACGCCGTCGATAAGAAGCAGTCGGCACACAGCGCGCTCGACCGTGACGGTGGTATGAACATCTATAAAGCTCTGCGTGTCCTCGGCGATGCGGCTTGCCGACTGACGCGCTCTTTCAACAAGTTCAAAATTGAGGTTAAGTTTACTTTCCATTTGTTGCTTTACCTCCTGCGATTATTGATTACGGTCGGCAGTATGCGCTGCCGACCGCTTGAAAACGATTTAGTGCTTGCCTCTCTTGTTTCTCTCAAGATCGGAGGGTTCAAGCGAGATCTTGCCGTCCCTGCGGCCATGCTCGAGACCCGCAACACCGACTAGATCGGGCTGCTCCTCGCGAGCTTTGCGGCAAACCTCGCAGTGGCACTCGTTCGCATAGTGCTCGGGCTCTGTGTAGGTGGTTATAACGCCCTCAAAGTTTCTGAGGATGGTCTTCCTTGGGGTCTGGCTGATGATATAGTTCGGCATGACCGGGGTCTTGCCGCCGCCGCCGGGCGCGTCAACAACGAAGGTCGGGATGCAGTAGCCGCTGGTATGGCCGCGCAAACCCTCGATGATCTCGATGCCCTTGCTGACTGGAGTGCGGAAATGAGTAAGACCCATCGAAAGATCGCAGACGTAGATATAGTACGGACGAACGCGGATCTTCACAAGCTCGTTCACAAGCTTTTTCATTACGTGGACGCAGTCGTTCACGCCCGCAAGAAGCACGCTTTGATTGCCGAGAGGGATGCCGGCGTCCGCGAGCATTTCGCATGCGCGCTTACTCTCCTCGGTGATCTCCTGGGGATGGTTGAAATGCGTGTTCAGCCAAACGGGATGATACTTCTTGAGCATGGCGCAAAGCTCGGGGGTGATCCTCTGCGGCATAACGACCGGTGTGCGGCTGCCGATACGAACGATCTCAACGTGCGGGATCTTGCGCAGCTCGGAGATGATGTACTCAAGCTTTGCGTCGCTCTGCATAAGCGCGTCGCCGCCGGAAAGCAGAACATCGCGAACCTCGGGATGATTGCGGATATAGTCAAGGCAGCCATCGATCTGCTGATCGGGAACGGCGGTGTCATTCTGACCCGCGAACCTGCGGCGGGTGCAGTGACGGCAGTACATGCTGCACTGGTCGGTGATCAGGAACAGAACGCGGTCTGGATAGCGGTGGGTGAGACCGGGAACGGGGGAGTCGGTGTCCTCATGCAGGGGATCGAGCTGATCCTCGGGTGCCTGGAAGAGCTCGGCGCCCGAGGGGATGCACTGACGGCGAACGGGATCGTATGGATCGTTCGGGTCGATCAGCGAGAGATAGTAGGGGGTGATCGCCATGCGGAGCGTGCCGAGACATTTCTTAACGCCCTCCTCTTCTTCGGGGGTCAGCGCGATGTATTTCTTCAGATCATCGAGAGTCTCGATGCGGTTCTGCACCTGCCAGCGCCAATCGTTCCAAAGCTCATCGGGAACGTCGTTGAAAAGGCCGAACTGTCTGCTTTTATTCATAAAAATTACCTCATTGAAATGAATGGGCAGCCATCCCTTTTGAGAAGAAACGGCTGCCTTGAATTCTTAGCAATACTTCTCGTCGAAGAGCTTGCGGAGCTTCTCGTTCTCGCGGAGCACGTTCAGCGTGATTTCGGCATGATCCTTGGTGTAGCCGTTGCCGACGATCATGGTAACGTCCTTGCCGATGCCCTCTGCGCCAAGAGCAGCCTTGGTGAAGCTGGTCGCCATAGAGAAGAAATAAACGATGCCGTCGTCGCGAACGGGGAGAATAGCGCTCATCTCGCAGCTCTCGATGTTTACGCAGCTGATGGAGATGTCGTATTCCCTGCCATCGTTGGCTTCAAGCGCTGCGTCGAGAACCGCGATGGGCTCGGTCGCGCTGGCAACGATGACCTTGTTGTAAACGCCAAGCTCCATCAGAGCGGGAACCTGAGCGGGGTTGCGGACTACGCCGACGACGTTGCCCTTCGGACCGACCTTCTTCATGGCCTCATAGCCGCAGAGAACGCCGCTCTTGCCGTTTGCGCCGAGGATGAGGACGCTGTCGCCTTCCTTGGGGAGCTTGCGAGCCTGAGCGGGTGCGCCCGCAACGTCGAGAGCCGCGAGAGCGAGAGGTTCGCTCATATCGTCGGGAAGCTTGGCGTAGATGCCGCTCTCAAAGAGAACCGCCTGACCTTCGATATCAACGCGGTCGATATCCTTGTGGATCGCCTTGATCTTCTCGATCTTGAGGGGGGTGAGGGAGAGGGAAACGAGGGACGCGATCTTGTCGCCGACCTTGAGGTCGCGGTCCTTGAGGTCATCGCCGATATAGGCGACCTTGCCGATGAACATGCCGCCGCTGCCGGTGACGGGGTTCTGCTGCTTGCCGCGCTCC
>JAFZJT010000081.1 GCA_017553815.1 Clostridia bacterium
CAACCGTAAGCGGGCATTCGGAGAGCTGAGCGTCATCGGGCTGCCAAAGTGACTTTATTACAGAGCGAACACGCTCCTCAATCAGCTCTACCGTCGGTCTTTTTATGGATCGAACGGCGGCTTCACAGCAATCGGCAAGCATAAGCACCGCACCTTCCTTAGTTTGCGGCTTTTCTCCGTCATAGGAGAAGTCTTCACGATGTACGCTCGATCGATCATCCGCTTGCTCAAGCGCCTCATTATAGAAATACATCATAACCGAGTCGCCGTGGTGCTGAGAAGCGATCTTGATCAGCTCCGATGGGAATCTGCTCTTTGCAAGCATCGAGGCTCCGTCGCGCTGATGAGCGATTATCCTTTTTGCGCTTTCATCAGGAGAAAGCTCGTCGTGGATATTGTAATCCCCCTGATTCTCTTTGAAATACTTGGGACTAACCAGCTTGCCGACGTCATGATAATATGCGGCGGTCTTGCACAAAAGCGGATTTGCGCCAACTATCTCCGCAGCGCTTTCCGCGAGAACTCCGACTATCAGCGAATGATGGTAGGTTCCAGGAGCCTCGATCATGAGGCGCTTTAAAAGCGGATTGTTGTTGTTCATAAGCTCGTTGAGCCTTGCATCGGTAGCAACGTCGAAAACGGACTCCAAGACGGGCAGAAGCCCAGTTGCGGCAACGCCGCAGATTAGACCGCCGCCCAGCATCCAAGCGGCGTCGGCGAGAATCCTGTTTATATTGGTATGAAGGAAAGCGAGCATGCCCGCACACATGAGCGCGGAGGCTGCGCCGCCCGCAAGTCCCGAAAGTATTGGAAGGGTTCTGCTCTGCCTCGCATTGAGCATCAAAACGGAAACAATACCGCCCGCGAGCACTGAGAGCATGATTATAAGAGGCTTGTCCGCAGAGCCGACACCAGAGTTTGTGACAGTTAAAAGCATGCAAACAACGGACATCAAAACCGTAAGCGTGTACGCGGAGCGCTTTGCTATTAGAAGTCCGCATAGAATTATCGCAATTGGCGCGGCAACGAAGGTGTAGTTGACCACTGTTGTCAGCGCTGTAAGTATTGAAGCAAGCGAAATGAGCGTTGCAACGGCAAAGAGCCTGTTTGTTTTCGTGAGAAGCGAACGCTCCTCATAATACAGATACGTTTCAAACAGCAGTATCGAGGCAACGGAGCAAAGCGCGCAGATCGCCGCGAGCCAAACGAGGTTCCATCCGTCGCCTTCGAGCCATATACTCGACAGCCTGATATAGGATGTCAGGAATATCAAAACCGCGCAGATCGCAAGCACGATGAAACCAAAGCTCGGTTCAACAGCCTTTCTCGCCTTGCCCATGAAGCTGCCGACACCACTGCTCTTATTCTTCTTCGAAGCGGGCATCTCGGTTTGTTCGCTCTTATTCTTCTTTTTCATCTTCATTCCTTATCGTCTGCGGAGAGTGATACACGGTTTGGTGTCAGCGGATTAAGCTGCATTCAGTCTCTTGCGGGATTCTTCTCGCCGCGCTGTTCGCTGTTTCGCTCGGCTGCACGGGCAGCGGCAGCTTCGGCAGCCTTTTCATACGCTCTTACTATGCGCTGCACCATCTCGTGACGAACGACGTCGCGCGCGCTCAGATGCACTGTCGCTATTCCTTCAACATCCGCAAGCACCCTCAGCGCGTGTATAAGCCCGCTCTTTTTATCCTGCGGAAGGTCTATCAGGGTAATATCGCCCGTGACGACCACCCTTGAGCCTTCGCCAAAGCGCGTAAGGAACATCTTCATCTGCTCGATCGTGCAGTTCTGCGCTTCGTCAAGGATGATATAGGCGTCGTTAAGCGTTCTTCCGCGCATATACGCGAGCGGAGCAACCTCTATCACGCCTCGCTCAGAAAGTGTTTTGAAGCCCTCTGAACCGAGAAAATCATAGAGCGCGTCATACAGCGGTCGAAGGTATGGATCGACCTTGTTCTGCAGATCGCCCGGAAGAAAGCCGAGCTTCTCCCCCGCCTCGACCGCTGGTCTTGTCAGGATTATTCGGCTGACCTCTTTATTTTTGAACGCAAGCACCGCCATAGCTACCGCGAGATAGGTCTTGCCCGTTCCCGCAGGTCCGACGCCGAATACAACGGTGTTTTTTTTGAGCGCCTTGACGTATTTCTTTTGACCGAGCGTCTTGCATTTTATCTGCTTGCCTCGGCTGGTGAATGCAATTACGTCGTCCGCAAGATCGAGGATTAGTTCGGGCGTACCCTCACGCGCAAGATCGATGGCATACCGTATCCTGCCTCTATCGATGCTTTCGCCCTTTCTTATCAGAGCAAGCATGCCTACGATAACGCCCGACGCCGTATCAACGGCGCTTTTGCTGCCCGTCACCTTTATAAGCTCCGAGTCAACGCTGATATGCGCTCCCATTTCGGACTCGATGATGTGCAGATTCTCATCGAATGCTCCGAACAGGCGGATTGCCTCATCCATTGAGTCAAATTCAACGTATTCCACCGCCGTCTCATTCTCGGAAGATGCGGACTCGCCGCCCTCCTTAACCTCTGTGGGGCTTGTATTAAGCATTTCGCTTTCGTTCATATATCCCTCATATATCCGATTTTTTCATAAGTGTGCACTGCCAGCCTTGCTGTAAGCGAGCCGTCATCACCCCAAACAAGCTCTGTAGCTTTTGAAACGATGACCGCTGATTCGGGGATCTCGCTCTGCATCGCCTTCTGCAATTTTGCTTCGGCGGTTTCGAGCATCTCCCTTCTTGAAAGCATGCGCTGCTTCAAAACAAGTTCGCGAGCAATTCCGCCGCGCGCAATTGCGGGCAAAAAGCAGGCATCAAGAGGAAAACTCTCATAGTATTCAATCTCATTATCCGCAAAAGCGGGTTTCTGATCCAGGCTGAGTCCGAAGAGCTCGCAAGACACATACGCCGAAGTTTGACCGCTGAGCGTCGGGCACAGATCGGAGGGCTCGACGTGGACGTTGAAGCCGTATGCGACCTCGCCGATTATCTCGGCCTCGGCATGAACAAGCTTTCTTTCGGGACTCTGTTCGGGAGTTATATCGCCGTTTACAAGAAGCTGATCGCGTCTGACGGCGTCGCCCGACCTAACGACGGCGATGCCGTCAAAAACAGCTACTCCGAGAATAACGCAGTCCTTGTCGGCATGGATGCTTGCCGGCCGAATGATATCATCGGACTGACCGAAGCTTCCCGAGTGCGCCTCAACGCTCAATACCACGCCGTCAACAAGGACGTTTGCATAGTCGATCGACTCTACAGAAGCGGAGATCCTGCGCGCAAGCTCCGCCTTGTCTACAGATGATGAAGCAACCCCGCAAACGATGCCTTCGCTTGACAATAAGAAGCGTATGGCGCCGTTACTATCCTGCTCCGCGCAATCGACGTTGATAAACAGTATGCGCCTTGACAGCAGCAGCATTGCCGCGATCGCCGCAGTGAGTGCCAACACAAGCGCCTTCCTTGAAAGCAGCTCGCCGATAAGCACAGATGCGCCGCCCTGCCTAAGCAGTCGAATCTCTGCGCCGAGTTCACCTGCAAGCTCGAGTACGTCCTCGTACTGAGTGGATATCACCAAGGCTCGAAATATGCGCGAAGACAGTCTCTCGATATTGTGAAGCGACACTCCGCATGAGAGCGCTTCGTTTATGAATCGCTCAGACCTTTTGCATATCACTTCTATTTTAACATATCCAATCGGAAATTTCCAGATACGCATATATATTTTATTCCTTCTAACGGGTCAAGGTGTGTTTTCGTAGCAAACGGAGCTGATTTTTCCGTCTATGAGCATGCTTAATGACTCAGCACAGCGTATTTTGAGCGCATCCCCTTCTATCCTCAGAACTCCGAGAGATGTTTTCAAGCGAACCGCATCGCTTCCGATCTCAAGCACTCCGCAATGGTTTTCGATCTCTATATGCCTGTCTGCAAGCATCGTTATACAGGGATATTTTGGCGATTGCACCTCCGGCAGAGCCGCAGCACGAAGCAGCTCACCGCTTCGCCTTGATGATTCGGCTGCCTTTGCACATTTTTTGACAGTTCGTTCCGTTCTTTTCATGATTAACTATATGCGCAAAGCGCCGCGCTGAGAATTGCGAATCTCAAATGAAGTCAGTAGCCGTTAAGAATCTCCGAAAGCGAAACCGAGCTGTCGCGCCTTAAAACCGAATACTGCATGATCGGTTCGTTGGCTGCGATGTTGACGCCTTTTCCATAGTAAAGCAGTGTGAAGCCAAGCTCCTTTGAACATAGTGCCGAAACTGTTTTATCGCTCGGTTTGTTTTTGAAAAAGCAGGCTTCAACCGTGAAGCCGAGACGGCTTCGCGTTTCGAGCATTGCGGTGAAAGCAGCACCGATAGAATTAACATCATGAGCGCCCGTCTCATCGTCAAATAACAGAGCTGCTTCGGCCTTACCCGAATCAATGAGTTCTTTGTAATACGCTGTTTTCTCTGAGTTATCTGAATCCGCCTCAAAAACGATCATGGCCTTGAGACCGTTATCAAAGAGCTCGCTCAAGAGTTCCCCTGAACCCTGAACATTTTTCAAAACGATCAATACAGAATCGGCGCTTGATGCGCTCTGATCTCTCTGAAGGATCGGCTCTACGCCCCTATTCTTGAAATATTCAAGATCGCCTTCAAAAACCTTGATTATCCCCGCATCGGAGCAGTCATAACATAGCGCATACATCACTCTCGGTTCTTTGAATGCGCCTGTTTGCCATGATCCGCCATTATCCGAGTTAAGGGCGGAGATCGTAAGAATAAGCATGAAGGAAGCAATGAACGCAAGTGAGAATGCGGAATACTTGAGCTTCAGCAGAACGAAAGTGCCGATGATAGGTATTTTTCCGGCTGAGCTTCCGCATGAGGACGGACTTATGAAAAGCTTTTTGTTCCGCATAGCTGTTTTGCTCCCTTGATATTTGCTCAAAACGAGCTTATAATACTATATGAACATTATTCTGGGAGGGCAAACAAAATGAGATGCGGCTGTAAGAATTGCGGAGTTTATATGGTGCAATCGGACGACTCGCATCTCGGCTGCGTATGTCCTGAGTGCGGCGAAAGATGCACGGCTTGCCTTGGAACTGACAGCGTTATGAGCCGCGAAAGTATTGAATCATTTAAAAAGGATCCCGCGCTTGCAGCAATTATACTGAGCAGGATCCTTGAAAACGAGAGTGACGGTTCCGATGATTGATACTAAGCTCTGATTAAAATCGGACTAAATTGCCGAGGAGTTTTTCGTCCTGTCGAAGTCGAACGGAGAGAGGCGATATGGAGTATCGTTGAGCGAAGATAGGCCA
>JAFZJT010000082.1 GCA_017553815.1 Clostridia bacterium
ACTAAGTCTATTTGATCCCCGCGACCCGTTTACGGGTAGCAGATAAACCTATGCGTGGCTGGCAGGCCAATAAACAGCCCACGTGTGGGCAGCCAATAATATGAGGGCTATGCCCGAAACTGAAATACCCCCGGCTATGCCGGGGGATCATTATTGGGTTTTAGCGCGGTTGATTTTATCTCGCGGATTTGTTATAATAGCGGCATGGAAAATGGTATGGAAAAGCTTGAAAACGGATCGGCTTCAGCCGCGAATGAAGTCTCCGAAAAAACGGGAAACAGCGGGAAGGCCGCGCTCCCTTATTCGGCGCTGTCTCTATCAAGAAGAAACGCATTCATGTGGGCGGCGATGCTTTTTGCGCTGCTCTCCTTTGCCGTGCGCATAGCCTACTACAGCCCGATAAGAGAGGGCGCGGAAGGCACGGGGTCATTCCTGTTCCCGTTCTTTTTCGTCGTTCTGCCCGGGCTTTGCTATCTTTTGTTTTCAATAGACATTATATTTAAGGGCGAAAAGGAACTCTACAGAACCTCGCGCCCCGTGCTTTTATTCGTTGCTTTCCTTATAGCGCGCGCGCTTTGGCTCCTAAAAGAGGGTAAAAACGGCGTAACAAGCGCTCTTGTCGCCGCCGCGCTGATAGTCCTTTACATCGTTTGCGCGGTTCTCTATCGATTCGCTGTAAATACCGGCGGAAGAAGACGGAATATCGCCAAACGCCGCTTTCTTGCGCTCGCGGCGCTTTTGATAGCGCTTGCGGCGGAGATATTGCTCGTGCTTCTCCCGCAGAGGACGGAGCTGACAGTGGCTCTGTGCTTTGCCGAGGCCTCGCTTATTATGAATATCCTCGCGGCGACCTGCGTGCTTATCGGCGCAAAAAAGCGTGAAAGCGAGCATCCTATGCCGATGGCGGGGGACAGGAAGGACGGTCGCAGGATACGCTCGCTCGACCCGATGAACAGCGTTGCCGTATACGTCATGACCGAGCGCAACACGGCAAACAATCTCTTCCACGACAGCGTTGAGGTAAGCAAAGCGGAAGCCTATATAAGGCAAAAGCGCGAACAGGGTCTCGACAGCTTCGGCTATACGCATCTCTTCCTCGCCGCATACGTTCGCACCGTTTCCCAGCGCCCCGCGATGAACCGATTCATCAGCGGGCAGAAGGTGTTTTCAAGGGAGGATCGCCTCGAGATAGCGATGGCGATAAAAAAGGATATGTCCCTTGAGGCCTCCGAAACGATAGTGAATATCATCCTCTCGCCAGAGGACACCGCTGAAACGATCTATGAAAAATTCAATAAAGAGGTCGAGGCTGTAAAGGCCTCCTCGGAGCTCGACAGCGGCTTTGATAAGTTTGTGGGGCTTGTGAACTATATCCCCGGCCTGCTTTTGAAGTTCACGGTCTGGTTCATAAAACTTCTCGATTATTTCGGGCTTCTGCCGAATTTCATAACCAAGATAAGTCCCTTCCACGGCTCCATCTTCGTAACGAGCATGGGTTCGCTGGGCATCCCCCCGGTCTATCACCATCTTTACGATTTCGGAAACATACCGCTGTTTCTCGCCTTCGGCATGAAGCGCAGCGAAAACGAGGTGCAGGCGGACGGAAGCGTTTCAAGAAAGAAGTATATCGACTTCACTGTCAATACCGACGAGCGCATCTGCGACGGCTACTACTACGCCTCCGCGTTCAAGTATTTCAAGCGCTGTATCGCGGATCCTTCGCGCCTTGACGAGCCGCCCGAGAGCGTGGTTTGGGATGTCGAGTAAAATAGGGCGGAAGGAAACCAGCTTTTCAGAAAACGGAGAGCCGTTTGTGGCAGATAAAAAAGTATGAACGAAAAAAGAAAAAACAACGGGATACAGGGTGTGCTCATTGCCGCCTCATGCTTTTTGATAATCGCGGTGTTCGCGCTCATCCTTATCATCCCAGCCTCAAGGGAGGATTTCAAAAGGCTTTCGAGCGAGCATCCCTATATAATGGGCTTCATCAAGTTCGCGCTTCTTGCAACGATAGGCGAAGTTTTCGCTTTGCGTATCAAGAAAAAGGAGTGGATGCTCCCGGTTCTCGTCGTGCCGCGCATAGCGATATGGGGCGTTATCGGAATCGCGATAACCTTTATGATGAAGTTCTTCTCAAACGGCGTTTCCGCTATGATGGAGAAGGGGCTTCTTCCGAACCCGCAAGAGGGATTCCGGCAGAACCTTCTTCGAGCGTTCTTCACGGCGGCGCTTATGAACCTCTGTTTCGGACCCGTGTTCATGGCGTTTCATAAATGCACCGACAAATACCTCGAACTGCGCGCCGCCGGCGTTGAAAAGCCCGGTCTCAAGGGCGTTATCGAGTCGATCGACTGGCACGGTTTCGTATCCTTCACGCTGTTTAAGACCATCCCGTTCTTCTGGATACCCGCGCACACGCTGACCTTTATGCTCCCCGCCGAGTATCAGGTCATAGTCGCGGCGGCGCTCTCGATCGCGCTCGGAATAATACTGAGCCTCAAAAAATAAAGTGGCAACGAATAATCTGACGATAAGGAAATATAAACCGAAAACATGACAAAGCTTGCTTTGGGGATCCTCGCACATGTGGACGCAGGAAAGACCACACTCTGCGAGGGTCTTATGTATTTAACGGGCAGAATACGCGAAAGGGGAAGGGTGGATCACGGCGATTCACACCTTGATAACCATGCTCTCGAAAGAAAGCGCGGCATAACCATCTTCTCAAAGCAGGCAGGCATAAAAACCGAAAGGCTCGAAGCGGAGCTGATCGACACGCCCGGTCACGTCGATTTTTCGACCGAGGCCGAGCGCGTCCTCGGCATACTCGATTACGCGGTGCTGATAATTAGCGGCACGGACGGCGTTCAGGCGCATACGCTCACGCTCTGGAAGCTGCTGCGCCGTTTTCATGTTCCGACTTTCATCTTCATAAACAAAATGGATATCGCCCATTTCAAAAGAGCGGAGCTGATGCGCGCGCTTGAAAGGGAGCTTTCGCCCGTCTGCGTGGATTTCTCCGCGGAGGAAGGGGCGCTTTTTGAGGCTGCAGCTATTGCGGATGAGGCGCTTTTTGAAGCCTACCAACTAAACGGCGCGCTTTCAAAAGCGGAGATAGCCGAAGCGATAAGGGAGGAGCGCATCTTCCCGTGCTTCTTCGGCTCGGCGCTGCATTTAACGGGCGTTAAGGAATTCATCGAGGGGCTTGAAGAGTATACGCTCGCCCACTCATTCGGCGCGGAGTTCGGCGCAAGGGTTTTTAAAATCTCAAGGGATGCGCAGGGTCAGCGGCTCACGCATCTTCGCGTTACGGGCGGGGAAATGACCGTTCGCATGAGCGTTTCCTATACGAGCCGAAGCGGCGAGCGGAAAGCTGAGAAGGCGGTGGGGATACGCCTGTATTCTTGCGCAAAATTCACTCAGATTGAAAAAGCATCTGCGGGGGAAATAGTTGCCGTGACGGGATTAACCGAAACCTACCCGGGTCTTGGACTCGGCGTTGAGGAGAAAAATCCTTCGCTTGCCGCCGTTTTAACGCCTGTCTTGAGCTACCGAATAAAGCTTCCTTTGGGCGTGGACGCGCAAAGCGCATTCAAAAAGCTCTCGGAGCTGTCGGAGGAGGATCCCGCGCTCTCGATCGAATGGGACGACGAGCAAAAGCAGATACGCGCGCGCCTGATGGGTGAGGTGCAGATCGAGGTTTTAAAAAGCATCATAAAGGAGCGCTTCGATCTGGACGCGGAGATAGATGAGGGCCGCGTCATGTACCAAGAAACGATAAAAGCGCCCGTCGAGGGCATAGGGCATTTCGAGCCGCTTCGGCACTATGCCGAGGTGCATCTGTTGCTTTCGCCGCTCGAAGCGGGAAGCGGGCTTGAATGGGGCTCGAGCGTCAGTCAAAACGACCTTGACTTGAACTGGCAAAGGCTGATTTTGACCCATATCGCCGAAAAAACGCATAGGGGAGTGCTGACGGGCTCGCCCATAACCGATATGCGCATCGAGCTTATCGCGGGCAGGGCGCATCTTGCGCACACCGAGGGCGGCGATTTCCGCCAAGCTACCTACCGCGCGATAAGGCAGGGGCTTATGAAGGCCGAGAGCGTCCTGCTCGAACCGTATTACGCCTACCGCATCGAGCTTTCGCGCGAACAGCTCGGAAGGGCGATAGGCGATATCCGCGCGATGGGCGGAAGCTTCAATATCGCCGAGGAGGAGGCTTCGGACGGCTTTGCCGCGATAACGGGCTTTGTTCCCGTTGCGGGAATGCGCGGCTATGCGCGCACGCTCGCTTCGTACACGGGAGGCAGGGGCAGGCTCTCTCTTGAGGTGTCGCATTACGACCGATGCACCGAGTCCGAGAAGGTCATCGCGGAATTCGCCTACGAGCCCGAGCGCGACATTGATAATACGGCGGACTCCGTTTTCTGCGCCCACGGCGCGGGCTTCACGGTGAACTGGCGCGAGGTCGAAAACTATATGCATATCGACACGGGGCTTTCGCGCGAGCGCATCTCGGAGGGCGCGGAAACGCCGGAGCCGAGGCTCGTTTCGCGCAATCTGAACGTGGATGAAAAGGAGCTGGAGGCGATAATGCTACGCGAATTCGGCCCCATCAAGCGCCCCGATTACGGAAGAAGCGAAAAACGCGCCGAAAAAAGCGAAAAGGAAATACCGCCAAGACCCATCCAAAAGGAATACCTGATGGTGGACGGCTACAATATGCTCTTTGCGTGGGAGAGCCTTAGGGAGCTTGCCAAGGACGACCTTGCTGCGGCAAGAAAGCGGCTCATGGACATTCTCGTCAATTACTGCGGCTTCAAAAAGAGCGAGATCGTGCTCGTGTTCGACGGCTACCGCGTAAAGGGCAACGCGGGCGAAAGATTCGATTATCACGGCCTCAAGGTCGCGTACACCAAGGAAAACGAGACCGCCGACGCGCTTATCGAGCGACTCATCGCCGAGATCGGCAAAAACTACGCCGTGCGCATCGCCTCGTCGGACGGCATGATACAGCTTTCGGGCGTTCGCTCGGGCGCGCTTCGCATGACAGCGCGCGAGCTTGAAGCCGAGGTGGAGAGCGTCAACGAAAGATTGCACGAGTATATGGAAAATCTCAAAAAGGGGAATGCCTTGGTGAAGCTCGAGCTTGGAAAAGCATTTGCAAAAGAGGGAAAAAGCGAAATGATACTGCACAAAATGAACCTGAACGACCGCCCGTTTGAGATGATAAAAAGCGGGCAAAAGACAATCGAGCTGCGGCTCTACGATGAAAAGCGCAGGCTGATCTCGGTCGGGGATATCATCGAGTTCACGCATTCCTCGGATGAAACGCGAATTCTTCGCACAAGGGTGAAGGCACTGCACATTTTCAAGGACTTTGCGGAGCTTTACGCCGCGCTTCCGCTCGATAAATGCGGCTATACGGCGGAGGATATCGCGCTCGCCTCGCCCGAGGATATGCTCGAATACTACTCAAGGGAGAAGCAGGCGCAGTACGGAGCGGTTGGAATAGAGCTCGAAGTGTTAGACAAACATGAAACGAGTTAAAAAACACTTGAAAATATCGTAAATTTATCGAATTTCCTGTTGTATTGATCAGAAAAGGATACCGTAATATATACAAGGCATCGAGAATGCTGAACTAATCCTAAAAGGAGATATGGTATGGCAGGTATTTTGGACGCTATTAAAAACCTTTTCTCGAGAAAGGAAAATGAAGCAGAGCAGGCGGTAAATCAGGCGGCGAACGCGGCCGAGAACACCGCAGAGGACGTGCAGGACAAGGCAGAGGACATTAAGGACGCGGCGGAGAACATTGTGGACGACGTTAAGGACAAGGTGGACGACGTTGTTGATGGGATCAAGGATAAGCTTCCCGATATCGGCAGCTTCTTCGAGTCGATCCTCGGCAAGCTGCCCATCGAGGGCGAGCTTGGCGATCAGGTAAACGAGGTCATCGGCTCCGTGCGTTCCTCCGCTCCCGAGGATGCGGACGTTCGCAGCATCGGCGGCAGAATCATCGATGCGCTCACCGCTAAGTTCGGTCTTGAGGGCGAGATCGGCGAAAAGATAAAGGCGGTCATCGAATTTATCAAATCGAAGCTCCCCATCTGAGGACGAGGAACAAAACAGCATAAAACGAAAAAATGCTTCGGCGGTTCGCTGCCGAAGCATTTTCTTTTGAAATTCCGAAGGAATTTCAACCTCAACTATTCACTTTTCATTATTCAATATTCACTATTAACTAAAAGCGGTTCCCCGTCATTCCCTTCCCTTATTGAAGGTGATGATGCTCTCGGGGTCTATCGGGCTGCCCTCATAGTGCAGCTCGAAATGAAGGTGGCTTCTTTCGGCGCATTCGCTTATCGCGGTGTCGCCTATAAAGCCAATGACCTGCCGCTCGTCGACGCGGTCGCCCGTTTTGACAGGCGGCTCATCCTTGAGGCTTGAATAAACGCTTATAAGCCCGTTTGCGTGGCGCACGACGACCGTAACGCCGAGCATATCGTCGGAGTAAACGTTTTCAACGGTGCCGGAGAGTACGCAGTAAACCTCATCGCCCTTCTTCGCCGCGATATCCACGCCAGAATGCGTCATCCATTGCTTGAGCGTTTCGGAGTAGATAAGCGAATTCATCGCGAAAACCCGGATAACGTGACCGTCCACAGGGGGCTGGAGCTTCGATAGCTGCGGATCGGCGGTCAGCTCCGGATGCGGCGTAATATCGGGTATCGGCACGGGCGAGTCGGCGGGAACGGCCGTCTCGCGCGGCTTTGCGCTCGGCGCGGGCGAAACGTTGTAAGCGTAGGGTGATAGGGTGATGTTGGGCTTGGGCGATACCGCATTGCGCGGGTTTTGGGTCGGGGCGGGAGAGGCCGATGACCCTGCGGTGGGCGTGCTCACGACCTCGGCGAGCCGCTCGTCGTCGCTCCTGCCTACGGGCGTGGGCTTATCGCCGTCGCCCAAAAACAGCACCGCCGCCGCGATGCCCAAAACGGCAAGGCAGGCGAAGGCCGACAGATACAGCCCGTTCCTTCTGAAAAATATCGCGGTGCGCAGCCTCGTTTGGCGCAGCTTCCATTTGCGTTCGGATCTTTTGTCCATATTTCCGTCCTTTCGTTATCGTTGCATTTTTCGGGCGTTTGCCCGTTTCGATCGGATTTAGTTTGCCCGAAAGAAACGCGCGTATACGCTAAATTTTGAAGCTTGATTATTAAAAGAAAACGGGGACGATGTTTCCAATAATAAACAAAAAACGAAATCACGAAAATAAAAAAAGAGCCCCCGGAGCGGATCGGGGACTCTTTCTATTTGGGTCAGTGGGTTTTTCAGCTTACAAAGCCGTTAAAAACGGGCTTGTCGAACACGGGAGCGGAAGCCGCGCCCGCGGTGACGAGCTTAAACAGCCTGACACTTCCGTTCGTGCTCTTGCCGGTGGTGAAATAGGTCTTGCCGGAGTTGATGGTCAGATAGTAATAGCCTGCGGAGTCGATCTGGTTGTTCAGATCGCCGTTCTGCCATTTCCAGGAAACGGAGGTCGCGGTGGGAGCAAGATACTCGGTGGAATCAAGACCCATGTACTTGCCGTTGCCGACGTTGCGGAACGTCCAGCCCGCCGTTTCATTGCCGCCGACGGTCCAAAGGATGTCGTTTGCGTTGACGCTTGCGGGAACGGTGAGGATGCCGCTTGAATTGACGGTAACGGACTTTGCGGTGAGGTAGTGGTTGTTGGAATAGATGGTATTGCCAACAGCCTTATCGCCGATAACAACGATGTACTTCTCGCCAGCAACGGGGGCGCTTACTTCAACGTAGCTGTCAACTGCGAGAGCCGCGGTGGGTGCGGGGGTGGGTGTCACGGGAGCAGATGTCGGGGTGTTGGTCGGCCTCGGAGTTGCGGTCGGAGCCGGGGTGTTGGTCGGTGCCGCGGTCGGGTTTGCGCCGCTCTCAACGAGCTTGTAAAGCTTAACGCCGCCGCTCGTGCTCTTGCCGGTGGTGAAGTAGGTATTGGCGGAGCTGATGGTCAGGTAGTAGTAACCCTCGGAGTCGATCTGGTTGTTCAGATCGCCGTTCTCATATTTCCACGCAACCGAGGTCGTTGTGGGAGCAAGATACTCGGTGGAGTCAAGACCCATGTATTTGCCGTTGCCGACGTTCCGGAACGTCCAACCCGCGTTGGCGTTGCCGCCAACGGTCCAGAGGATGTCGTTCGCGGAAACGGATGAGGGGATGGTGAGAGTGCCGTTTGAGTTGACGGTAACGGTCTTGGCGGTCAGATAATGGTTGTTGGAATAGATGGTATTGCCAACAGCCCTGTCGCCGATAGCCACAACGTACTTCTCGCCTGCAACGGGTGCGCTTACCTCAACGTAGGAGGTGCCGCCGGGAGCCGCGGTGGGAGCAGGGGTATTGGTCGGTCTCGGGGTCGCGGTTGGCGCGGGGGTATTGGTCGGTCTCGGGGTCGCGGTTGGCGCGGGGGTAGCGGTCGGGTTTGCGCCGCCCTCAACGAGCCTGTAAAGCTTAACGCCGCCGCTCGTGCTCTTGCCGGTGGTGAAATAAGTATTGGCGGAGCTGATGGTCAGGTAGTAGTAACCCTCGGAGTCGATCTGGTTGTTCAGATCGCCGTTCTCATATTTCCACGCAACGGAGGTCGCGGTGGGAGCAAGATACTCGGTGGAGTCAAGACCCATGTATTTGCCGTTGCCGACGTTCCGGAACGTCCAGCCCGCATTTGCGCTGCCGCCAACGAGCCAAAGGATGTCGTTTGCGTTCACACTTGCGGGGATCGTCAGAGTGCCGTTTGAGTTGACGGTAACGGTCTTGGCGGTCAGATAATGATTGTTGGAATAGATGGTATTGCCAACAGCACTGTCGCCGATAACCACAACGTACTTCTCGCCCGCAACGGGAGCTGAAACCTCAATGCAGGAGGTGCCGCCGGGAACCGCAGTGGGAGCGGGAGTCGGGGTATTCGTGGGACTCGGGGTTGCGGTCGGAGCCGGGGTCGGGGTGTTGGTCGGCCTCGGAGTCGCGGTCGGCGCTGGGGTTGGGGTGTTGGTCGGCCTTGGTGTCGCGGTCGGCGCTGGGGTTGGGGTGTTGGTCGGCCTTGGTGTCGCGGTGGGCGCGGAGCCGCCGCCGGAGTAGGAAACATTGTCGATCCTTACGCAGTCGGCGCCGCTGTTCATGCTCAGATCCTTGGTCATCAGCCACTCGAACTTATACCTGCCTGCGGAGGGCGCGGTGAAGGTGTGGCTGTTCCAGTCGCTGTTGTAGGTGCCGGAAAGATGGAGCTTGCTGACGTCGTTTACGTTGAAGTCGAACCAGTCGTAGTTGGATTCGCAGCTGTACCAGTAATCGAAGCTGAGGGTCTCGCCCGCCTGCATATTGATGATCGTTTGCAAGGTGGAAATGCTGTCGTCAACGTTGATATTGCCGGATTCCGCATAGCTTCTGCCGTCCGCTTGCTTAACGCTGAAGGGATAGTCGCCCACGGACACGAAGTCGAGAGCGCCGCCCGCAACGTTCAGAGCCGCCTTGAGCTCGGGATCCGAGCGGATGATAACGTTTACCTGCGCGGTGCCGAAAACGGAGCCGTTTACACGAACGGTGCAGGTGATGACGGCTTCGCCGTATTCAAGACCCTTGATAGCCGCAAAGCCGCTGTTTCCGTTTACCTGCGCAACCGCGGGGTTGGAGGAGGTCCAAGTCAGCTCGTAGTTGTTCGCGTTCGTGGGAACGGTGTTGAAGTTGACGTATGCGGTCTCATCGAGCATCAGCTGAACAGAGTTGCGGTCGAGCTCAAAGCTCGTGATGTTGACGTTCTGATTGTCGGTAACGAGCTGCCAATCGCAGTAAACGGTTTGACGCGAATCGGGATTGGCGGGGAATGCGTCGCGGGTGCTCATGACAACGGGATATGCCTTATCCTTGCCGTAGGGATCGGGCAGACCGACACTGTTGACCATAGTGTTAAACGCCTCGGCAATGGTTGCGCCGTTCTTCATCTCGCCCCAGAATATCTCTTCAAAGCGATAATCACCGGAGAAGGAAACGTTCTGGGAATAGCCGTAGACCGCTGCCGCGCCGGATGCGAGCAGAGCCCTGCCGGTGGTGCCCTTACCCTCGCGCTTCATGCCCTGACACATGGCCATCCAGAAGAAGGTGTTTGAAAGCCTTCCGTTTATATGGTTCTGGATATAGCGGCCGTCGATGTATGCGCCGTCACTGACGTTGATCGCCCATCCGTTGCTGTAGTCATCGGCGGTGATGCCTGCGCTGGTGGTGAGGCAGAGATAGCTGGAGTTTCCACGCTGAACGCCGTGGCTGTCGTAGATAACAACGCCCTTATTGATAACGTTCGCGGCGATATTAGGACCCGTCGCGTTCTCGGCCTGGACAAGGGTGTATGTGCCGCCGGTCGTATTCGCGATGGACTGAGCCTCCGTCTTGTACTGATCGGTGAAGAGGCTGTCGATGCCGTAGTAGGGAGCAACGAGCAGTACGTTCGGGGAGGAATAGGTGTTCACGGTCTTTGGGGAAACGGACTCGGTAACTACCTTGCCGTTTGCGTCGTAAACGATGATGCCTTCGCTCGGGTCAACCTGCATCGCGCCTTCGGAGCTGAGTTCGTTGCGCAGATGATAGTTGTAGGCGCAGTGCATGCCGTCCACGGTGAAGTAGAAGCCGGGGTCGGTCCTGCCGCCGAGGGAGATGCTGTCCTTATCGACGTAGCGGGTGTTGAGAGCGGCCTCAAGCGCGGCGTTGATCACTTGAGCGCGATCCATGCCCTCTTCAAGGGCTTTTGCTTCGGCAGCGTTGATAGCTGCCCAGGTTTTTACCAGCTTGCTCATTTGACGTGCTTCATAGGTGACGCTGCGTGCACCTTCTGCGAGGGAAGCCACGGGGATCATGGCGACGGCCATGATGAAGGCAAGAGCCAGTGCGAGGATTCTTCTGGTTTTCATTATAACCTCCATTGGAATTTGTTTATATACAACGCGGCGGAGGGCGGCTCATGCTCCGCTCGAGCCGTCCGATCGCCGCACCATATATCGAACAAAGAGAACACTAACACAGCCGATATCGGTTTGTCAATAGATGGAACTCTATTATTTATTTATATTAATGTATAATAAGATTTAATAATA
>JAFZJT010000083.1 GCA_017553815.1 Clostridia bacterium
ATATACTTTCGTTCTACAGGCATGAATCTATTAAATATTTGAAGGAAAAACCGGGTGGAGCCCCGTAAAAGCTCCCGTGCATATTGCAGAATTACACATGAGTTGGTATAATAATATTAGCGCTGCGGCGCATAAAAAAATGGAGGAGAAGCAATATGAAAAGGGTCATCAGCATTTTGGCGGCTGCTGCAATGCTATTTGCGGCGCTCCCCGCATTCGCAGAAGCGAATGAACACAAGAAAGCGGAACTGCCGACGAAGGAAGAGACGGTCGCTTCTTGGGACTTTGAAACGGATCCGATCGAGGAAGGATGGATCTTTGTGGACGGCGACGGCGACGGAATAAACTGGGAGGTTTCGTCGATCTACGCTTCAAGCGGAAGCAATTCGCTTTGTTCGTATTCCTATCTGAACAACGTCTATTACGAGCCCGAAAACTGGGCGATAACGCCCGCTGTCACCATCCCCGACGAGGGCGCGCTGCTCAGATTCGTTGGAAGAAACTACAGGTACACCGGCGTGGATATCTTCAGGATCTATGCGGGCACTTCGCCCGATATCTCCGAGATGAGCCCCATCGCCGCGAGCATGGCGTTCAACTGCAACTACGATATCCCGCTCGCGTTTGAAACGAAGGAAGTGGACGTTTCCGCCTTTGCGGGTCAGACCGTGTACTTCGCGTTCCGTCATTATATAACGCCGGAAACCTGCGAGATGGGCTATATGTTCTTCATCGACGACGTTGAGATCGTTACGGATTTTGAGCCCATCGCACCCCCGCCGCAGAACCTTCTTTACGGCTGCTACTTCAACGACGAAGAGGATATGGACGAGTGGCAGTTTGTGGACGGCGACGACGACGGCTTCGGCTGGGAACTGACGCTCCATCCCGGGTACGCCTATGAGGGCGTTGGCGTTGCGGGCTCCGAGTCGTATATCACCGACCTGAACTACGGCGGCCCTACCACGCCCGACAACTGGCTCATTTCGCCCGCGATCACGCTCCCGAGCGACGATCTTTCGCTCACCTTCTATGCGGAGGGTCTCGATACTATGTACGACGCGTACTGGCGCGAGCACTTCAGTGTTTATGCGGGAACGAGCATCGATAATATGTCGGTGATAATTCCTGAAACCGAAACTACGAACGCGTATCAGCTCTATTCCGCCGATCTCTCCGATTACGCGAATCAAACTATTTATATCGCGATCCGCCATCATAACTGCTACGGCGAGAATCTGCTCAGCGTTGACAGCTTCGAGGTTTGGGGCAGCGGCGAATACATCCCCGTCGATCCCGACCCCACGCCCACGACCCTCTACGGCGACGTGAATCTGAACGGCGTCGTGGAAATCGAGGACTCGCTGATGATCATGCGTTGGCTCATCTGCATGGAAGTGCTCAATGAAGATCAGCTCGACATGGCCGAGGTGCAGGGCGATGAGCTCGTTTCGATAGACGACGCTCTGCTCGTTATGCGCTATGCGATCGGAACGATTCCCTATTTCCCGCGTGAGATCATCGTGAATTAAGCATCCGGTATTCAACGCCGCGTCGGTTCGCTCCGGCGCGGCTTTTATGTTTGCGCGGATCGGGAAAAATAACCCTTGTTTATATATCGGCGCTGTGGTATAATGTATATGCTGAAGGTGCTGAGCATCTGCGCAAAACAATTGTTTTAGGAGGAAAAAACATGAAAAAGTTTATCGGTATCGCGGTTGCGCTTCTGATGCTTCTTACCGTGCTGCCCGTGGGCGCGCTCGCGCAGGAGCTTCGAGCGGTTCCCGCATCCCGGGAACAGACCCACGTTGTAACCTGGGACTTTGAGACCGACCCCCTCGAGGACGGTTGGCAGTTCATCGATTCAGACGGCGACGGCAACAACTGGGAGCACTCGAGCCTTGTGAGTGCGCACAGCGGAACCTATATGATCGCTTCCGCGTCCTACTCCGGCGGTGCGCTCAATCCCGACAACTGGGCGATAACCCCGCTCACCGAGCTTTCGGAGGGTACTATCACCCTTTCCTACGCTGTTAAGAGCTATTCCTATTCCTATCCCGAAACCTATCGCATTTACGTCGGCACCACCGACAGCATCGACGAGATGCAGCCCGTTACCGACGATCTCTATTCCTACAACGATGAAAACTGGCACGTTGATACCATAGATCTTTCCGAGTATGCCGGTCAGAGCGTGTACGTTGCTATCCGCCACTACAACTGCTACGACCAGTGGCGATTCTTCATCGACGACGTTGAGATCCTCGAAGGCGAAGGCGGCGGCACCGAGCCCGGTCCCGACGATCCCAATCCTCCCGCTGAGGAAGACCTGATCGTGGGCTACTACTTCGAGGGTGCGGACGCGCTTGAGGGCTGGACCATTATCGGCACAGGCGACACCGAATGGGTGCATTCCGACGAAAACCCCGGCAACTATGACTACACCACGATGGCGCATGAGGGCACCGGCTTCATCATGTCCTACTCCTTCATCGACTACGTCGGCGCATTTGAGGCGGACAACTGGGCGATCACTCCCGCTGTCGAGCTTCGCGAGGGTTCTGCGAGCGTGAGCTTCTATGCGACCAATGCAAACTCGGATTATCCCGAGGCATTCGATCTTTACATCGGCAACTCCAATGATAGCAACGCGATGACCCTGCTTCAGGGCAACATCAGCCCGCAGACCGGCTATGAGGATGCGTGGACCCGCTATGAGGTCGATCTTTCCGACTATGTCGGTCAGACCGTCTACCTTGCGTTCTATGATCATTGCTACGATATGTACGAGATCTGGATCGATCAGGTCGAGTTCTGGGGCGAGGGCGGCGAGCCCATCGACGATCCCTACGCGATCCACGAAGTTTACGTCGACGGCTGGGGTTCCCCGGTCGAGGGCGTTGTCGGCATCGACCATTTCTTCCTCACCACCCCAGACGATGCGCCGTACTACATCATCGCCGGCGGTTGGCGTGATGAGACCGACCAGCAGCAGATGTGGAACGAGAGTCATATCTTTATCGCCGGACATGAGTACACCGAGGGCTGCATGATAGTGGCGGAAGAAGGCTACTACTTCGCCGAGGATTGCGTGTTCTATGCCGACGGCGGCACCGATATCCTCGATATGCAGTGGTGCTATGTGGATGAAGAGAACTGGATTTGCTATATGAACAGCATACCAGTTGTTTGCGAAGGCGCGAGCGAGATCGTCGGCGACGTTGACAACGACGGCGACGTGGACGTTGCGGACGCGCTTCTGGCGCTTAGGTATGTGATGGGTCTTATCGACCTCACCGATACCCAGCTCGCACAGGCCGAGGTCGATGGCGACGGCGAAGTTACCATCGTGGACTCGCTGCTCGTTCTGAGGAAGGCGCTGGAGCTTATCGAGACCTTCCCCGTGGAGAACTGAGCGGGCAACAGCGTTTGACGGCCGCACAGCGGTTTGAATGAAACGATCAAGCGGGGAGCTTTTCGGCTCTCCGCTTTTCCATACCGTTAGTCATTTTCCCGCTCCGCGTTCTTGACCCATTAAAGCGCGGATGATATAATATAGGGTGTACCGCAGCGCTTGCGGCGAAGAAAAAGTATTCAGGAGGAAATGAAAATGAAGAAGCTTAGGATCATGCTTGCGCTCGCTCTTGCGCTCATCCTGGCGCTTGCGAGCATCCCCGTTTCCGCGCTTCCCGCCGTTACGGCGCAGAGGGGCGAAATCGAGCCGTTTTGGACGATCCCCGAGGGCTACAACGCCCATGACTACGCCAAATGCGTCGCTTTCATGGAGCAGACCGACGCAAGCGGCGTAAAGAACGGCACCAAGCTCAGTTCGAGCTACGACCCGAACGACCCCGAGAGCTGGGGCGTTGACGGCTGGGGCGAGCGCACCTTCCAGTGGACGTTTATGGGCGCCGAAAAGCGCCTCGATATCGTGCATATCACGCAGCGCAATCTCGTGGGCGTGCTGGACGTTGCGGACTGCGAATACGTCACCAAGGTCATCTGCTGGAGCAACGAGCTAACCGGAGTCATCACCGATGGCTGCGGTATGCTGACCGACCTGTACTGCGCAACGAACCGCATCACCTCGCTCGATATTTCGGGCAACCCGATGCTCGGAATCCTCTCCTGCGGCGAGAACGAGCTGACCGCGCTGGACACCTCGAACAACCCCGCGCTCTGGTACATCTATTGCTACAACAATCACTTGACCGCGCTGGATACTTCCGAAAACCCAGAGCTTTTATATCTGAACTGCGCGGGCAACAGCCTCACCGCGATCGACACCTCGGCGAACCCCGTGCTGCTTCTGCTCGACTGCCAGTTCAACGAGCTTGAGGAAGTGAACGTGCTGAGCAATCCCGATATCTACAGCGTCTACTGCAACGACAACAACATCGTTTCGCTGGACGTTTCGGGGCTCAAGGAGCTGACGATACTCGATACCGAGAGCAACGGCATGGTGGAGCTGAATATAACGGGCTGCACCGCGCTCAACGACCTGCACTGCGGCAAAAACGAGCTTGCTTCGCTGGATATCTCGAGCTGCACCTCGCTTGAGTACCTCGACTGCACTATGAGCGGCCTGAGCGAGATCGACCTTCTTAGCAGCCCGCAGCTTCTCAAGCTCGGCTGCATCACGAACCCGATGCGTCAGCTCGATCTGTCCAACTGCCCGAACCTTTCCCTGAATAGGGTCAAGGCGCAGGGCGCGGGCTATATCGGCTATTACTGCGAAAACGATTATCACACCGGCGCACGCGAGCTGTATCTCTTCGCCGCGCCCGAGCCTGGCGAGCAGTTCCTCGGCTTCTACGACCGGAACGGCAATCTTATCTCGAACGGCACCTGGTATCCCTATTACAGCTCCTACTACTGCTATTATGCCGAGGTCCCCGCGAGCCTTACCGAGGTGACGGCGCGCTTCACGGGAACCACCGTAACGCCCGGCGACGCGGACGGCAACGGCACGGTCAGCGTTGCGGACGCGGTGCTCGCCATGCGCTATGCGATGGGGCTTGTGGATACCATCCCCTGCTTT
This sequence comes from Clostridia bacterium, assembly GCA_017553815.1. The sequence goes on from JAFZJT010000083.1 coordinate 5,042, forward strand.
GAAAACGCGGATATGGACGGCAATGGCGCCGTGACCATAGCGGACGCGGTCGCGATAATGAGAATGGCGATGGGGCTGGCGTGATCGAGTTTGAGGCCGCGCTTGCCTAAAGAAACGCAAAAAGCAGATATAGATTAAGCGAAAAGAGCTCCCATAAGGGGGCTCTTTGGCGGTGTGGACAGCGGCGCTTTTGCGTCGTTTTCCCTATTATATGTATATTTATTCGTAGCTGGTTATCTCGCCTTCTTCGATACGCAGATCGTCGGGAACCCTAAACGGATTATTGGAAAGACGGCGAAGCTGATCGAGTATCGCGTTGAGCGTGCGGGTAAGCTCGTCGGGATTACTGCTTTCCGCCATTGCCCCTATGATCCTGTCGTAAACGGAGCGAGCATCCTTTTGAAGCAACTCTCGGTTATCAATAAGCCATTTTGAGAAGGGATGGGAGGGGGAGAAGCTGTTTGATTTAGGCCCAAATATAGAAGTCTTTCCAAACCCTCTCGCCTCAAATCTGTCGGCAAATAGGGCAAGCGGGAAAGCTTCCTCGGAATCGAAGGCGGAGCTGCCATCGCTCCTTTCCATATGAATATCGATTTCCGTGGCAACAAAGATATATCCACGCTTTTTAAGGGCGGCAGTCATGATCTGACTCAGCTGATCACTGCAACAAATATGCAAGAATATATATCCGTTCTCTTCGATCTCATTTTTGTACTGCGAAATACGCTTATGCAGATAACATGCCGCGGGGCTTTTGGCTTCCGAAGAGAGAAGTTTATACTTTTCCAAAAAAGCATAATACTCCGATGCGGGACAAGATTTGAGGGAATTTGGCGTAAGCGTGCTGTTTTCAAACAGCAGTGCAATCTCGCAGGCAGCATCAATGGGAAGGTTGCGCATTTCACCTCTTGCAAGGGAGACTTCAGGGCGGTAATTATTGGTCAGCAACAGCGGACTTTTTCTTCGGAAATAATAATTTTTACTGACATCACATAAAATTCCATTGTATGCCGTGCAGAAAGCCTCTTTTGAATAATCCGAGAGCAAATAATGAAGAGCATCTTCATCAGCGGTTAGATAATCAGAAAAACAAATGCATAGATTGATGAACTTTTTATTTATTGTATCAATTAAGTTTTCAATTCTGTTGTCAATTGCATTATAATCATAATGGAACCGAGCCGATAAAGGATACAGCATATCTTCACAGTCAATATCCAAGGTCATAGAAAGGCAAGACTCATAACCGTAATAGTTGATGGAATATGATTTGAATTCTATCAATTGAGGGGATAATACATGCCGATCAACTATTGCCCCACTCAGATTCCCCGAAAGACTCATTTTATGCAGCGGCGGGTATTCCAGCACAAGCTCGGGGCATTCAACATTCGACCAATCCGCTTCGGGGATCTCCGCTTTCAGCTTTTCAAAATCCTCCTCCTTCATCCTGTGGACATGCTTTGTAACCTCGCCGGTTTTATCAAAATCGGGATTGAGCTTATCGAGCAAGGCTTCAAGCTCCTGCTGCGTGGGATAGGTCTTTGTTTCTGCGGTGCGGTGGTCGGTAAAGCTAATTTTTATCTTCGGGAAGCGGATAAACTTATCCAAAAGCTTGCGGAAAGAAGAAATGGTGGTATTGTAAAGATCTAGCCGCAGGCAGATGGTGGTGCCTATGCCGCGCATATACTCATATTCGGCAGGTTCTTTCGGTGGCTTGGGCATGGGTTCGCCCTGCTTTACCTCCGAAAGCTCGGTCAGGTAATAATAGCCGTTCAGACCTGTGATATCGAGCCGAACGGGCTTATAGTTTTCCGAATTATCAAAAGGAAAGCGCTTGGTCGAAACCTCCAGGCGGTTGGTCTTTCCTTCGCCCATAAAGCAGGAGAGTATGCCGATACCGAAGCGGCTTATGGGCTTGAAGTTCGGGGAAGTCTTTCCCTGCTTGAGCAGATCCTTTATATAGCCTTCCTCGTCGTTGTAGTAGGAGCGGCCAACGTTCAGGAAATACTTTTGAACTATCGCCTTATCCATGCCGATCCCGTTGTCCTTGATGCGAAACCAGCAGTACCGCCCGTCTTTCACGTCCGTCCAAACATCGATATTTATCTCGCCCTGCTCAAGGGAAAAGCAATCATCGCTTTCGCAGCGCAGCAGCACGGCATCGATCGAATTTTGAAGCAGCTCGCGCACGAAAACGCCCGGATCGCCGTACAGCTCCTCGCCGGAGAGCAGCTCAAGCACCCTGTTTTGATCCATCATAAGCCTGATCTCGGCTGAATCATAGCCGACAGATTCTATTTTAGAGTTAAGAATCAGCGGTATGGGGTTGTTCTTTTTTTCGGAATAATCTTTGCAGTATGTTTCAACAAAACTGTAGCACTTCTGCAATTCATCTTTCAGCCATTTGAGATAATCATTAAGCTCAGCCTCAATATATGGCTGATAGCATTTTGCTCTGTATGTGATGGCCATCGAGTTAGGGCGCGACCGATGAAATACGCCGGCTCTGTTTTTTTGCCATTCCCTACGGCTTCTCTCACGCTCATCTGCATTGGCATTTTCGGGGCCGGCTTTTTCATCAAGCTTCAAAAAGCGGAGAAGAATGCTTGGAGCGCGGTTTGAATCATAGTCCAGCGCATCGGCAAGGCGCAAAAGAACGGCGCATAGATTTACATCGATGTTTTCGGTATTCAGCTTTAGATCATCAAGCTTTTCGCCATGGCTTTTGCAAACGGCAAACAGCATTTCATCGCTGATACCCCAGTCTAAAAGGAAGCTGTCATCAAGCTCCAAGCCCGTTTTTTTCATAACGGTTTCCAAGCGAATGTGATGGTTCTCGCGAACATAGTTCACAACGACCTCATGGCGGCTCTTTTCCGATTCGAGCTTTTCGCGATCCTTCGGATGGCGCAGGAAGTATTCCTTCCAATTGTCGTGCTCTATTTTCGCCTGCGCGATCAGCTCTTTTTCCTCGTTCTCGCCAATTAGCATCCCGAGATCGTGGCAGCAGGCCGCCATAAGCAGCAGCGCCGTCTCCTCCACGCTGATAAGCTCCGCCTTATCGCCGAGAAGCAGATTCATCCATTTGCATACGCCGGCGATATGAGTGTTGTCGTGCAGCGTAAAATACGGGAAGTTTTTGATTACTTCTTTTGAAAGCGTTTCGGCTGCGGTGCAAAAAACTTTTAATTTTTCAATAGAATGCCCTCTTTCCTTTGCCTTGCGCTCAAACAGCTTCCAAAGCTCGGTTTGCTCAAAACTAATAGGCCTTGTATTATTGTTGGCTTTTGTTTCCATTTCGTTGCCCTCCCGCAGTTTTCGACAAATTTATTATATCATTGTATCTGGCGCTTGTAAACCGCAAACGGTAAGCAAAAGGAGCGGGGCAATTGCCCGCTCCTTGGAGTTTGTTAAAGCCTTTTGAAATAAAAGATTCGGTATTTGTTTCGAGCCTTTACCTCAGCCCAAGCGACATGCGAAGGATCACAACGGCGTCGGCCATGGAGACGCTGCCGTTTTCGTCGATATCGGCGTTATTGACGTTCAATTCGTTCTCGCCGATCAGGCCGAGAGCATAGCGCATGGCGAGCAGCGCGTCCGCAACCTCGATGGAGCCGCTCTCGTTGCTGTCGCCGGGAAGGCTGCTTGAAACGGTGGTGAGGCGAACGTCGTCCAGATACGCTTCATCCGAGCCCTGGTTCACGCTGTAGTCCTTGCTGTATCTCCAGGTGAAGGTATACATGCCGTCCTGCGGCGCGGTGTAGGTGTGGGTGAACCAATCCACGTTGCCGGAGCGGTTGAACTGCTCGGAGTTATTGGCGCTGAAGGTGTACTTGTCGTAGCCGGTTTCGCTGCTGACCTTGGCGCGGAAGGAGAGCTCGTCGCCCGCTCTCATGCTGAGGGTCAGGGTCATCACGGATTCGCTGCTTGCGATGCCCGCGTTGCTGCTCTTGGCATAGCCGCCCTCAACGACCCAGGGGTACTGACCATCGGAATCGAAAACGAGATGGCCGCCCGGAACGTTCAGCGCGCTGCCGAGGCTGTGGAAGAGCTTAACGCCCCTTACCCAAGCGCAGTCGCTTCCCGCTGCGCCGGAAGCGTCCTTGGTGTAGCGGAAGGTGAAGGTGTAGCTGCCGGTGGAGGGGAGCTCGTATTCAAACGCCGTCCATTCGGTGGCGGAGGAAACGGTCAGCGCGACTGTGCCGTTCACGAGGAACTGGAGCTTGTCGCCCGCGCCGCAGCTCGTTTTATAGAAGAATTTGACGGAGATGCCAGCGGTGAGCATCGCGGTGGCGGATACCTCGGAAACCGAGGAGTTCACGCCCGCGTTGCCGCTCTTGGCGGAGTCGCCGTCCACGAGCCAGGGATAGCTGCCGGTTGAGGTGAATTCAAACGGGTCGGGCGCGCTTTCGTCGTTCATAACGGTGCTCAGGGTCTTTTCAAGAACCACGTTCTTAAGCCATGCCTTGTCGGAGCCGGATGCGCCCGAAGCGTCCTTGGTGAACTCCCAGGTAATGGTCTTGACGCCGCCGCCCGCGATAACGTGGCTGAACTCCTGCCAGCCAACGCTGCCGCTCGTTTCAAAAACGGTCTGCCCGTCCACCTTGAAGCGGAAGTAGTCGCTGTTCTGCTGGGAGGATACCTTGTAGGAGAAGCTGATGCGCTGATATGCGCCGAGCCTGACGACGCTCTTGATGACGGAAGAGGAATTGTTCACGCCCGCGTTGCCGCTGTAGGCGGAGCCGGATTCCGTTACCCAAGGATAGTTTCCGGGGGAGGTGAAGTGCATGGAGGTATCCTCGCCGTTGAGGTGCACGTCGTACTTGAGAAGGTCGGTAACGCAGAGCAGTCCGTCGCCGCCGCCCACGAGCCCTTCGTCAACGGAGGCCGCCTTGATGGTGGCAACGACGCTGTCCGCCTCAAGCTCGGGATAATAGCTCTTGAGCATCGCGCAGGCCGCCGAAACGTGCGGCGTGGCCATACTGGTGCCGCTGAGCGATTCGTAGCCGCCGCCGGGGATGCAGCTGCTGATGTTTTCGCCGGGAGCGGTGATATCCACGCAGGGACCGGTGTTGGAGAAGTAGGACATGGTTCTGTCACGGCCGTGCGATGCAACGGTGAAGGCGCGCTCAACGCTGCCGGGAACGTAGTCCATTGCGTTGCCGCCGTCGTTGCCGGAGGCGACGCAGGAAACCGTGCCCGCATCGAAGCCCGCGTTTATGACCTCGGAATACATCGCGTAGGTGTCGTCGTTTCTCGGGCCGCGAAGGCTCGCGTTGCAGACTTGGAAGCCGTTGATATAGGCAAACTCAAAGCCGTTGACGATATCGCTGGTGTTGCCGTATCCGCCGGAGTCCATGACCTTGATGCCAACGACCTTGACGTTCGGCAGGGTGCCGTCCACAACTGTGCCCGCAACGTGTGTGCCGTGGTAGTGGTCGTCGTCGGGATCCGAGTCGCCGTTTGCAAAGTCAAAGCCTATATTCAGAACGCGGCCGGAGAGGAAGGGATGGCTCGCGTCGATGCCGGTGTCGATGATGCCGACTATGATCTGGGGAAGATCGTCCACGGTGACGCCGTCCTCAAGCAGCCATTCGTTGTAGTTGAAAGCGCCGACGTGATCCTCGCCGTAACCCCAAGAACGGAAGGAGTTGACGTGGGGCTGCTGCTCGATGCTCATTATCGCGTCGGGCGCGGCATACTTAACGCAATCGAGCTTTTTGTATTCGTTTGCGGCCTTTTCGGCGGCGGCTGGGCTTGAGTACTGGATGATATGCCAATCGTTATAGCCGTTCACGTGGTCGATGGAGCCGCTGTAATCGAGCGCCTTTGCGCTCTTGACGATGATTCGGGCGTTTGCGTAGGGGTCGTCGATCGCCTTGGCTCTGTTGACCTCGGGAGCGCTGCGCTTTTCCATCTCGTGCAGGCGCTCGGAGAAGTCAAGAAGCTTTTCAATGCGCGCTTCGCGGCTCTCCTCGGCGGACGCCGAAGAGGAGAGGATGCCTGCCGGAACGAGCGCCAGTATCAGCGCAAAAGCGAGCAGCAGGGAGAGAAGCTTTTTGAAGTTCATTGTTTTTCCTCCGATTTCTTTGTTTTTATATCAAACGGCGCGGCAAAGCCGAGCCGTTTAAGATACGTTATGGATCATTCCTCGCCATCGTCACGCTTCCTTCGACCGAGAAGCAGTATCAGGCTTGAGGCGGCAACGAGCACGACTACAGCGCCGCCGACGATGAGTCCGAGCTTCGGGGCAACCGAGGGCGCCATCGGCTCGAGCGTCACGAGGGGGGAGGGGGAGAAGCGCGCGTATGGGTCAAGCGACGCGACCTCGTTCGGGGTTTCGGACGCCCCTGCGCTCGCATCGGGCGTGGTCTTGCTTCCGCCGTCGGGCGTTACCTTGCTTCCGTCGGGCGTGGTCGAGGGCCAGGGGAAGGCGCTGAAGCGGGCAAAGGGATCCTCTGTCGTATTGGGATCGGCGGTCTGAGCGGGATCGGGCGTCGAAACGCCTCCGGGCGAAGTCGTGCCGGGGGTGACGGGCGCGCTTGTGGGTCTCGCGGTCGGCGTGGAGCCGGGCGCGGGAGTTTGAGTGGGCCGCGGAGTCGGAGTCGGTGTGGTGCCGGGAGCAAGCGTGGG
>JAFZJT010000084.1 GCA_017553815.1 Clostridia bacterium
AAGCTGTTTGACTATGTTGCTCAAACCTATCCCGATAAAGACACGAAGGATTTTATTCAAACCTATATGCTCAGCAGGACGAGAAGGAGCATAGACGAAGCGAAGGCTTATGTAAACACAATGGACTCCAAGAGCCTGTGGCGGTATTTTACTGAAACCGAGAACTACGTCCTCAAGTCGGGGATTGCAATGGATGGCTTTATTCCCGATTGGATCGGAGAATTCTACGCCTACTACCAGTGGTACTATAATATTCCGAGTGCTGAAGTCGTGAAGAAGATCCCTATCGAATACCTGATGAACGCCTATCACGGGCTTCACGATCTTGAGCTTGAACTTGCCGTTTGTAAAGTCGGTGAGGTTAAATGATCATTTGTTTTCACAATCCCTATGAAGAGAACGGTTATCTCAGCAACTGGTATCCGTCAAAGTTCATATTTGCGGGAATGGAGTTTTCGTCAATGGAGCAATGCATGATGTATCAAAAGGCATTGCTCTTTAACGATACAGAAATCGCGGCGAAGATTATGCGGACGGATGATGCTTATGAGATCAAGCAACTTGGCAGGCTTGTATCGGGATACAACGACCATATTTGGAGCGGCGTAAGGCAGATAGCAGTGTATGAAGGGCTTGCTGCAAAGTTCTCCAAGAACGAAGAATTGAAACAGATGCTTCTTTCAACGAGTGATGCGGTGTTAGCAGAATGCGCTGTAAAAGATCGTGTTTGGGGCATAGGTCTCTCGATGAGCGATCCCGAACGCTTTGATATGAGCAAATGGAAAGGTCAAAATCTTCTCGGCTATGCTCTGATGAAGGTTAGAGAAAAACTGCAAACGAATATTTAACGATGGAGGCAGGGCGTAATGAAAGCCACATACCCGATAGTGCTCATTCCGGTCGGGATCGGATACGTTGTCTATATTCCGGATTTTGATATAAATACTCAAGGTCATAATTATGATGATGCCATCCATATGGCGAAAGATGCAATCCGACTTATGATGATCGATCTTGAAGCTGACGGGCGGTCGATACCTTCTCCCACGGCAATCGAATCCGTTGAACATGCTGAAGGTGAAATGGTAATCATGATCGATGTGAATTTTGTTTGATACAGGCAATCGCACTGCTGAGGGATAAAGAATACCTCACAGAGTGCGACTTGCTTTCACACATTTTTCACACATATTCATTTGTAAATGACAGGGAAATCTGGAGCAAGCGAACAATTTGAGCAGGCGCTCGTTGAGTGATTTTTCTTTGTATTATAAAGAAAAATCAATAGACGCTTATGTTTTCAAATCGCCCGCTTCGACTACTCCTAAGCGAAAGGCCACTGGTTCGAATCCGGTATGGTGTGCCAGAAAACCCCGTAAGTCGATGCGCTTTCCGGGGTTTTCTTAAATTTTGAAGAACGTTTACTCCGACAATCCCGAGCCATCCAAAGCATCAAACCAGCTTTCAATTGCGCGTAAGGCGAATGGAGCGGTGTCCGAAACGCTTCCGCTCCACAAATGCGTTGATTTGAGCTTATGCCGTAACCTGATATGCGCCTTAGGGTCGCGTCGCCCGTGCCGCTATAGAACTCATATACGCATAGCTCGCTATCGTAATCAAAAACCGAAAGCTCGCCTCGGAAGCCGCCGCTTGAGGATTCACCCTGCATAATACTTCCGTCATGATCCGGTAAACGAATAATGATGCAAGGAGCCCAAGATGAAAAACTGGATCGAATCGCATTTCAACGAGCAGCTTGAACTGCTCGAAACGCTTGCCGCGATACCCGCGCCCTCTGGCAATGAGGACAGGCGGGTAGAATTCCTTGTGGATCGGCTTCATTCGCGCGGCTTTGACTATCGAGTGGACGAAGCAAATAACATTATCGTTACGTTTTTCGGCGAAGAGGACAGCGGCATCACCTGCTATACCGCGCATACGGACGTTGTTTTTCCCGATACAGCGCCTCTTACGGTTCGCAAGGAAGGGGACAGACTTTACGCTCCCGGCGTGGGCGACGACACAGCAAACGTTGTCGCGATACTGATGATGCTCGATTATATACGCGAAAACAGGCTTCGCCCCAAGGCTCCCGTTATGTTTGTTTTCAATTCCTGCGAGGAGGGGCTCGGGAACCTAAAGGGCATTAGGCAGATAATGAAGGATCACGCGGGCAGGGTGAAGGAGGTCGTTTCGTTCGACTGCAATCTGGACGGCGGAATCTGCGCAAAGGCCGTCGGCTCGGAGCGCTGGCGCGTAACGGCGCAAACGGTCGGCGGACATTCCTTCGGCGTATTCGGAAACCCGAACGCGATTCATCACATGGCAAAACTCGTTTCAAGACTGTACGAGCAGGAGATTCCTCAGCTTGAATGCATCACCACTTATAATGTTGGGATCATCAGCGGAGGAACCTCGGTAAACACGATCGCCCAGAGCTGCGAGCTGCTGTATGAGTACCGCTCGGATAATAGGGAAGCGCTTACATATATGCGCGATAGCTTCAAAACTCTGCTCTCTTCGGCGAACTGCGCTGACGCGCGCTTTGATGCGGAGCTTATCGGCGAGCGCCCCTGCGGCGGCAATGTGGACGAGGCTGCTTTTTCGGAGCTTATCGTGCGCTGCAGTGAGGCGATAACCGCTGTTACGGGAAGATCGCCGCAGCTCGTCATGGGCTCGACTGATGCAAACATCCCGCTTTCTCTCGGAGTTCCCGCAGCGACCTTCGGGCTTTTGAATGGCGGCGGTGCGCATACGCGCGAGGAATGGCTCGATATTCCATCGCTCAAGGTCGGGCTTGAGGTCGGACTCAGACTCGTAGTGAACGGGCATTTTGAGTGATTGTGAATCCGATCGCGGATCAAAGCATGTCCTGCGGGTTCACCTCAATGCCTCGGCAAGTCTCCTCGGGACTATTCGATGCGAATTGGTAAAGCGCTTCTATCGCCGCGGCGGTGTGCGCGGTCCTTGCAAGCTTGATTATGACGGCGTAGCGATACTCGCCGTCTCTTTTTCTTATCGGCGCCGCACCGGGCATAACGAAGATAAGCTCGTTTTCGGCGCTGTGCTTTGAAAGAGTGCTCAGAATCGCTTCCGTAACTTCGGAAGAAAACCTGCCCGCAGCTTCCGAAGCTTCGACTTCATTCCTTGAAACGAAAAGCGCGCGAACGAAAACCGAGAACGGCGGAAACAGTGTGTGCAGCCTGTCGCCGATCTCGAGATTATAGAAGCCCTTATAGTCGTGATCGGTGCAAAGCGCGATTGCGCGATGGTTCGGAGCATTCGTTTGAATGACGACACGACCCTGCTTGTCGGCTCTTCCGGCTCTTCCCGCAACTTGGGTCAGCAACTGAAATGTGCGTTCACCGCTCCGATAATCGGAGTGAAAAAGCGTTGAATCCGCAAAAACGACGCCGACGAGCGTAACGTTCGGTATATCGAGACCCTTGGCTACCATCTGCGTGCCGATAAGCACGTCCGCCTCGCCGCGCGTGAAGCTGTCGAGAATGTCGCGGTGCGCGTTCTTGCCGCCCGTTGTGTCGGTATCCATTCGAAGCGTCCGAATCTCGGGGAAGAGATCTTGAAGCTGTTCCTCGACTTGCTGGGTTCCCATGCCGGAGAACTTGACGAACTCGCTGCCGCAGCTTGGGCATTTATTAGGCACATAAGCGGTCGCACCGCAGTAATGGCAGCGAAGCACGTTGTCGAATTTGTGATACGTCATCGCAACGTCGCAGTTTTTGCAGGTAAAAACGAAGCCGCAGGCGCGGCATTCAACGTGCGAAGAATACCCGCGCCTGTTCAAAAACAGTATCGCCTGCTCCCCTTTTTTAAGGCAATGAGCAATCGCGTCCTTCAAGAGCTTTGAGAATATGCCGTTGTTGCCCGAAAGATACTCGCTTCGCATGTCAACAATGTCCACACGCGGCATGTTTTCGCCGTTTATGCGCTCGGGCATCTCGATGAGCTTATACTGCCCGCGTTTTGCGCGGTAATAGCTCGTTAAAGACGGCGTTGCGCTTCCTAGAACGAGCCTCGCTCCCGTAATGCGCGCTCTGCGACGCGCGACTTCAACAGCGGAGTATTTGGGCGTTTGCTCGGATTGATAGCTCGGTTCGTGCTCCTCGTCAATAATTATGAGGCCGAGCTCCTCAACTGGCGCGAACACCGCCGAGCGTGCGCCTATAACGACCCGCGCCTTTTTAAAGCGAATGCGCCGCCACTCGTCGAAGCGTTCGCCGTCGCTCAAATGGCTGTGGAGCACCGCAACGGTGTTTCCGAAGCGGCTTCTGAATCGGTCGGTGGTTTGTGGCGTCAGCGATATCTCGGGAACGAGCACGATGGCTCCGCGTCCCTTTTCGAGTTCAGCGGCAATAGCCTGCATATAGACCTCTGTTTTTCCGCTGCCGGTAACGCCGTGCAGAAGCAGCGTCTCTCCGCTCTTTGCCTCTCTGATTGCATTCAGCGCAGCGGCCTGGGAGGGCACGAGGGGGAGCGGGAGGGTCGACTTCGGGTCACGACCCGCAAATGGGTTTCGGAATATCTCCCTTCCGGTCTCGATAAGTATACCTTTTTTTACAAGCGCCGATATCGCGGAAGCTGCGCCGGGGATGAAGGCGCCAATATCCGATGCGGTGTATTCGGCCTCGGGATGGTCGAGCAGTTCGTACACTTCAAGCTGCTTTGGTGCCTTCACTGTTCCGTCCTTTGAAGAAATCGAGGCGACAAAGCTTGCTCTATCCGCATCAGGGGATAAGCGCAGTGTTCGGACGGTCTTTTCCTTCACTCTTGAGCCGCGAAGCTTGGCGGGAATCATTCCGCGAAGCGATTCGGCGCGGGTGCAGTGGTAGGCAGCGCATATCCATTCGGAAAGCGTGAGCTGCTCGCTTGTCAGCACGGTATAGGGCTCAAGCGTTCTTATGATGTGTTTGACCTCGTGCGTGGTCTGCTTTTCCTCGGAAAGCGCAATGATAAAGCCCTCGATCGGCTTATTCCCACGACCAAATGGCACGAGAACACGCTGACCGGGGGCGGCCTTTACTTCATCCGGCACAGAGTAGGTAAACAGCTTGTCCACATTGGTGTTTGAAATATCAACTATCACCCTTGCAAACATTGTGCTTCACGCTCTCCTATCTATGCTGATATGTTGGATACGAATTTGAACGATGGTTTATTTCTCCGAAGTCTGATAGTATTCGTTCGGATACTTCAGCTCAAGCTCTCCGTTATAAAGCTCATCAACAGCCTGGGTAACGGGCTTGAGCTCGCCGTGCTGCTTCTTTGCGATGATCTGCCTTGCTCTTCTCGCAACAGCGGTAACGAGCATATAGCGGCAGCCCGCCTTGTTTTCAAGCTCCACAACGGGGGGATGATTCATCTGATGCATAATTTTATATACCTCCGAAAAATTAGAAACTGTTTAAGTGTCACGCCGCGCGTTAAACATCCTCGGCATTGAGTATGCGGAACAACTCGTCCTTATACTCCCTTCCTGCAAGGCGGGAAGAGCGAAGGATGTATTCAACGTCCTCAACTGCAAGCTCGAGATCGTCGTTTACAACAACGTAGTCGTATTCGTTGACCATCCTAAGCTCGGTCTTCGCCTGCGCAAAGCGCCTTTCGACGGCTTCCTCGGAATCCGTGCCGCGCCCGACGAGGCGGCGGCGAAGCTCGGCAAGGGTCGGGGGAGCGATGAATATCATCACCGCTTCGGGATAGTTCTTTTTAACGACCATAGCGCCCTGAACGTCGATATCGAGGAGAACGCTGATGCCCTGCGCAAGCTTCTCTTCAACGAATCTGCGCGGAGTGCCGTAGTAATTCTTGCCGAAAACCTGCATGTGCTCGAGGAATTCGTTGTTGTCGATCATGGTTTGGAATTCCTCAACGGTTTTATAGTAGTAGTTCACGCCCTCCTCTTCGCCCTCGCGCATCTCGCGCGTGGTGGCGGAAACGGAGAAGCAAAGGTCGTCATGCTTTTCAAGAAGGCGCGCGCCGATGGTGCCTTTTCCAACCCCCGAGGGACCCGAAAGAACGATGAGATTGCCGGTTTTGTTTACGATATCGATGAGCATAAATGCCTCCGCAATATTTTAATAAAAAGTTGATTCGCCGAAACGATTGGCTTACTCGAGATTCTGCACCTGCTCGCGCAGCTTCTCAAGCTCCGCCTTGCCGTCTATCACCAAAGCGGTGATGGCTTGGTCGTTGGCCTTTGAACCGATGGTGTTGAACTCGCGGTTCATCTCTTGAACGAGGAAATCGAGCTTTCTGCCGACAGGTTCAATACTTGCAAGCAGCTCGAGCGCGCCTTTAAAGTGGCTTTCGAGGCGAACAAGCTCCTCATCGATATTGGCCTTATCCGCAAACAACGCAATCTCGGTCGCAAGCCGTGCGCGGTCGATCTCTGTATCCGAAAGGATACTCTCGATCCTTGCGTTGAGCTTGGCGCGGTAGCTTTCCACAACGAGCGGCGCGCGCTCGGATATTCTGTTGCGGATATCCGACAGCAGCGCGATCCTTGCTTCAAGGTCGAGTTTTATGCGCTCGCCCTCGACCTCGCGCATCTTGATAAGCTCGGCGCAGGCTGCGCGAACAGCCCTGATCATTAGCTCCTTGAGCGCATCGGGGTCATCGTCGGCGTCGTTGATGCTTACAAGATCGGATATCCTAAGCAGCTTTGAAACCGAAATATCGTTCTGAAGCGCGAATTCATCGGAAAGCGCATTTGCGGCGCTCAAATACGCGGAAACGAGCGACTTATCGATGCTGACGCTCTTAGCGTCGCTTCGTGTGTTTCGATAATATGCGTATGCATCGATATGTCCGCGCGAAACGAGCCGCGAAAGTTCGCCGCGAACGGCATCCTCAAGGAAGGAAAGCGTCCTTGGGAATCTGAAAGACAGGTCGAGAAAACGGTGATTGACCGCCTTGAACTCAAGAGTCAGTTCCCTTCCGTCAACAGAGAGGGAAGCTCTTCCGAAGCCCGTCATGCTTTTTATCATTGGATCCTCCGCTTATTCATGAATGATTCGCTACATTATAACATATAGAGCGTCGGTTTAAAAGCGTTTTAGGAGTGAATATCGAAAGAAAAACAAAGGAGCGGCCAAAACCGCCCCAAGTTTTTTAATACTTACGCTTTCTTGCAGCCTCAGCCTTCTTTTTGCGCTTTACGCTGGGCTTCTCATAGTGCTCGCGCTTCCTTGCGTCGGCAAGGATGCCGGAACGCGCGCATTTACGCTTCCAACGCTTAATTGCACTTTCCAAAGACTCGTTTTCGCCTACACGGATTTCCATTAAAAATTTCCCCCCTCTCTTTATTCGGGTATAGCATGGGCGTTTCGCGATCGGAAAGAACCATGCAAGTGATAATTATAATGCTTTTTCCTCTCCAAGTCAACACCAAATGAGCTCAAAGCTGCTCAAAAATAAAATATACTACACTACACCCGGCAATGCTTGAAAAAGCTGCTGACCTATGGTATAATATAATCACCAAATTTGAAGAGGTGCAGTTATGAGCAATACTCCTACTCCGCATATCGCGGCAAAACCGGGCGATTTCGCAAAAACAGTCCTTATGCCCGGAGACCCGAAGAGAGCCAAGTTTGTTGCCGAAAACTTTCTTGAAGATCGTGTCCTTGTGAACGACGTTCGCGGCGTTCAGGGCTACACCGGCACCTATAAAGGCAAGCGCGTTTCTGTCATGGCCAGTGGAATGGGCATACCGGCCATAGGCATCTACTCATACGAGCTTTTCAACTTTTATGACGTTGATAATATAATTAGGATCGGCTCTGCGGGAGCTGTCCATCCCGATCTTAAGATCCGCGATGTTGTGATCGGAATGGGCGCCTGCACCAACTCGAATTTCGTTGCTCAGTACGGTCTTCCCGGCACATTCGCGCCGATCGCGAGCTATGAGCTCGTCCAAAAGGCCGTTGAGAGCGCCGAGAAGCTCGGAGTTCGATATAAGGTCGGCAATCTGCTTTCGGCGGATACTTTCTATGACGATGCAGCAAGCCTTAAGACCTGGCAGAAGATGGGTGTGCTTGCTGTTGAAATGGAGAGCGCTGGTCTCTACTGCAATGCTGCGCGCGCCGGAAAGAACGCGCTCTGCATCTGCACCATATCCGACACGCCGTTTTCGCCCGGTAATGACTGCACTGCCGAGGAAAGGCAGAATTCGTTTACTAAAATGATGGAGATAGCTCTCGATATCGCTTGATGTGGAGTTGGAAATCGCGGGAGCTGAGCAGCAGACCGTCAAGGAGGGAAGGATGTTTTCGATCGGAGATACCGTGTGCTATCCGCTGCACGGTGTAGGCACAGTCGAAGCAATAGAGGATCGTGATGTTCTTGGAAAGACCACCACGTATTACGTTCTGCGCCTTATAAACACCAAGCTGACCGCTATGCTCCCTGTTGATACAGCCGAATCGGTCGGCTTAAGACGGATAATCACCAAGGAGCAGTGCGAGGAGCTTTTCAGCTATTACCGCACTTCTCAACCGGGTCTTGGCAGCGCGAATTGGAATCAGCGCTACCGTGATAATATGGATAAGCTCCGCACCGGCGATCCCAAAACCGTTGTGGACGTTATGCTCTGCCTTGGCAAGAGAAACAGCATCAGAACGCTTTCATCGGGCGAGAGGAAGATGCTTTCCAACGCTAAAAACATCCTCTGCACCGAGATATCCGTCGTGCTTGATAAGCCAATAGAAGAGATCGAAGCGATGTTCGATTGAGCTTTCAGCGGCGCATGATTAACTTGATTATAAAGCTTACGGGGTCGCGGAAGCGACCCCGATTTGTATACATTAATGCGCTCAGCCGTCCAAAACCGCTTCTCCGAACACCTTGCCGATGGATTCGTTTATAACAAGATCGGCTTTTGAATCGTAGGGCGTTGCGCTCTTGTTTATAAGAACGAGCCTATCCCCGCGATAGTAGTCTATAAGTCCTGCGGCGGGGTAGACCTGAAGTGAAGTGCCGCCGACTATCATCATATCTGCGCGCATAACTTGTGTCAGCGCCCCGTTCAGGCATTCGCTGTCGAGCTGCTCTTCATAGAGCACCACGTCGGGCTTGATGATCCCGCCGCAGGGGCAGTAGGGGATGCCATTCGCCGCGCCCACGAACTCCGCGTCGAAAAACCTATGGCATTTCATGCAGTAGTTGCGGTGGATGGAGCCATGCAGCTCGTAAACCTTTTTGCTTCTCGCCATTTGATGCAGCCCGTCGATATTCTGCGTGATGACCGCCGTCAGCTTGCCGCGTGCTTCAAGCTCGGAGAGCGCAATATGCGCCTTGTTCGGCTTTGCGTCCGGCGAAAGCAGAAGCTCCTTGTAGTATTCAAAGAAAGTCTCGGTCTTGCGCATAAAAAACGTGTGCGAAAGCAGCTCCTCGGGCGGATAACCGTATTTCTTTATCGCCTCGAAGATGCCGTTTGAACTGCGAAAATCGGGTATGCCGCTCTCGCAGGAAACGCCCGCGCCGCCGAGAAAGACGATCCTTCCGCTGTTTTCCATCATCTCTTTTAGCTTGTTGATCTTATCGGTCAATGCCGTATCCATAATATCACCCCGCATTGTTTTCATTCGCCTTTCAGCATAACGATATTATACCATTTTCAAAGCCGATTTCATATCGGAAATCCCGCATTTTCAAAAGAAAAATTTGCAATATATAGTTTGACATAATCGACTTTCGGGACTATAATTAAAGCATCGTATTCTTTCAATAAAACAGCTATTGGAGGTTATTATGTTTCTTGAGGAAATGGAGCGCGATCAGCTTCAATCTTTTTACAGTGAAGCTCTAAGTGCATACGAAAACTGCAAATCCCAGGGACTCAAGCTCGATATGTCTCGCGGCAAGCCAGGCAAGGCTCAACTTGATCTTTCGATGGATCTGCTTAATATGCATATCGACCCGGAGCAAACGAAGATGGACGGCGTTGAAGCCCGCAATTACGGCGAGCTGATGGGTCTTCCCGCCGCGCGCAGGCTCTTTGCGGAGCTGCTCGGAGTTAAGTTCGAGCAGGTGTTCGCGGGCGGCAGCGCGAGCCTGACCCTTATGTACGACCTTATCGCAAAGGCTTATACAAACGGCCTGCTTCACTCCGAAAAGCCCTGGGCAAAGCTCGATAAGGTCAAGTTCCTCTGCCCGGCGCCCGGTTACGACAGGCATTTCACCATCTCCTCCTCCTTCGGCATGGAGCTGATCATGATCCCAATGACCGAGCAGGGGCCGGATATGGAGCTTGTTGAAAAGCATGCCGCCGATCCAGATGTAAAGGGCATTTGGTGCGTTCCGAAGTACAGTAATCCCGATGGCATAACCTATTCCGATGAAACCGTAAAGCGCCTTGCTTCCCTCAAGCATGCCGCGCCCGACTTCATTCTCGTTTGGGATAATGCGTACTGCGTACATGAGTTCAACGGCGATTTTGTTCCCTTCAAGAACATTCTCGAGGAATGCGAGAAGGCGGGCAATCCCGATATGGTATTCGAGTTCGCTTCCACCTCCAAGATAACTTTCCCCGGCGCGGGCATCGCTTGCTTTGCCTGCTCGGAAGCGAATATGGCATACATGAAAAAGCTGCTGAACGCGCAGGTCATCAGCTTCGACAAGATCAATCATCTCCGCCACGTTCTCTTCTTCAAAAACGCGCAGGGCGTGCTTGACCACATGAAAAAGCATGCCGCGATAATGAAGCCCAAGTTCGATATGGTGCTCAAGTATCTCGATTCCGAGATAGCGCCCCTCGGCATCGCTCATTGGCATAAGCCCAAGGGCGGCTACTTCGTGAGCCTCTTCGTGGAACCCGGCTGCGCAAAGCGCGTGCATCAGCTCTGCAAGGAAGCGGGCGTCGTAATGACCGACGCGGGCGCGACCTATCCCTATAAGAATGATCCGGATGACAGCAACCTTCGCATCGCGCCCAGCTTCCCGCCGCTCGATGAGCTCGAAAAGGCCCTGCAGGTGCTCTGCTGCTGCATAAAGCTTGCCGCCGCGGAGAAGCTGCTCGGCAAATAAACAATAGTTATCAATCAAAACTGAATATTAATTTCGGAGGAAATACTATGACTAAAATGATGGATGCGCTCGTTAAGACCGAGGCGGGCAATGGCCTGACTCTTATGCAGATCCCCGTTCCGACTCCCGGCATGGGCGAAGTGCTTATCAAAATCCGCAAGACCGCTATCTGCGGAACGGACGTTCATATCTACAACTGGGACCCCTGGAGCGAACAGCATATCAAGCCCCCGATGGCCGTCGGCCATGAGTACGTCGGCGAGATAGCCGAGCTCGGCGAGGGCGTCACGGGCCTGTACGTCGGTCAGCGCGTTTCGGGCGAGGGTCACATCGTCTGCGGTCACTGCCGCAACTGCCGCAGCGGAAACGGTCAGTGGTGCGTGCACACCAAGGGCGTGGGCGTGGACCGTCAGGGCGCTTTCGCGGAGTATCTCTGCATCCCCGCAACGAACGTCGTTCCGATGGACGATAACGATATTCCTGATGACATCATATCATTCTTCGACGCCTACGGCAATGCCACCCACACCGCGCTCATGTTCGACGTGGTGGGTGAGGACGTGCTCATCACCGGTGCAGGCCCCATCGGCATCATGGCCGCCGCTATCTGCCGCCACAACGGCGCGAGGAACGTGCTTATAACGGACGTAAATGAGTACCGTCTCGACCTTGCAAAGAAGATGGGCGCAACCCCTGTCAATGTTGCCAAGGAAAAGCTTGAGGACGTTATGAAGACCTGCAACGTGAAAGAAGGCTTCGACGTGGGTCTTGAGATGAGCGGCAACGGCCGCGCGCTCAACCAGCTCATCGGCTCGATGCGCAACGGCGGCAAGGTCGCGCTTCTCGGCATCGCAGGACCGGGTACCGTCGTAGATTGGAACGAGATAATCTTCAAGGGTCTGACCCTTCAGGGCATCTACGGCCGCAAGATGTACGAAACCTGGTACAAGATGGGCGCCATGGTCGAGGCAGGTCTGGACCTCAGCCCCATTGTGACGCACCGCTTCAACTACCGCGATTTTGAAAAGGGCTTTGAGGCGATGAACAGCGGTCAGAGCGGCAAGGTCGTTCTCGATTGGACTAAATAATAAAACATTAAATCCTAAAACTAAAGGAGCAGAATATGAAACAGGCATACGAATTCTTCCGCGGCGAGCTCGCTTCCATCAAGGAAGCCGGCACCTATAAGGACGAGCGCATCATCACCACTCCCCAGAAGGCGCGCATCGACACCACAAAAACTCGGGGCGTTCTCAATATGTGCGCCAACACCTACCTCGGCCTTTCCAACAACCCCGACATCATCGAGGCGGCGAAGGCCAGCTACGACGAGTGGGGCTTCGGTCTTTCCTCCGTGCGCTTCATCTGCGGCACCCAGCAGATCCATAAGACGCTCGAGAGAAAGATCGCAGACTTCCTCGGCATGGACGACTGCATCCTCTACACCTCCTGCTTCGATGCAAACGGCGGCCTTTTCGAGACCATCCTCGGCGCGGACGACGCGATCATCTCCGATGAGCTCAACCACGCCAGCATCATCGACGGCGTTCGTCTTTGCAAGGCCAAGCGCTTCCGCTATAAGAACAACAATATGGAGGACCTCAAGGCGCAGCTCGAGGCCGCCAAGGATTGCCGCATCAAGCTGATCGCCACCGACGGCGTTTTCTCGATGGACGGCTTCATCGCCAACCTGCCCGCTATCTGCGACCTCGCCGATGAATACGGCGCGCTCGTAATGGTGGACGACAGCCACGCTGTCGGTTTCATGGGCGACCACGGCAAGGGCACCCCCGAGTACTGCGGCGTTATGGATCGAGTGGACATCATCACCGGCACCCTCGGCAAGGCGCTCGGCGGCGCGAGCGGCGGCTACACTGCGGCGCGTCAGGAGATCATCGACCTGCTCAGGCAGAAGTCCCGCCCGTATCTCTTCTCGAACACCCTTGCTCCCGCAATCTGCGCGGCTTCCATCAAGGTTTTCGATATGCTCACCGAGTCCACCGCGCTCAGAGATAAGGTGCATGAAAACACCAAGTACTTCCGCGAGCAGCTCGGCAAGCTTGGCTTCGACGTTCCCGAGGGAACGCATCCCATCGTGCCCGTTATGCTCTATGACGCGAAGGTCGCTCAGGAGTTTGCAAAGCGTATGCTCGAAAAGGGCGTTTACGTCGTGGGCTTCTTCTATCCCGTTGTGCCGATGGGCAAGGCGAGGATCCGCACCCAGGTCTCCGCAGGCCACTCCAAGGAAGACCTCGATTTCGCGGTAAAATGCTTCAAGGAAGTTAAAGAGGAAATGGGCATCTGAGCCTGTTGGAATCTTTGAATACAAACCCCTCTTGCATCATCGGCGGGAGGGGTTTTGTATACTTCCTAAAAAAACCCCCTTCCACAGCTCAGAAGGGGGCTTCTCAGTCATTTTACTTTTTGCGAAGAATATCGAGCGTGTGATGCGATGCTCCGATAAGATCCTGCCGCTCGCAGATCGTGAAATGGTATACCAACCATTTTTCAAAGGTCGCTTCGTCCATTTCGTCGACGAAGTCGCGCATATAATTGGTCGCGCCGTCGGTCGCAACGAGCTTCAGCCTTTCAACGGGCAGCTCCGCGTCAAGCGCCGCTATCTCCTCGGTGCGCACCATTTCAAAGATATCCTTTGCTTCGCTGATGCAGTGCCAATCCTCGGTCAGCATATTGTTTTCAAGCACGGTGTTAAGACCCTTCTGCCGGAAAACATAGCTTATGATCGTCGCCTCGTTCATGCAGTATGCAACCATTATCACGCCGCCGGGCTTTGTAACGCGAACAGCCTCGGATAGCGCGCGAAGCTTATCCTCGCGGGTGTAGAGATGATACATGGGCCCAAGCAGCATCGTAAGATCGTAGGCATTATCCGAGAGCGCGGAGAGGTCAAGCGCATCGCCCTGAAATGCCGTTATCGGTTCGCTGCCGTCAAGCTTTCCCCGCAGTATCTCAAGATTATGCGCAACGAGTTCCACCGCTGTCACGCTGAAGCCCTGCTTTGCGAGCGTAACGCTGTATCTGCCCGTGCCCGCGCCCACCTCGAGTATCCTCGGCTCGGTGATATCGTCGAGGTACTCATTGATGTATTTCATAGTGGTGAGGTAGTCGACCTGACCGTGCTTGGAAAGCAGCCTGCCGTCCTCATCTCTGTTTGCGTAGTAGTCGCTAAGAAAACTCATTTTTGCACCCCCTAAAAGCGGATATTGAAAGCAATTATACCATCGTTTCGCCTCGGTTTCAATGAATACTTCCTATCCATGATAATATATTTAAAAACGGGCGGTTTATCTCCGCTCTTTTGTGCTATAATTACAGCATTATTATTTAAGAAGGAGGGTCTTTGTATGGAAAAGAAGATCATTCTAAGCGGCATCAAGCCGACGGGTATTCCCACACTTGGCAACTACATAGGGGCTCTCCGCAACTGGCGCGAGATGCAGCAGGACGACAAGTATTGCTATTATATGGTTGCGGATCTTCACGCGCTGACCGTTCGCAACGATCCCAAGGAGCTTCGCGAGCAAACGCGCTCAATGGCCGCCTTGCTCATCGCCTGCGGCATCGATCCGGAGCGCTCGCCGCTCTTCATCCAGAGCCATGTGCATCAGCATGCGGAGCTGAGCTGGCTGCTCGGCTGCACGACCTATATGGGCGAATTGAACCGCATGACGCAGTTCAAGGATAAAGCCCAGAAGCATTCCGATAATATCAACGCGGGTCTCTATACCTATCCCGTGCTTATGGCGGCGGATATCCTCATCTACGGCGCGGATATGGTGCCCGTTGGCGACGACCAGAAGCAGCATGTCGAGCTTGCTCGCAATATCGCCATCCGCTTCAACAACGCCTTCGGCGAGACCTTCGTCGTGCCCGAGCCCGTCATGCCCAAATTCGGCGCAAGGATAATGGGACATCAGGATCCCGAGCCTAAGAGGAGCAAGCCCGACACGAACCCCACCGGCTATATCTCCATGCTGGACGAACCCGCCGTTATCATGAAGAAGTTCAAAAAGGCAGTTACCGACTGTGAGCCCACCATCGCATACGCCGAGGGCCGCTACGGCTGCAACAACCTTCTGACCATCTACTGCGCCTGCACGGGCAAGAATATGGATGAAGCCGTCAAGGAATTCGATGGCGCGGGCTACGGCAAGCTCAAGGTCGCAGTCGCCGAGGCCGTTATAGCCGAGATAGAGCCCATCCAGGCTGTCTATAAGCGCTATATGGACGACGAGGCCGAGCTCGACCGAATAGTTAAGAAGGGCGCCGAGCAGGCAGGGGAGAGGGCGCAGCTTACGCTCGATAAGGCGTATAGGGCTGTAGGACTCAGATAAGATTTACAATAGCTTTAATAAACCAAACGGACTTTGAGGCTCTCCCCAAAGTCCGTTGTCCTATAATCAATTAGTATTTCT
>JAFZJT010000085.1 GCA_017553815.1 Clostridia bacterium
AAGCCGGAAGAAGCTCCGGTCTATACCTATACCTTCACGACCACACTCAAGCCTCGTCAGGAGGAAAATGTTGTTTTCTTTGAGAACGAGGCCGGAGAGGTCGTTTTGTATTTCTCCGCTCCCGTCATGCGCGACGCAAAGGATAACGAGTGCGAGAGCTTCGAGGTCGAACTTATCTTTAACGAGGACGGAAGCTATACATATACCCTCACTCCGGACGAAGACTGGCTCATGAGCGGTGAAACGGTCTATCCCGTTGTGATAGATCCCGACGTCAATGTTAATTTCAGAAGCAATGTTCAGGATACATATATCAGTTCGTCCGATGTTAACGGAATATACTACAGCTATGACCGTATCAAGCTCGGAGCGAGCAGCACTTACCGCAGTCTGATACAGGTAACGACACTACCGACGCTCAAGCCGGGAGACGTCGTTATCGAAGCGTCGTTGAACCTTACGCGATATGCATCCAATGTCAATAACAGTAACGGTAAGGAAATAGATGTTTACAAGATAATCAAATCATGGAGCGAATCCACGACTTCATGGAGCAGCTTCAATCCCAACAGCTCAAGCTCGGTAGACACTTCCCGAATACAGAATATCGCTTTCAGCGCGTATCCTGGTTACATCAACAGTATAGATATTACCACGCTGGTCAAGGAATGGTATCTCGATCCGTCGAGCAACCACGGCGTACTGCTCAGACTCAAGACGGAAGGCGGCAGTAACCCTCCTTATGTAGAGTATACATCATCGAATTATAATCCCAATTATGAGTATCACCCTTACTTCTCAATAATCTATATCAATTCGACCGGTCTCGAAGGACGCTTCAATTACTCGGGCCATGGCGTCGGCAGAGCGGGTACGGGTAATATCAACCTGTTCAGCGGCAACCTGACATTTACCTTTGCCGACGGAGAGATCAACAACGGCACAATGCCTATCTCGGTATCCCATGTATACAATACCAACGATATGGGTACGGATATCGGCTACGGCTATGGCTGGAGACTTAATTACGCGCAGGAGATAAATGAAGTACAGATCACCGACAGAGACGGTACGCAGACCTTCTATGAATACGTCGACGGCGACGGTACAAGGCATTACTACAAGAAAGAAACAGCAACGAAGTATGTAAATGAGCTGGATCATGATTCCGTGCTCACGATCTCGGCCGATAACAGTATCAGCGGCAATATCACGATCACGGACAAGGGCGACAACAAGCTCGTATTCAGATACGGGACTGTAAGCGGAAAGAAGCTTGGCCGCCTTATTCGCGTTGAAGACGCTAATGGGAATCAGACTTTAATTACATACACGACCACGAATGTTATCGGCTCAAATAACAAGCAAAATCTGCACATCTCCTCGATAACGGAGAAACTGGCGGCGAACTCGTCGAACGGTCAGAGCATCACGATGTCATACGATGGGAATGGCAGACTTTCCGCGGTATCCGTTCCCAATGGACTTGGCATGAGCTACGGCTATTCGTCCGGGAAGCTCATCTCAGTTACATATGCCGACGGCAATACAAGTACATTTACATATACGGGCAACAAGATAGAATCTGTCGAGAGCATCGACGGCTATACGGTCGATTACGAGTACGATGGCCGTTCCCGCGTCGTTTCCGTAAGTGAGCATATCGGAAATGATGACGGCAATTCTCTTTCATATGAATATGGATGGAATGTCACTACCGTTACTTACGATTCGGGAAGTGATCAGGAAAGACATACCATTTATCAGTTCAATAACGCCGGACAGGCGGTAAGCGTAAGGGATAACGCGGGCAATGCCGTATATGCGGCGTACAACAGTGATCCGCAGACTACGACGCAGCTTTCCGCAGTTTCAAAGATGCAGAACACAGTCGTGAACCTTTTGAAGGATCACGGATTTGACAACGGCACAACCGCATGGACGCTGTCAGGTGCAAGCACATCTTCGACTTGCTTCTATACGGGAAGGTACAGCCTCAAGCTGACGGCAGGTCAGTATGCCGATCAGACGGTTTCGGTAACGGCAGGAAAAACATACACTCTTTCCGCGCGCTTTGCAGGTGCATCAGGAGGAGTATTAAAGGTATTCAACGGCAGCATACAGCTTGCGGTAAGCGATACAGTTCAGACGCTTGACAATACAACCGACTGGCAGCGCGGCGCAGTGACGTTCACCGTTCCCTCCGGCGTGACGAGCGTAAAGATCCGTGTGATGAAGGACTCGTCCAGTACCGGTACTACATATGCCGACTCAGTTCAGCTCGAGGAGGGCGAAGCTCCCAACAGATACAATATGCTCAGGAACTCCGACTTCTCGGATGGAATGAACTCGTGGTCTAACAACGGGACCACATCGTCTGACGGTATTGTTACAGATACATCCGACTCCCATCCCGATTCGCTCTCCGACTATGTTTATCACATCGTCGGCAGCGCGCAGAACGAAAAGTGTATCGAACAGAGCATTTCAGTAAACGGCAAGAAGGGCGACACCTATTCCTTCGGAGCATGGGTGAGATCCGACTCGATACCATATCATATCGAGGGCTTTGACGGGCTGTATTACGGCGTCAAGCGCATGAGCATACAGTTCAAGAAGAACGGCTCACAGGTCAACTTCTGTCCCGTATACTTCAGCGCGGATACGAACGAGTGGCAGTTCGCCTGCGGCAGCGCAGTCGCAAAGGGGGACTATGATCAGATAGTCATCAGCCTGAATTTCCACCGTACAGTAAACGACTGTTACTATGACGGCGCACAGCTCTACAGAGAAGAGTTCTCTCAAGCGTATGAGTATGACGCAAATGGAAACCTCAAAAACTACACCTCCCTCATCTCTCAGGAGAACGATTTCCAGTACGACAGCAATAACAACCTTACAAGCGCGAAGGATGCAAGGGGCAATACGACCGCCTATACCTACGACTCGCATCACAACCTTCTGACAACGACAACACCGGAAGGCGTCGTTACGACCAATACATATGATACCAACGGCAATGTGACGAGTACTCAGGCA
>JAFZJT010000086.1 GCA_017553815.1 Clostridia bacterium
ACGACTTCATAGCCGCATACGGGATGCCGCCCGTGCGCGGAATACGCATAAACACTCTCAAGATAGCAAAGGAGCGTTTTCTCGAGCTTTGCCCTTGGAAAACCGAGCAATCGCCGACGCTCGAAGAGGGCTTGATCCTTATTGATGAGGTTCAGCATATCGGCTCCCACCCATACCATATAGCGGGGCTTTTCTACGTTCAGGAACCCTCCGCTATGAGCGTTATCGTGGCGGCGGATATAGAGCCTGGGATGCGCGTGCTCGACCTTTGCGCGGCTCCCGGCGGCAAATCGGGCGGCATAGCGGCAAGGCTTGGTGGAAGCGGCTTCCTGCTTTCAAACGAGATAGTTCCCTCAAGGGCGAAACAGCTTGCGCGCAATCTTGAGCGGCTCGGGGTCGTGAACTCCGCTGTTACCTGTGCGCATCCCGATGCGATAGCCGATGCGCTCCCCCGCTTTTTCGACCGAGTTATAGTTGATGCTCCATGCTCCGGCGAGGGCATGTTCCGAAAGGACGATACCGCGATAGCCGAGTGGTCGCCTGAACACATCGCTTCATGCGCCGAGAGGCAGAGGGCGATAATCGAGAGCGCGGAAAAATGCGTAAAAGAGGGAGGAAGGCTCGTCTACTCCACCTGCACCTTTTCGCCCGAGGAGAATGAGGGCGTTATCGAAGCGTTTTTAAGCTCGCATCCCGATTACGCTCTACTTTCTTCAAAGCGGCTCTATCCCCATACCTGCAAGGGAGAGGGGCATTTCGTTGCGGTGCTCGAAAAGCGCGGGGATTCTCGGGAAACAAGCTTTAATTCCCTTGATTCAAAGCCGACGAACCGTAGACTCTCCCAAGCCAAGGCCACCAGAAAAACGGAGAAGCTTGCCGATGCGCAAAAAGGGCTTATGCGCCTGAATGACGAGCAAAAGCCGCTCGCCGCAGACTTTTTATCCGGGGTATGCTTGATTGGTGAAAACGGGATACCCTTTGAAAGTCTCTTTACTTTAGGCGACAAACTGCTGTACGTTCCTTTTTCGCTTCCAAGCCCCGTTCTCGCTCTTCGCGCCGTATCCGTCGGCGTTGAGGTCGGCGAGTTTTCAAAGGGAAGGCTCAAGCCCTCGCACACCTTCTTTATGACGGCACACGGGTTCACCTATCGAAACAAAATCGAGCTTTTGGAATCGAGCCGCGAGCTTTCGGCTTTTCTTCGCGGAGAAACGCTCGATGCTCCGATCGGTCTTGATATCGGCTCTGAGTACTCGCGCTATATGCCCGTTTGCGTCAGCTCATTTCCCGTGGGCTTTGGAAAGCTTTCGGAGGGCATTATTAAAAACCATCTCCCCAAGGGGCTCGTCAGCATGAGAGGCGGAGATGTTTCGGACGAATAAAGCGTCGAATCCTCTTCTTATTTCGCACATTATTCGCTTTTGCCGCAAATAAAATATTAAATTAAGGAAATTATATCGATTTTAAGGTTGATTTAATCCTCGATGTGGTATATAATGGATGAAGCAGGATCGTTCTATGGCTCCGTGGCGCGGTTTAGTGCGCATAATGCTCGCTGCTCTCCCGCCCGCCGTTCGGTTCTCATACTACACAAACAAGATTGGGGAGGATTATCCTATGCCACTCGTAACCAGTACCGAAATGTTCAAGAAGGCCTATGAAGGCGGCTACTCCATCGGCGCGTTCAACGTGAACAACATGGAGATCATTCAGGGTATCACTGAGGCTGCCAAGGAGGAGAATGCACCCCTTATTCTCCAGGTCAGCGCCGGCGCAAGGAAATATGCCAACCACACCTACCTTATGAAGCTCATCGAGGCCGCGCTCATCGAAACCGATCTTCCGATCTGCGTGCATCTCGACCATGGCGACACCTTCGAGCTCTGCAAGAGCTGTATCGACGGCGGCTTCACCTCCGTTATGATAGACGGCTCCCATCATTCTTTCGAGGATAATATCAAGCTGACTCGCGAGGTCGTTGAGTATGCGCATGACCACGGCGTGGTCGTCGAGGGCGAGCTCGGCCGTCTTGAGGGCGTTGAGGATGACGTCAATGTTTCCGCTGAGGACGCAAGCTACACCAACCCCGCTCAGGCCCAGGAATTCGTTCAGCGCACCGGCGTTGACAGCCTCGCCATCGCCATCGGCACCAGCCACGGCGCGTATAAGTTCAAGCCCGGCACCAAGCCCCAGCTCCGCTTCGACATTCTTGAAGAGGTCGAGCGCCTGCTCCCCGGCTTCCCGATAGTTCTGCACGGCGCAAGCTCCGTCATCCCCGAGTTCGTTAAGATGATAAACGAGCACGGCGGCAATATGCCCGACGCTATCGGCGTTCCCGAGGATATGCTCCGCAAGGCCGCGAGCATGGCTGTTTGCAAGATAAATATCGACAGCGACCTGCGTCTTGCCATGACCGGCACCATCCGCAAGTATTTCGATGAGAATCCTTCCCACTTCGACCCCCGTCAGTACCTCAAGCCCGCCCGCGCCGCGATCAAGGAAATGGTTCGCCATAAGCTGATTAACGTTCTTGGCTGCAACGGCAAGGCATAATTTGCTCATCTATCCTCCGGCGGGCGTTTCGGTCACGGACCGGAGCTCCTGCCGGAGGTGATTTAGTTTTGGAAACGGAATCATCCCGATAGGTTTTAAAAACGGTTTTAAAATACGATGGAAAAGAACGAACAGATTAAATCCATCCTCCTCACCGATGAGGACGACAACGAGATAGAATTCGATATCATGGACAGCTTTGAGTTCGAGGGCGAGAATTACTACGTGCTCCTGCCCGTTGATGACGACAGCGACGATATCGAATACGTCATTCTGCGCGAAAAGGGCGAGGGCGAGCTCATCGGCATCGACGACGAGGCGACGCTTGATCGCGTTTTCAGCGAATATAAAAAGCGCAACAGCATCGACTAACGGCAAATGCGCTTTTCTCCACCTTTCCCTTTTGGAGTACAGTAAATGAAACTCAGACTTTTGATCGCAACCGCGGCGCTTTGTGCGCTGATGTTTTGGGGTTGCACCGATATTTCGCCGAGGCTCGATCCGGGCGTTACTCTCCCGCCTACTCCCGAGACCGCCGCGCCAAATACAGAATCGCCGTCGCCTGAGCTTTCCGAGGAACCGACTCCCGAGTTCACGCTTTCACCCGTTGAGATCAGAGACGTGCTCGGAAACATAATTTACGGAAGCGATCATTATGAGCGCTATATCAGCTTCAGCGACATATACGTTTACGAGGAAAACGGGGATACCTTCGTGGATCTCACGGCGGAAAACAGCTACCCTAAGCTCATCCTCTGCGCCGTCAACATTGCGTTCTACAATGCAGACGGCTCCATCATAGCTTCGAGCAGCCTTCAAATGCCGGACGGCTCCTTTATGCTTGCTCTGCCCGGCGGCAAGACCAGGCTCTTTGCGCGCGTCATGACCGACACCGTTTTGACCGACAAGCCTTTCCGCCTGATATTCGATCAGCAGACAGGCGTTAAGCCGCAGTAATAAACCTCAGCATACGATTATGTCGCTTAACAGCGGCATTTTTCGTTTTAAAAGCGGTGCTTCCCAACGCTTGGGCACTGGTGAAAAACGCAAAAATGTTGTATAATACACATAAGCCGAATCATCTCCGAGATCGAGTCGGCGATCGCGGCTCATTCCGGAAAAGAATGCCTATTACCAGTTGTTCAAGCAACGGAAATCTTTTGACGCTTTCGCTGCCCGTGCGAATCGACGCCAACAACGCGCAAACACAAGAGGTCTGTCTGCGCGCTGCGATCGAGGCAGGAAAGCCCGAAAATCTTTTTTTGATGCAAAAAAGCCCGAGTCCATTTCAAGCACCGGTCTTCGCATTCTGTTGAGGCTTCGCAAGGAATTCCCCGAGCTTCGCATAACAAACGTATGCCCCGAGGTTTACGAGATATTCGAGATGGCAGGGTTTGCCGAGATGATGAGCGTTGAAAAGGCATTCCGCCGTTAAGGTCTATGAGGTCGGCGAGGTGCTTCTAATCGATATGGATAAGCTTTCATACGGGCATCCGATATTCGAGCTTGCGGCATGTTCAATGCCTATATCGGATTCTCCGAGTTCAACAACGATAAGGTTTTAAAAATTATAGGGCTTTAACCAAGACACTGCAAATGAATTCTTCTATAAAGCCATTCACGCCTATCTTAAAACCGATGATAAAACCGCTGTAAAGGATATTCTTGATAAGGTTCGCTGCATATCCTACTCCGATCTTATCGATTGGAAGATCAGGCACACTTTGCTTGAGACGGATGAAGACAGAGCAACGGTCGAGCTTTGGAAGCGGGAGCTTATCGAGCTTCTCGATCGAACCGACAGCCTGAGTTTTGAAACGGGCGCG
>JAFZJT010000008.1 GCA_017553815.1 Clostridia bacterium
AATGATCAGAACGTCCTTGCCCTGCTCTCTGAAATGCTCCGCCACCGCACAGCCGGAATAGGGCGCGATGTACTGGAGGCACGCGCTCTCGGATGCGGATGCGGAAACGATTATGGTGTATTCCATAGCGCCCGCCGCCTCGAGCCTGTCGGCTATCTGGGCAACGGAGCTGCTCTTTTGGCCTATCGCGACGTAGATGCAGATAACGTCCTTGCCGCGCTGATTGATTATGGTATCGACCGCGATAGCGGTCTTGCCCGTCTGACGGTCGCCGATTATGAGCTCGCGCTGACCTCTGCCGATCGGGATCATGCTGTCGATCGCCTTGATGCCCGTTTGAAGAGGAACGGAAACGCTCTTTCTTCTGATGATTCCCGGCGCTTCGGACTCGATTGATCTTGATTCGCTTGAAGGCACGGGACCCTTTCCGTCTATCGGCGCGCCAAGGGCGTTGACTATCCTTCCAAGAAGCGCGGAGCCGACGGGAACCGAAACGACCCTGCCCGTTCTATGCACCTCGGTACCCTCGTGGATATCCGCTGTGTCGGAAAGAACGGCGATGGAAACTATCTCGTCCTCAAGGTTCTGCGCGATGCCCACGCTGCCGTCCGGGAACTCGAGCATTTCATTCGCTACGCAGTTGCGAAGCCCGTGCGCCTTGGCGATGCCGTCGCCGACGAGGATGACGGTGCCGGTTTCAAAAAGCTCAACGCGGCTTCGGTAGCTCTTTATCTGTTCTTTTATGATCGAACTGATCTCTTCGGGGCGAAGATTCATTTTTTCATTTCCTCCAGGATCTCGGTTATGCGTGAGCGCAGACTGCCGTCGTACAGCCTGCCGTCTATCTTAACTATCATGCCGCCGACGATGGTTTCATCGACCTTCGTGCGAAGCTTTATCCTCCTGCCGGTGGAAAGCTCAAGGCGCTTTTTGAGCCTCTCACGCTCTGCTTCGCTCAGCTCTCGCGCGGAATATGCCTCGGCTGTCGAGATATTGTTTAAAAGGTTGTATTGCTTTTCAAATTCATCTTGGCAGTCGGAAAAATATCGGATATAGCCGCGCTCCGTGAGCAGACAAATAAAGTCGGAAACACAATCCGGCACTCTGCCGTGGAACGCGCCGCCGATCGCTCCGATACGCTCCTCGATGGGGATACCGGGCGTTGCTAAAAAATCGACGTACATCGGCTCTTCGTCGAAGAGCTTTGAGCAGCCTTCAAGCGCCTCGGCCACCGCGTCGAGACTGTTCTCCTCCTGTGCAAGAAGGAAGAGCGCGTTGCCGTATTCATTGCCTATTGCCGACATTGCCGTCACCGTTTCCTTCCGTGCCGATATCGCTTATGAACGAGTCGATAAGCCCCTCGTGATCCGCCGCGTTTATCTCGCGCTCAAGCAGCTTCTCCGCAAGGCGCACCGAAAGCTCGGCGATCTCCTTTTTCATAGTGGATTCCGCCTCGCTCTTTGCAAGCTCTATCTCGTTTTCGGCGCGGCGCATAATCCCCGCCGCCTTTTCCTCGGCCTCGGAGATTATGCTCGAGCTGCGCTGCCTCGCGCTCTGCTGGGCTTCTCTTATCAGCTCGTCGCACTCTTCATCGGCGCCGAGCAGCTTTTTCTCATACGCATCGCGCTCCGTGTTCGCCTGATCGAGCACCTCTTGAGCGAGCGAATAGACCTCGTCCACCTCCTGCTGCCTTTTGTTCATGGCGTTGCGAACGGGCTTATACAGGAATTTTTTAAGGATGAGGAACAGAATCAGCAGATTTGCAAGCGATATGATTATCTGCCAGATGTTAACGGAAATAACATCCAAGGTTTGCATTGCTTTAACTCCAATCCAAAAGGATTCAGTGCTAAACGCGCTTAGGCTCATTTATGCAAAGCGCGCCTTTTGCCGCAAACGCGGCGGGAAAACCTTCGTTATCAGCCGCCGATGACGGACTTGAGAATGTTTACGAACATATTTGGCACAACGAAGATGAGCATGATCGCGATAACGAGCGCGTAGATACCCGTGGTCTCCGCGATGGCGCAGCCCATGATCATTGTGGACGTTACCTCGCTCTTCGACTCGGGCTGGCGGCCGATGGCTTCGCAAGCCTTCGCAACAGCGTTGCCTTCGCCGATACCGGGGCCAATGCCCGCGATCATCGCAAGACCCGCGCCGAGCGCGCAGCAGCCGAGCATGATTCCCATTGCAAGTTCCATTATACTTTCCTCCTATCGCCGCTTATGCGGCTTATTTGAAATTTATAGGTCAAACGGCGTTTTTCTTGTTTCGCCGCAGTTCCTTATTTTCCAGTCGTTTTTCGTACAGCTCCTTAGGGAAGCCGCCTGAGATATTGAGCATGGTCAGCATCGCGAAGATGAACGCCTGCAGGCATCCGCTGAACACGTCGAAATACACGCTCAAAACAGCGGGAAGACCTATCTGAAGCACCGAAAAGCCTCCGAGCGAGCCGAACACCGAGCGCGTAAGCCCGCCGAGCGCGCCCGCTATCAGCGCGGAGATGACGCTTCCCGAAAGGATGTTGCCGAAGTGACGGAAGCTCATCGATACGGGCATTGCTATCTCGCTTATCAGATTCAAGGGCGCAAAGAACGCTATAGGCTCGAAATAGCCCTTGACGTAGTTGCCAACGCCGCCCTTGAGCTTATAATAGGTTATGAGGATGAAAACGAGCAGCGCCCAACCGAACACCGTCGAAAAATCGGAGGTCGGCGGGAAGATGCCAACGAGCGACGAAAGGCTCGAGAACGCCGAGTAGCCGAGGATCGCGCAGATAAACGGCGAAAACTGCCTAAAATACTCACCCATATTGTTTTTAACGAGCGAATCGGTCTTTTCGACTATCCATTCCGCAACGAGATGACGGCGGCATTTGACGCCCTCCTTCATGCCGTGCGTCATATAAAGCGCAAGCACCGATATCGAGAGGAGCACGAGCCAGCTGTTTACGTTTGCTTCGGTTATAAGAAGGTTTTGAAGCGGGAACTTTATCTCCTTGAAGATCATTGCGCCCGTTATCGAAATACCCTCGCTCTGAGGCTTTGTTAGCACGCGAATAACAATCCCGCATGCGATGGGCAATATCATCAGCAGGATGAGCAGTATGTCTATGAGCTTGAATTTAAAAGTTTTTTTCAATCCTGTTCCTCGTCCTCTTCGTCGACGAAAGCTTTGTACTGAGGCTTTATCCCCGACTTTTCCCTTTCGGCGATATCCTTCTTTGCAAGAAAGAATCTGTATGCGGCGATGGTCAGCGTTGGGAAGATCAGCGGTATCGCTGCGGCGAAGATATTGAACACCTTCGGGATGAGCGCCGCAATTCCGAGAAACGCCGCCATCATAACGAGCCTTCCCGATTGGGAGATGCGTATTTTGTATGCCGCCTTATCGGGCTCAAGGCTCACGCAGCGCTGCACCGTCATACACATCAAAAAGAAATTCAGCACCGCGGCGAACGCGCCGAGAAGGTTTCCGAACAGAACGGTCATATCCCAGCACTTTATTATAATGAAAACAAATTGCATCACGGCGCTCAGGATAAGCGTTCCTGCTGTGATGCGCAAAGTTTCGCGCTTTACAACGGGCTCGACCATCAAAACCAACCTCGCTTTTCGCCGTATTATATTTGGCGATACTAAACGAAGCATATTATACCATAAAACAAAATGCGATTCAACAGGTTTTACGCATATTGATTCGTGCTCGCCAGTTTTATGGCGCAAAAAGCACTCGTTTATGCGTTATCCCGTGAATCGCAAAAGGTTGCGGATTCGACTTAATTGGCGGCGTCAGCCCCCGACCCTAAGCTCGGTCAGCGAGCGGAACTCATACCCCATGCTGCGCGCAGTGTCGATTATGTCGGCAAGCGCATACGCGTTATCGCGTGACAGGGCGTGCAAAAGAATGATGGCGCCCGGGTGAAGCTTCCCTATGACAGTATCATAGGCCACGTCCGCGCCCTTGGGCTCGTTGTAGTCGACCCATGCGATGGACCAGAAAACGCAGGTATAGCCCATTCGATTCAGGAAGTTGGTGGAATCGATGCTGTGTTTGCCCATCGGATAGCGGAAATACGATGAGGTATAGCCGTAATGAGTCCTCAGATAATCGTCGAAGCCCTTTATCTCCCGATACATTTGACTGTGCGTGAGCGAGGAAAAATCGGGGTGCGTGCAGGAATGGTTCCCGAGGATATGTCCTTCCTTTATTATGCGGGTCATGACCGCGGAGTTTGATTTAAGCTCCGGCAGAGTGCAAAAGAAGGTGGTCTTGACGTTCTTCTCGCGGAGCGTATCGAGTATCATATTGGTGTAGCCGTTCTCAACGCCGAGGTCGAAGGTGAGGTAAAGCACCTTTTCCTCTGTCTTGTTGTCGTAACAGACGGCATCCGCTCCCCTCCTGTCGAACCCCTGCTGAATGGAAACAACGATATCGGTCACCTGCTCGTTTGTCGGCCTGCCGATGCAATGGTCGATGCATTCCGTGGAAAGGTTCTCGGTGTTCTCCATCGGCGGGTTGTTGAAATCGGAGAGCGGTAGGGGCTCAAACCCCGTGTAGGTCTTATCCGTGCCCGTATCGGCTCCGTAGAAGAATTTTCCCGGTGTCACGGCGGGCGCTTGCGTCGCAACCGCGGGTGTGGGCAAAGCCGCCTCCGTGGTCGGCGTGGGCG
This sequence comes from Clostridia bacterium, assembly GCA_017553815.1. The sequence goes on from JAFZJT010000008.1 coordinate 4,676, forward strand.
CTTCTGTTTCGACAATCGCTTCGGGCGTGTTTACGGCGGCGTCGGGCGTTGCTGTATCATCGGGCTCGGCCGTTGCCGACGCCGTCATAACGGGCGCGGTCAAGACAGGTGCCGTCACAAACGGGACAGCGGTTGCCGACGCTTTCGTTGGAGCTGCCGTCGGTGCTTGAGATGGCGTTTCTACGTTTACAAAATACGGCGCAACGTTTTCGATACGCGTTGTGCCCGGTGTAAACGAGCTGCACGCGGTCGAGGTCGCGATAAACAGCAGGGTAAGAACTATTGAAACTGTTTTTTTCATTGTTGGTTATTTCTCCTTGTGTCACCGCCGCATCCCGTGTTCAAACTCACAGCGGCTGCCAAACTATTCATTCGTTTTCGGGGTTAGGATGTAATTATACAAAAAAGTTCAAATTCAGTCAAGCCAGATTAAGAAAACATATCGACTTTTTCAGGTTTGTATCCATCCTTTTTACGGCATTACGCTTTTTCTTCGACTTTAAGCTCCGTTCCCGCGCCGAATAAATATATTATGCGTTTTTGGCACAAATCACAGTTTATTGATGGATTTACTCTTGATTACCACAATATCTTGTGGTACAATATAATCAAGAGATATGTGCAAAGCGCGGATCCGTTCGCGCTTTCACGCCCCGAAAGCATAGAAAAATAAACGCTCAACAGGAGGAAACAAAAAAATGTATCGCGTTGTCAAAAGGGATAACATCGTTGTCAATTTCGACCTTTCAAAAATCAAGGACGCCATGAGCCGCGCCTTTGAAGCGCAGGAGAAGCCCTGCCACCCCGACATTCTCGACCTGCTCGCTCTCAAGGTGACGGCCGACTTCGCCCCCAAGGTGAAGGACGATCTGATCGCCGTTGAGGATATTCAGGACAGCGTCGAGTCCGTGCTGATCCAGGCGGGCTATGCGGACGTCGCCAAGGCGTACATCCTCTACCGCCGCCAGCGCGAAAAGCTGCGCAACATGAAGAGCACCTTCCTTGACTACCGCGACACGGTCAACAAATACGTCAACGTTACCGACTGGCGCGTCAAGGAAAACTCCACCGTCACCTATTCCGTGGGCGGTCTGATCCTTTCAAACAGCGGCGCGATCACCGCAAACTACTGGCTTAGTGAGGTCTACGACGACGAGATCGCAAACGCGCACCGCACCTGCGAATTCCATCTGCACGACCTTTCGATGCTCACCGGCTACTGCGCGGGTTGGTCGCTCCGTCAGCTCATCGAGGAGGGTC
>JAFZJT010000087.1 GCA_017553815.1 Clostridia bacterium
TGACCTCGCCGTCGCCGTTGACGTCGCCGAGCATCGGTGCGGCGGGCTCGGTCACGGTGAAGTCAACGGTATCGATCCTTGCGGCCTCTCCGACTCCGGAGACTATGCAGAAGCCAACGAGATCCTCTCTGCCGTTTATGGTAACGCTCGGTTCCTCGGTGAACGAGTAACCCTCGGCGGGCTCTACCCTGAAAATCATGCTGTATTCCCTGCCCTCGACATTGAACAGATCGCCGTCCGCAAGCGGGCACATGACGCCGGCGTAATAGAACCAGCCCTGCGATATGATAGTGTAGTGCGCTCCATCGGGAACGGTTATATTACAGGTGGGAGCCGCGCCCCAAGCGGGCTCGACGAAGCCGTTAAGCTCGATGGTGTCGATGAAGATGGGATCGTTCGCGGGGTCGCTCACGGTGAAGTCAATGGTGTCGATCCTTGCGTTCCCTCCGACTCCGAAGACTATGCAGAAGCCAACGAGATCCGCTCTGCCGTTTATGGTTACGGTCGGTTCATCGGTGAACGAGTACCCCTCGGCGGGCTCAACTCTGAATATCATGCTGTATTCCCTTCCCTCGACGTTGAACAGATCGCCGTCCTCAAGCGGTTCCATCATGCCGTCGTAATAATACCAGCCCTGCTCGGTGATAGTGTAGTTCGCACCCTCGGGAACGGTTATATTACAGGAGGGAGCCGCGCCCCAAACGGGTTCAACAAAGCCGTTAAGCTCGATGGTGTCGATCTGATATTCGGGCGGATAGGTCACCGGCGGATGGGACTCATAGGGAGCGTAAACCGAATGCGGTATGGAACAGATATGAATGCAGTCCTCGTAAAGATAATGCGGTCCGTTTGCAATGCTCGTATCGCCGTTGAGCATTGCAACAACGCCTTGGCCGTATCTGTCGAAGAAGTAGCCTTCCTCGGGGATCACTTCAACCAGGATATAGTATTCGGTGGTCGTGTCGCAGAAGATATCCCCTTGCTGCATAACGCCGCTGCCGTCGAACCAAAGTACGCTTTGGATGATATAATGCGCGTCATCGGGCACGGTCACGTTGTAATTCGGCTCTGCGCCCCAAGAGGGGGCAACGAAGTCGAGTATGTTGATCTCGTTGATCGCGTTCTGCGGAGCATCGGTCACGGGAGGCTCGGTCGTGTTGGGATCATCCAAGCAGATACTGATCGTTTCGGCGTGGTAGTAAACTCCCATATCGAGAACTTCGCTGTATCGGGGATCGTACAGCTCGGCGCTTCCGTTGATAAGCACGGTGGTTTCAGAGCTGTTTTCGGCGAAGATATAGCCCTCATTCGCCTTGATATCAAATATTGCATAATACATTCCGGGCACGAAGATGAACTCGGGATCGAGCGCCGTTCCTCCTACCCACGTTACCTCCATTATCGTGTACGGCGCGCCTTCGGGAGCATATACGTCGAAATCGGGATGCTCGCCGAGCGCGGGCTCGGTGAAGCCGAGGATCTCGATCGTGTCGATGATCACGGGCTCGGCCTCCTCAACGGTGAAGCCGATGGAAGCGATGCCGAGCTGCCCGTAGTAATCATAGGTATAATCGACAAGCGCCTGCTGACCGTTTATCGTTGCCGTAACCTCTTCTGCGAACTCATACCCTTCAGCCGCGGTCAGGATCACGTATGCCTCATACCGCTCATCGGGATTATTGAACACGGCATCGGGATCGTTGCCGAGCTGATAGAAGCCGTTTCTTGCGAACCATTCGACCCAGTCGATGCTGTAATGCGCGCCCTCGGGAACGCTTGCGGCATAGACCGGAGCGGCGCCCCAAGTGGGGATAACAAGGTCGAGCACGTCAACGTGGGTGATTATATTGGCCGGCGCCTCACAGTCCAAATCGACCGTTTCAAAATGGAAGGTCTTTCTGTCATCGGACACGCTGCTGTAAGCGCTCCAGTACAGCTCGCCGCTTCCGTTGATAAGCACGGTGGTGTCGGCGATAACGTCGGAGAAGATATAGCCATCATTCGCCTCGACCTCGAATTTTGCATAGTAGTATTGACCCGCGGCAAACACGGAATCGGGGGTCAAACCGTTGCCCCATGCAACGAGCGTCAGCGTGTAGGGCGCGTTATCGGGCACGTATACGTCGTAAGCGGGATGCTCGCCGTACACGGGCTCGGTGAAGCCGAGCAGCTCGACGGTGTCGATAACGATCGGTTCCTCGGTCGGCTCGGGCGAATATTCCGTAATCTCAACGTTGTCCACCATGAAGCAGTCGCCGGGCTTATCCAAGCTGCTGTCCTTACTATATGTCCAAGTAAGGGTATGCGTTCCGGCGGTCAGCGGATCGGTGGTGAAGGTTTCCCAATTGTTCTGATACTCGCCCCAATAGCCTACGCGCTCGCCGTCGATCGCGAATTCGCAGTAGTCCCAATAGGTGCTCATACCCTCGCCCCAGGCCTTAAACTCGAAAGAAACCCTATCGCCGTTGTTCGCTTCGATGACCGTGGTGAGCACGGATTCGGTGGAGGCTGCGCCCGCGTTGCCGCTGTATGCGTAGATACGATCGCCTTCAACGCCGATGACCCACGGATAGGTGCCTGTGCTCTCGAAGTGGAGAGTGCCGCCTTCTACGTTCAGCGCTTCATCGAGGCTCGGCAGTTCGCCTCCTCTGACCTCGATATAGTCGACGTTCGCATTAAACTGATCGCTCACGTTATAGTGGCGAATGGCGAGCCTTATGGACTGACCCTCGTATGTGGAAAGATCCACCGAGTACCGGGTATCCTCGCCGCTCAGCGTGAAGCCTGCAAGCTCGCCGCTCCAGGTGCTGCCGCCGTTTGTGGATACGAATATGCCGAGATACTCCTCCGCCCAAGCGGCATCCTGTCCCTGCGCCCAGAAGCTGAGGCTCGTTCCGGTGAATACGGGTGTGATCAGCCAGTTGTCGGGCGTCAGCACGCCGACGGTGTTGTCGTATGATGCGGAAGTAACCAAGCCTGAGCCCTCGTGATGATTGAAGATGGCGGTATCGGCATACTTCCAATTCCAGTTGTAGCCGTCGCCGTCCTGATCGCGGAACTCGAAGCCCTGAGCGATGGGGTCACTCTCAAAATCCCAGAGCGACGTAGCGGGCGGAGCTTCGGTGGGCACCGGCGTCGGATCGGGCTCCACAACGCTGAACAGGCGTGTGCTTATGAATAATTCGGTAGTCGAGTTGAAGTCGAACGTTTGCATTTCATCGAAAACCACGGTGAACGCGCCGCTCGTGCTGGTATGGAATACGTAGCCGTCCTCAGCTTGAACGTAGATTATCATGTCGTATTGGAGAGTGGGATCGTTGAACGTCATGCTGGGCGACATCGGCAAAGCCAAGTTGCTGTTTGCGGGGCGATACCTCCATCTCGTTAAGGAAATACTGTAATGAGCGCCATTGGGCACGTTTACGGTATCGTTCGGGGTCGCACCCCAAGTGGGAGCCTCGAAATCGAGTATCTCAACGGAATAGACCTTGGGCGCCGGAGTCGGAGTGGGCTCAACCGGCGGAACGTCCGAGGGTGCATTTAGCGTGATGCCATAGTATTCAAGGTTCGGATCCGCACCGGCGGGCGGGTTGTAAACGCCGTTCACGGGCTTGACTGTGATGGAGCCGCCGCCCTTGATGCTGCATGAATTTTCGGTGAAGATGATGGGGCCGAGGATATTATAAGGATTCTGAACGCCGTAATACTCGCTCGGATTGTAGCCGCTCTGGAGCGCGAAGCGGTACCTGCCACTGAGCACGTTCTGCGTGCTGTTCGCGGTCATAGTGATCCTGAAATCGCGAACGAGCCTGGACGCCGTCATGCCGAACACGTTCGGGCAGGCCTGCTGGAAGCTCTTCCCGCTCGCGAGCTCTGTCAGAATGGCGTTGAACACCCCGTTGCCGTTCGGGTACTGGGTGAACATATACTGGGAGAAGAGCGAGACCTGAGCATAAAGCGCAAGTACGTCGCCCATACTGCCATCCCATGCATACATGGAGTAGCCCTTATGCAGGTTTTCATGCACCGTCGCATACTCACGCGCCGGATTCGTGACCGCACTTGACGTCCACGGGCAGTTGGTGTAGGTCATTATTCGGCTGAATATGCTCGAGCCGGGGTAGCAGAGCTCCTCCGCCGCGGCGCTCATGCACTCGTTGATCCAGGTTTCGCTGATGCCGACCCTGGAGCGATGGATCATGTGCTGATACTCATGCACGACGGTGTTGTAGGTATCCGCCACGCTTCTGTTGTTATAGTAAATGGAAGGATAGGTGTCGATATGCAGAACTGGAAGACCGTCTGCGGTGTAATTGGCGTTTGTGAAATAACCTCCGACAAAGCCGCCGCCGTTCCAGTTATCCTGGATATTGTAGTAAAGGATATGCACCCTGCCGTCGCCGTTGCTGCCCGTGTTATGGGTGCCGAACGAGGAATTCATGAGATTGTATTTGGCCTCGAATTCGTTGGCTGCGGACTGCGCATCGGCGCTTGACAGGGGATACATGCCGCTGGAGGTGGAGGTGATGGTCCAAATATAGCAGTGATCCGTCTTGCGGAGCACCTTGAACCTGACGGTGCTGCTGCCTGTGGGACTGTATGACGGCACCGTGAAGTCTCTCTCATCGCCCACGTTGAAGGATTGGCGAACGGGCTCTGGCGCCTCGTACTTCTCGCCGTAAAGCTTTTCGGCGAGCTCCTCCATCTCGGCGTCAACGTCGATGATGAACATGCCGTCGCTGCCGATGAGCTCTTCCCTGCCCTCGCCTGGCAGCACATTCGCGCTTATCGAAGTTTGGATGCGCCCGCTCATATTGCCGGTGCTCCTTGAGTCGCTTGAGCTTTCGGATGGGTTGTAGATAACAACGTAGTTGCCCGCATAGCCGCCTGCGGGGTCGTTGTCTATCGCGATATGGCCTGTGTTTATCTGTCTGGTGCCTTCGCCGTCATTTGCGGCGTTGGGCGTTGGGTCGGGCTCTAATTTAGGTGCTTTTTCCGAAATCGCAGGCGGAGCGTCCGCATTTTCGGCGAAGATGCTTGCGGGAATGAGCGAAAAGACCATCATTGCCGCAATGAAAAGGGATAATAGCTTTTTGAACATAATCTGTTCCTCCTTCTTGTTTTTTTGCTGATACGGCAAAGTATCGCAAAGATTTATAACATACACCGATCTCTCGGTGTTGATATACGCTATGCATTTTGACGTTGGATGTATAATTGCCGTTTTCAAAACACCGAAAAAGCTTCCCTTGCGGAAAGCGGCGAGCCGAATGAAAAATGCGGAACCGATAAAACATTTTTCTCAAAAGCCCCTCGTTTGAGGGTCTCCCCCGGCCTTCTGCGGCGAGTATTACGGCTTAAAATGCGAGGTTGTACGAGCGATTGTTCAGTGCGGCGGCGCACCGCCATGCACTGCCGATCGGCGCTCGCTGCTGTGATCGACTTTACACATATAATATAACATGCATAGCGGAACAGAATTGGAACACAAACGGAACAGTTACGGAACAAGTGCAAAAAATTACGATCAAGTTGAAATTGTTTTGAATTATATGTTTTTGGAATAAAAAGTCGGCGCGATGTCCTCGCCCCAGCTGTATTGAAGCATGAACTCGCCGTTATACAATGCTGCAGCGCCCGGATCGCCGTTCAGATAGCGGTAATAATCGCAGTCGAGCTTTGCGGTGTTTATTGAATAATCGTTTCTTGTATGGATAACTATGTCGCTGAAGCCGACTTTTGCAAGAGCTCGCTTCATCTCGGCAAAATAGGTGCTCAGCTGATCCTTCCTGTCCTTTCCGTCCCACAGGACGGCGCAGAACTCGCCTGCAGTAACAGCGGCGCCGCGCCTTGCGATCAAATATGCAAGCATCTCTTTTGCGGCACTGCGCGCAAAGGTGAGCTTTTCGCCTTTGTAAAACACATCGAAATTGCCGAAGCATTGCACAGTCAGCCGCTCCACGATGGGATTGCGCAGCTTTTCAAGCGCCTTCCTGATACGCTCGAGGCTGGCGGGCTTCAAAAGATATCCGCTGACGTAAAGCTCCCAAGCGTCCACGGCGTATTCTTTGTAGGCGGTCACGATGATGATATTGGTGTTCGGATGCTTTGCGCTGACCTTCTTCGCCACGTCCAGTCCGTTCATTCCCGGCATTTCGATATCAAGAAACAGAATATCGCACGCCTTTTCGTCGAGCAGCGAAAGAGCGGCTTCTCCGTTCTCCGCGGAGTGGATCTCCGCTTTTTCATCCAGTATTTTCCTTAATGATCTCTCAAGCGAATTGATCGCGGGTACTTCGTCATCGACTATCAGAATCCTCATTGTTAGCTCCTATTATCGTCTATTCTTTGGAATGCGAACGGTCACGGTAGTTCCCGCTCCCGGCTCGCTTACAATATCAAGAGTGCCGCCGCAGAGCTTTTGAAGCCTTGTTCTTGAGTTGGAAATGCCAAGATGCTTCCTGCCGTCCGCCTCGTTTGCGGCGCTGCTCGGATCGAATCCCGCGCCGTCGTCCCGAACCATGATCTCATAAGCTGTATCGGTTTCGCGGGTCTGCAGAAAGAGCTTTCCCGGCGTGTTCTTCTGTCTGATACCGTGTCGCACGGCGTTTTCCACCAATGGCTGGATCGTAAGCACCGGCAACGTGAAATACACTGTTTGAATATCGTAATCAACATTCAGCTTGTCAAGAAAACGCCGCTTTTCAATGGACAGATAAAACATTATGTGATCCAGCTCTTTTTGAAACGGAACCGGCTCGGTGACATCCATCGCTTCAAAGCTTGTTCTAAGATAATCGGAAAAATCGCATATAGCCTGCTTGGTATCCTCAATATCCTCGTCGCAAAGGCTGTAGATGGTGTTCAGAGTGTTGTGGATAAAATGAGGCTGAATCTGCGCCGTTAGAAGGTGCATTCTGGACTCCATCAGCTCCACCTGCGATTGAAGAAGGCTTCGTTCAAGCTCGGCGTGCTGTTCACTTGTTACGACCAGATGCAGAAACAGATAATGGATCACCATCATTGAAACCGAAGGAAGCAGCAGCCACACGATGGTTATAACCGTGTTCCACTCACCGTACCATGTTTCTATGAATACATGCACAATGGATGTGGATGACAGAACGGTGATAGCAGCGAATACTAAGCGCTTCATCCTGGTTTTGGTGAGCAACAGATATTCCTGCGTATATACTGCGTACATACGGATAACGATAGGAAGAAGTAGCAGTACAGTCAGCAGAGAAAACAGTATGTCGTATATATTGTATGCGTATGTATGGATATCGGTAAACGCCGCCGCGAAGATATTTGTCAGCAAAAACTGCATCGATGAGTAGAACACCACAACAAACAGCACGATGAGATGCGAAAGCGCGGACATACGTACAACGCAAACAGCGCCGACGATTAGGCAGATGATAGCCACGATAAGAAGCATGGAGAGGATCCTTGTTACCTGTTCCTCGCCAAATATGCTTACAAGATAATCGGCGCCAAACCCGAGCCCAATACAGCTCACTGCCAGCACGGAAACGAACACCAAGACCACTTTTTTCTTGGCATAACGAAGATACCGATCCGGCACACACAGAAAATACAGAATCGTTGGAGGTATGAGCTGAAGGGCAAAGCCTATCGTGTTTTGAATGATGTCTGCAGGACGCATGATCGGGGCGCTCCTTTCGCCAACATGGTACGAAACTATAATAGCCGAATATTTGGATAATTGCAAGTGCTAAAGTATGCCCGTTGCGCTTTTATACCCCATTTGCCGTTCACAAGGCCGCAATAGAATACATCCATCCTTGCAGCCCGCCCAATTGCGGCCGGAAGAGCTTTATGAGTTTACCGGGAATGATGGGGCGAAAAAATCCCATCGTTTATTGTACAATACAATCAAGATATGATATAATCATCTCGGAGGTGAAACCATGAGCGCACAGAAGCCGAAGAAACTGCTTATAATGAACATTCCGGATATACTGCGCCGATATTCCGATGCAGATCACCGCCTCAGCCGGCGCGATATTATCGATATTCTCAAGGATGAGTACGATATGCCCGCCGACCGCAAGGCGATCCGCAGAAACATCATCGGGCTCATGGAATGCGGCTACGAGATTGAATACAGCGGGGCTTTCAAACAAGTATTTCAGCACCCATATCAAGCACGTTCGCGCCGTGCCGGACGTTCTGCCGCAGAACGATCAGCTCTTTTTGAATATCGAACTTTTGGACGAGGCGATAAGCAAAAAGCGGCAGGTTTCGTTCCACTATCTCGATTACGGCACGGATAAGAAGCTGCACAGAAAGTGCCGCGAGGACGGCTCCGTGCACGAGTACCTCATCAACCCCTATCAAATGGCGGCTAAGGACGGCAAGTATTATCTTATTTGCAACTACGATAAGTATGACGATATTTCCAATTATCGCATTGACCGCATCGCGGATGTTCGCATACTCGACACCCCCGCAAAGCGCTTTGAGACCTTGCCGTGGGCAAAGGAGCGCAGGCTCGACCTTGCCGAGTATATGCGCGAGCATATCTATATGTTTTCAAGCGAAGCGGTGCGCGTCAAGTTCCGCATAAATCGGGCGATGATAAGCGACGTTATCGACGTTTTCGGTCTGGATATCCGCTTTTCGGACGAAACGGATAATACTGTGACCGTAAGCGCTAAAGTCAACGAGCTTGCGATGCTCCAGTTCGCAAAGAGCTTCGCTCCGGACGTTGTCGTGCTCGAGCCGAAGGAGCTTGCGCGAAAGGTGATGGAGAACGCCGAGAGGACGGTTGAAGCGTATAAAACCGCGAACAGCTAAAGCTTGCAGCACCAAGGAGATTTTATAATGAAAACAAAGGAATTTTCGATACATGAAGCGCCGAATAATATCCGTTGCCTGCTTTACAGCGGAGACGGCAAGCTCGAGCGCGCAGTCATCTACTGCCACGGCTTTGCCGGGCATAAGGCCACCCGCTCCGCCGCGCGCTTTGCCGAGTATATGCTTCCGAAGTACAAGGATATGGCCGTGCTCTGCTTCGATTGGCCCTGCCACGGCGAGGACGTGAAGAAGAAGCTCCGCCTTGAGGATTGCAACGCCTATCTCGACGCGGTCATCCGTTACGCGAAAGAGAACCTCGGCGCATCGGAGGTCAACTGCTACGGCAACAGCTTCGGCGGGTATCTTGCGCTGAAATACGTTTCTGAAAACGGCGATCCGTTCCGCATGATCGCATTGAGAAGCCCCGCTGTGAATATGTACGAGGTGCAATGCTCGCTTTTGAGTGAAACCGATCGCGCACAGCTCGCAAAGGGCAAGGACGTGCTCGTTGGCTTCGACCGCAAGATAGCGATCGGCCCCGCCTTTCTTGAAGAATTGCGCAGAGAGGATATAACCGAGCGAGATTTCAAGCCTTTTGCCGAAACCATGCTGATAATGCACGGCGAAAAGGACGAGGTCGTGCCGTTTGCCGCCGCGCAAACGTTCGCGGAGAGGAACGGGATCGACTTTATTCCGTTCCCCAATGCCGACCACCGCTTCTCCGATCCGAAGCTTATGACCGAGGCGATACAGTATATCGAGGCGTTTTTTGAGTGCTGATGGCGGGCGCAGGGATGATGGATACCGCAAAAGGGCGGTTGAAGCGTATAAATTATTTAAGGAGAATGGAAAATGGAAGATAACTATGAAAGCAAAGCATGGAATAACTTTTTATCCATAAGAGAATCAGACCCAAATTGCAGAGATGCATCATTTGAACATTGCCGAAGTTTCTTTATCAAGGACCGCTCAGAACCTAAAAAACGTGATGAGATTGCTCTTCATTTGTTTGCTTATCTCGCTAGTTGGGGTATGCTAAGAAACCCATTTATGATGCAAAAGGACTATCTTTTTCATAGAAAAGTGGTCGATATTCTCTGTGAAGACAAATATAACAAGCTGTTAATTTGGGAACCTTTGTACAGCAAAGAGAACGATTCAATGATTGCACTTATCGACAATCTAAAAGAAAGAATAGTAGAAACCTATAAAAAGGAGACATATTATAAGGACTCTGAGAAAGAACCAAAGCCACACATCATTAAAAATGTAACAGACACTCTTGCATCAAAGATAATTCTTGGAACCTTTGGCTGTGTACCTGCCTATGATGAAAACCTCGTTCGAGGCCTCAAAGGAATTGCTCCTAGAAAATTTGATGCTGATAGTCTCAAAGCAGTGATTGATTATGCGCAAGAGAATAAGACCTATATTGAAAAATGCAAAGAAACGTTAAAGAGAAGCATCCCTGATGCCTGCGATTTATACACAACCATGAAGATAGTTGACATTCTTCTCTTCGGGAAAGGTGTTCACATTAAATAAAATGGAAGAACAATAAACTGTAAAGAAATGATTACACTAACCGGCACTTACGCCACAGCAAAAATCTATACCGACGATCTTGAGCCTTCCGCAGAGGGTCAGATAAAAGCGCTTCTCGATCAGCCGTTCGCGGGTGGATCGAAGATCAGGATAATGCCGGACGTACACACGGGCAAGGGCTGCACCATCGGCACGACCATGACGGTCGGCGACTTCGTCGTACCGAACCTTGTGGGCGTGGATATCGGCTGCGGGATGGACGTTGTGCGCCTTGAAGAAACGCGAATCAACCTGCCCGAGCTCGATTCGTTCATCCGCAAGAACATCCCCCGCGGGCGAGACGTGCGCGATAGGCCTCACCGCGGGCACGGGCGAGTCGATTTTGAGGAGCTGGCTGCATAAAGAAGGTCGACACGCGCCGCGCGAAGGAGAGCCTCGGCACGCTCGGCGGCGGCAACCACTTTATCGAGGTCGACCGCGACGACGAGGAGAACCTATATCTTGTTATCCACACGGGCAGCCGCAACCTCTGTCTGCAGGTCGCGGAGCATTATCAAAACAAGGCGTACACGAATATCGGCGGCAGAAAGCAGACGGAGATCCCATTCGAGCTTGCGTATCTTGAGGGCGAGGATCGCGACAGCTACCTTCACGATATGGCAATAATGCAGCGCTTTGCGGCTGTGAACAGGCAAATCATCCGCGAGTGCATTCTGGACGCGCTCAAGCTGCACGAGGCGGAGTTTTTCACCACGATCCACAACTATATCGACCTCGACCATATGATACTGCGCAAGGGCGCGGTTTCGGCGCGCGAGGGCGAGCGCTTGCTTATCCCACTCAATATGCGCGACGGCGCGCTGATCTGCACGGGCAAAGGCAACGACGATTGGAACCAAAGCGCACCGCACGGCGCGGGCAGGCTTTTCAGCCGCACGCAGACGGAAAACAGCTTCACCCTCGCCGATTTCAAAAAGAGCATGGAGGGAATCTTTACAAGCTCCGTCGGCGCGGACACGCTCGACGAATGCCCGATGGCCTATAAGGACCCGCAGACCATCATAGATGCTATCGGCTCGACCTGCCGCATAGATAAGCAGATACGCCCGAACTATAACTTCAAATCGAGCGACAGGTTCTATACGAAAAAGCGGAAATGACAACCATATCGCAAACCAAAAAGCCTTAAGAAACGACTTTGGGCTTTTTGTATGTCCCCAAATCGCCGCACGGTATTTGCTATCATCGCATAACAGAAGGCGTATGGTCAAGAAAATGCCCAATTAGCCGAAAGGAGTTTAGCAAATGAGCGTATCCCGTGCAGGAATACGGGATCGATCATTCAGTCATCCCGTGCATCACCTTCGCCAACAAGGCGGCAAGATAAAACGCAGGATTGGAAACTCGCCGACTGCGAATGTTCAAAATCGATCCTCGCTTACCCCACTACCCTGCCTACGATGCGCAGATCGGAATTTTCGCTCAGCTTTATCGGTTTATACTTGGGGTTCAGCGAAACGAGCGAAACGCCGTTATCGGTATTCAGCATCTTGCAGTAGGCTTCGCCATTTAGAATGAATATCCCGATATCGCCGCTCATGAGCTCCTGCTGCTGGCGAACGTAGACGATCTGCCCGTCCTCAAACATCGGAAGCATCGAATCTCCGCTGATCTTTACGGCGAAATTGGCTGCGCTTGCGGCATACCCGCCGACGTCGATCATGGTGTAGCTCGAGCCGTCGAGGAAAACGCCCGTGCCCGCGGAAGCGGGAAGGTCGTACAGCGGGATCTGGCGAACGGGCAGCTCTTTATGCTCCCTGAGCGAGAAATGCGGATTCTCGCCGAGCATGGCAACGTATTCCTCGGCGCGCTCCCTGCCGAGCTTATTCAGCCCCGCAAACGGATCCCCCGCGCTCGATATCCCGCGGAAGGTGTGCAGCACGTCCGTTATTTCGAGGATATTGCATATACTTATGAACTGCTGCGCATCGGGGAGGCTCGCGCCCGTTTCCCATTTGCTGATCGCGCGGTCGGTTATCGCTTCCCTGCCGAAGAGGCGCTCGCCCTCGCGGCTTATCCTATCCGCCATCTCTTTTTGGGTTATATGCCTTTGCTTTCTAAGCTCCGCAATCTTTGCACCGAAGCGGGCGTTATCCTGCTCGCTCATGCCCTTGCTACGATTACCGCTCTTTTTTCCCTTCACTTCACTGATCATATTGACCTCCGTTCGGTTGTTTTAGTTTGATTCGATTCTCTTTACGTTCCCATTATAATACAGCTTTCGGAGAATTGCAAGCGATAATTGAAAATTATTTCTCTTTTTATTAGAGTTCAGCTCTTTACTTCTCTTGTTTAGAGTGTTATAATGTTATCAGAAGCTAATTGAGAGAGTTTATTGTTTTAAAGTTTATTCGGGTGGTGATTGAATGAGCATTTTCGATCCGCAGGAGCGAATGAAAAGAAGCATACTCCATGTGGACATCAACAATTTCTACGCGAGCGTGGAGATAAGGGACGATCCTTCGCTCGCCCCCTACCCCGTTGCCGTTTGCGGCGACCGGGAGGCGCGGCACGGGATAATCCTTGCAAAGAACTATATCGCGAAGGGTTTCGGCGTTAAAACGGCGGAGCCCATCAGCGAGGCGCTGATGAAATGCCCCGGTCTCGTGCTCGTTCCCTGCCATTTCGAGAAATACGAACAGGTGACGCTCGAAAGCCGCGTTCTCCTCAGCAAATACAGCGACCGCATTGAGTCCTTCGGCATGGATGAGGCATGGATCGACATAAGCCCCTACGCCCCCACCGCCGAGGCCGCGGCCGAGATAGCAAACGAGATACGCTCGGAATATAAAAAAAGATTTCGCCTGACCGCTTCGATCGGTGTCAGCTTCAACAAAAGCTTTGCAAAGCTCGGCTCGGACATGAAAAAGCCCGACGCAACGACCGTCATCACCCCCGAAAATTTCAGAAGGGAGGTTTGGTCCTTACCTGTTGAGTATCTGCTTTTTGTTGGTTCCAAGACCAAGGGGAAACTGAACGCAAGGGGCATTACAACGATCGGCGAGCTTGCCAATACCGATGAAGCGCTCGTTCGCTGCTGGCTCGGCAAGAACGGCGTGGATCTGGCGCGCTGCGCGAACGGTCTCGACCGCTCCCCCGTGGCAAGGATAGGCAGCGCACCGCCCATGAAAAGCATCGGAAACAGCTTTACCCCACCGAGGGACGTTAAAAATCTTGACGAAGCGCTGGCGCTTTTGCAGTCGCTCGCCGAATCCGTTGCCTACCGAATGCGGAAATACGGCGTTCTCGGCACGACGGTCGTTTTGAGCGTTCGCGATGCCTCGCTCGTCACCTTCGAGCGGCAGGCAAGGCTTGAATTTGCAAGTTGCATATCAAACGAGCTTCGGGACGCGGCGTTTGCGCTTTTAAAGGAAAACTACGGTTGGGCAAAGCCGATACGCAGTCTCGGCATCCGCTGCACGGGGCTGATATCCGATATGCTGCCGTATCAAGGCAGCCTTTTTGAGGATGGAGAGAAACGAAAAAAGCGCCTCGCGGTTGAAAAAACCGTGGACGCGATACGAAGGCGGTACGGCAAAACGAGCATCCTTCAGGCGCGCGTATTCTCCGAAAAAAGCTTCGAGGGCGCATTGCATACGGACGGACTCTTTGCGCTCAGATAGATCTGCGATCAGCGGTCGGTGCGCCTTTGCTCGAAAAAGCGGCTCAGTATCGAAGCACATTCCTCCTCAAGCATCCCGCCGACGAACGGAACGCATAAATTGGTCAGTTTCCCGAGCTCGCAGCATGAAACGGTGCAGCCCGCAGCTTCATCAAACGCGCCGAAGCAGAGCGCACCGAGCCTAAAATTCAGTATCGCGCCCATGCACATGGCGCAGGGCTCGAGCGTTACGTACAGCTCGCAATCGGTGAGCCTTCTTTTGCCGAGCTTTTCGGCGGCGGCCTTGAGCGCGAGCATCTCGGCATGCGCAGAAGCGTCCGAAAGGCTCTCAACGAGATTATGAGCCGAGGCTATGACCGCGCCGTTTCGAATTATGACCGCGCCGACGGGCACCTCTCCAAGCTCGAATGCCTTTTCGGCTTCCATCAGAGCAAGGCGCATGAATTCTTTTTTAAGCAATATTTTCTCATTCATGAATAGATTTTACCATATTGCCGAATCAATGACAAGGACCGCCTCGAAAGAAGCGGTCCTTATACGATTTACTCAGCAGTATCCGTAGCGGATAGGTGCGGATTAAAACTCGGTGATAAGGCCGAGAGCATAGCGAAGGATCTGAACCGCGTCGCCGATGGTGACGGAGCCGTCGAAGTTTACGTCGCCCGCGAGCAGGCCGTCGCCGGTCAGGGTATGGAGACCGAGGCTATGGCGCATTGCGAGCACCGCGTCGGCAACCTGAACGGTGCCGTTGAGGTCGCAGTCGCCGAGGAGGAACGAGGGCTCGGGCGGATTGACGTAATCCACTCGAATGTCGTCGAGCCATGCGGTGTCCTCATTGCTGCTGACGGAAACATCCTTCTCGTAGACCCACTTGAAGGTGTAGGTTCCGTTCGAGGTCACGTTATAGGTATAATTCGTCCAGTTCACGTTGCCGTTGATATTGCTGATCTCGCTGTTGTTGACGTAGAACTTCAGCTTATCGTAGTTGGTCTCGCTGCTGACCGACCAGGTGAACACGAGCTTATCGCCCGCTTCGAGAGTCAGCGCTTCGCTGGTCACGGTCGAGCTCGAGGAGTTGACGTTCTGGTTGGTGCTCTTCGCACAGACCCTGTTGTCCTTGAATTCGACAACCCAAGGATAGCTTCCGGTGGAAGTGAAGCTGATATTGCTGCCCTCGGCGTTCAGCGCCTCGCTGAGGCTCGGATAGTCGTTTACAACGATCGTTGCGGTCGCGGTGTAGACCTGATTGGTGTTGCGGTCGGTCGCCGTTGCGGTAACGGTTGTGGTACCCTCGTTCACACCGGTTACGGTCGCCTTGAGAAGGCCGCCGACGACGGTGGCGATATTCTCGTTCGCGCTCGTCCAAACAACGTCGAAGCTGTTTGCATCCGCAGGCTCACGAATGAGGTTGAGCGTTCCGAAGAAGCCCTCGTATACCTCGAGACTGTTGGTCTCGAAGCTGATGCCCTCGAGCGCAACGGGGTCAAGCGAACCGCCCTCGCCCTCGGTTATCGTGGCGATAATGCTGTTGCCCGCGTAGTCGCCGAGCTTGAGGTAAACGGTCTCGCGGTTGCCGACGTTGAAGTCGAGCAGAGTAGTTGCGCCGCGCTGGCGCTCCTCAACGCTCTGGGAGGCGATGAGCTGGGTGCATGCCGCATTGGAGTAGATGCCCGCGAACGCGACGTAATGGTTGTCGGAAACGTAGAGCGCAAGCTGACCGTTCTGCATATTCCAGTATACGACCTCGGGCTCCTGAATGTCGATCGTGACGGGGATCTCCCAAACGGCGTTCTCGTTTGCGGCGGGATCGAACTCATCCCAGCTCTGCATAAAGCCGGTCATGCGCAGGATGACGCTCGTGCCGTTGGCAAGGCCGCCGCCGCTCCAAGCGTCGATGGCGCTCTCTTCGTATGCGCCGACGGGCTCGACCTGCGTGAGCCAGCCGTTTTCAACGCCCTTGACCATCAAAGGAATGTCCTTGACGTAGAGCTGCGCGCCGGTCTGAGCGTTGAGCACCTCATAGCGGAAGTTCTCTACGCTGCGGACAAGATATGTCTGAACGTCGTCGATAGCGTCCATAACGCCGTCGTTGTTCGGGCTGATGGAGGCACGGTCGAAGTAGAAATCGGTGGTGGTGCCGAAGGGGTTGACTCCGAGGAGCTTGCCGCCCGCCTTCGCGGTGTTCACGCCCCACTCCGCAGGAAGCGTGTTGGTGTGGAGATACTGATCGTAGTAGTATTCACGGTCAAATACCGCCGCCTTTTCCCAATCGCCGTAGAAGCCGAGATACGGAACCGAGAGATCGACGGTGCCGTCGAGCATGATGAAGCCCTCGATATAGGTGCCATTGGGGAAGCGCTCGTTGAGATACGAAGCATAGGGGGTGACGTTGATGGTGACGTTGACTGTGCTCCTTCCGTTAGCGGGAACAGTGACAGTACTCGGCTTGGTCACGGTCACGTTGTTGGTGATGTTCAGCGCGCTGTCGGTCATGCAGTAGAGCGACTGACCGCCGATGGTCCTCTGCTGGGTGTTCTCGGTGAGAACATATGCGTTCACGGTGTAGGTGAGGGCAGTGTTGCCGAAGTTTACAACATCGAAGCTGAGGTTGAAGATGCCGGTGTAGCC
The DNA here is from genome assembly GCA_017553815.1 of Clostridia bacterium. The sequence continues at coordinate 16,679 of JAFZJT010000087.1, forward strand.
GTCATCGTCGCCAAGCTCGATCTTCGGGCGAACCTGACCGGGAACCTCGATATACGCCTTGGTATTGATCGCGGCGGTGAGGTCGGCCTGACCCGCGCCCTGAGCGCGCACGGTGTAGGGCGTGCCGTTGGACTTGGAGGGAACGGCGGTGCTCATAAGAAGCGTGTTGACCATGCGCATCTTCTGAGTTTCATTGAGGTTCGGGAAGTTGGCATTCACGTACTGATTAACAAGAACCATGCCGCCCGCGATATGCGGGGTCGCCATGCTGGTGCCGCTCTTGGTGCTGTAGTTGCTGCCGGAATAGTTCGAGTCGGTCGCCGCGTTGATGTTGTCGCCCGGCGCCATTATCTCGGGCTTGATCCTGAGATCGGAGGTGGTTCCCCTGCTGCTGAAATAGGTTACGGAAGCCGCAGCGCTGTCGGAGCTTGCCGCAACGGAGAGCGAACCGGGGTTGGTTCCCGGGGTCGAGGTAAGGCCGTTGTCGATATTGAGAGTGGGGGTGTAGCCCGAATAGTTGTTGCCGCCGCCGGTGGTTCCGCTGTTGCCGGATGCAACGGCGACGTTTACGCCGTGCTGTGCGAGCAACGCGTAAACGGTGTCCATATCCTCATCCTCCTCGGTGAAACCGCAGTCCGCACCGAGGCTCATATTCAGCGCATCCACCTCAAGGTATGCGCAGTCCTCGAGAGCCGCCATGATCGTGGACCACTCGGCTCCTCCGCCCTGAAATACCTGCATGGCAATTATCTGAGCGTTGTACGCAACGCCCCTTGCGGTGCTGTCGTTGCCGGCGCAGATCGAGCTGACGTGAGTGCCGTGGTCGTTGTTCGCGTCCGAATGGCTGACGTCAAGATTGCCGGAATTATAATTGAAGGTGTACGGGATCTTTGCACTGTAGTAGAGCTGACTGCCGGTGAGGGTGCCTGAAAAGCTCTGCTCGGCGCAGAGATCGTACTGATCGAGGATGGTCTGAAGGTTCGCCGCGGTGAAGTGCGGGGATTCGGGCGCTGTCGCGAAGTTCGGATGGTTCTTCTTGATGCCTGTGTCGATGACCGCGATGGTCTGGCCCTGGCCGGTGTAGCCAAGCGCCCACATATCGTCCGCATTTATCCAGCCGACGGAGGTGGAGAGCCTGTCGTCCTCGCCCTCGGGCTTAACGTCCTCGGGCACCTCGAATACGTTGCTGCGGTAGCAGTTCGCAACGCCGGTGATGGACTTGATCTCGTCGATCAAGCGGTACTCGCCGTGGAACGAGAAGCCGTTGAAAAGAAGGGTGTACTGATAGTCTACCTTGAAGCTGTCATCCTTGACCAGCTTGGAAGCGATGGCGGAGATGACCTTGTCCTGCTTCTGCTTGAGTTCGGAGCTCAACGAAGCGGAGCGGGTGTCCGAAACGCTCATGCGTGCGAGAACGGGCTCGTCCTCGAGCTTGACGATGATGGAAACTATCTCGTTCGGATCGGTTTTCACCGGACGGGAGGCTTCCTCGGCTTCGGGCGCATTCGTCTTCGCGTTCACTTCGGTCGTGGACGCTTTGAAAGCAAATGCGGAGAACGCCATGGCCGCGATAAGAGCTATCGCGAGCATACGTTTTAAGGTTTGTTTCATGTTTTTCCTCCGATTCTTTTATTATCTCCATCCGCAGAGCGGATCGAAATCGTATTGTAAACGGTATATTCGGCAAATCTCTAAATCCGTTTCTTCGATTATATCATATTTTTGCGCCGTATTCAACAGAATAAGGAGTAAATCGATCAACAAGGAGCGAAATGTGAACGGCAACAAGAATAATGAACACAGCTTTAGCGAACTAAGCGCCCTAAGCAGTCGCGATTCCGGCTTTGAGGGCGGCATAACCGACAGGCTCATCCTGTCCACCATTGCGGCGTTTATGCTGTTTTGCCTTGCTGCAGCCCTTTTCTTCTCATGCAGGGAGGAGAAAAAACCGACCGATATCGGCTCGAACGGTAAAAACGAGTCCACCGCGCTTCCGAGCGCAAAACAGACGGGCGGGCGAAGAGCGGATACATTTGAGAACGGAACGATAGTCTGCGGAGTGGATGTCGGCGGGCTCGATCCAGATGAAGCAAAGCTCATTTTAGCGGATGAGGTCGAGCGCATGATCTCGAGTTATGAATGCGTGCTCCGCCACGGCGAAGAGCGCTTTGTGCTCGATAAAAGCGATCTCAAGCTTGAAACGAGCCTCGACGATGTGCTTAAAACCGCGTTCAAGAGCGGACGTGGTGAATATGCGGTGGAGGTGCGCCCTGCGGACGACCGAAGGCTTTATGACGCTGTTGAAGCCCTATCTAAGAGCGTGGATTCCCCGCCTAAGGCTGCGGAGCTTCTGAGCGCAACGGCGGCGGAGGGACTCGATATCACGGAGCTTGAGCGAAACTCAAGATTCGTCATCACTTCTCCAGTGGACGGCGAGACGGTGGATAGGGAGGAAACGGCGAGGCTCATACTCGGCGGCGTGCGGGAAGCGGAGCTTCCCGTCAAAACGGTCGCGGTGAGCACGGATGCGCCGAAGCTCCCCATAAGAAGAGCGGTTTTCTCGACCTCATATAACAGCCCCGCGCTTTCGGCGTCGGGCAGGATCCACAACATCAAAAAAGCCTCGGCGCTTTTAAACTCGCGCTCGCTCGAGCCCGGCGAAACGCTCTCCTGCAACGCGGTTCTCGGCGAGAGAACGAAGGAAAACGGTTGGCAAACGGCAACGGCATTCGCAAGCGGCGGGAAAAACACCGAGCAGCAGTACGGCGGCGGCATCTGTCAGGTCAGCACGACGCTGTATAACTGCGCGCTGATGGCGGGGCTTGAGATAACGGAGCGGATAGGGCATTCAAGAAAGGTGGCATACGTTGAGGGCGGGCGCGACGCTTCGCTGAGCTGGGGCAGCGCGGACCTCGTTATCAAAAACAGCACGGATGACGCGGTCTATATCTTTATGTGGACCGATGAAGAAAAGAAATGCCTCAACTGCGAGATCTACGGCGGCGCGTTCCCCGAGGAATACGATGAGATAGCGATAATCTCAGAGCTTGTCGAAGTGACAGAGCCGAGCGAGCCCGAATTCATCATCGATGAATCTCTTGAAGAGGGTCAATGCGTTCGCATAAGGGACGCTATACGCGGCAGGGTCTATCAAACCTATCTTGAGTACCGAAAGGACGGCGTTCCTCTTCATCGCGAGGAGGTTGCGAAGACGCCGTATCAGATGATACCCGCGCTTTATGCGGCGCCAAAGCCGAAGGAATGATTGAACGGCTGCTCCGAAGCGATATCTGCTTCTTTTTCCGTCTTTGCCTCGTTTGATAGCTCGCATTTTAACGCCGTTTTCGTTGCGCAGCGGCTCCTATTATGTTATAATGGATTAAGGAAAACGAGCGTATGGTTCGTTTTTCATCAAATTTTGATATAGGAGTCCGAAGCTATGGATATGTACGAGGAATATCGGAAGGCGGACGCAAAGAAAAAGCGGCGCAAAACCGTCCTGGTCTTTTGCGCCGTGCTCCTTGTTTTGATGCTTATCCCTATACGCCATAAATACAAGGACGGCGGAACGGTCGCGTGGAAATCGATCCTTTACTCCGTTTACGATATGCACGCCGATGCCGGCATCGAAGCGGAGACAGGAAAGAATCTGTATACCGTCGGCACGCGCATCGAGCTGCTCGGGTTTACGGTGCTTGACAACACGCACGATGCTCCCGACCCCGAAAAGTGAGCGCCTTCGATCGTTAGTGTAAAATAATTCTGGGAGAAATAGTGAAGCTTCGCCACCGCAGGAGGCTTCCGCCCCCGCGGGGGCGGCGGCGAAAAAAACGGAGCGGCGCCTTTCGTGGTATAATTTGTTTGCCAACAAAACCGGAACGAGAGGCGCGCCCCGTGAAAAACATTCTAACACACGCAGCAATCGAATTGGTAGAGGTAATTGCAAAGACTAATGAAGAAAACGGTCTTTCAAATATCGGGCAAACA
>JAFZJT010000088.1 GCA_017553815.1 Clostridia bacterium
CCAGATCGGATAGCCGAGATAGATGACATCATATTGCTCAATGCTCTCCATGGGGTCTTTGATCGCCGGACGCGCGTTCTGCCGCTGCTCCTGCTTTGCGGGATCAAGCGCCGCGGAATACCCCTCAGGATACGGTTCCACAGGGATCAGTTCCACCAAGTCTCCGCCGACCAGCTCATGAAGGTATGCCGCAACCTCTCTGGTCGTTCCGGTGTGGGAGAAGTACACGACCAGCACGGTCTCCTTCAGCTCGGCAATCGGCTCCGTCGTCGGCAGTTCGGTTTCAACAGGAGCCGTTTCGATGATAACTTCCGTGGGATCGGGTTCCGCTGCCGCTTCCGTCGGCACGGGTTCGGCCGTTACAACTGGCTGTTCGGTGGGTTCCGGCGCAGGGTTTTCTGCCGCCTTCGTGCAGGCGCAGAGTAGCGCAAGGATCGAACAGACCGCAAGCAGCAGCGAGACGGTTTTCTGAATACGATTCTTCATAGCGGATCCCTTACATTAGGTCGATCTTGTTCCAAAGGATGTTGCCGTTGGCGTCAAGATACTGTTCGTCTGCATGGACCGCCTCGACCTTTCCGATAAACAGCTCATGGGTGCCGGGCTGGGTGCTTTCGATCACGCTGCACTCGATGCTGACCGGGCAATCCGTAAGGATCGGAGCATTGACGTACTCGGCATCCTTCCATTGTATGTTCATAGCGGCAAACTTGTCTTCATCCCTGCCGGACTTCGAACCAAGGTAATTGTATTCCTTTTCGTATCCCTTGGCGGGTAGGTTGATGACGAAGCATCCCGTCTCTTTGACCATGTGATGGGAATACCGGGATGGCACGATACCGATCATGACCATGGCGGGATCAAGACTGACGTTGGCGGCAAAGCCGACCACCAACGCGTTGTTTCTTCCGTCCTTATCCCGGCAGGACACCAGCGCCTTCGGTACGGGCTGCATGCACAGCACCTTATTCTTTGCGGTCTTTTTCATGTTTCCTTCCTCCGTGTTTTGCGGTCTCCCGCTGTCTTGCGTATATCTTACCGCAGGCTTTCCGAAAAAACAGCGCCAAATCTTAATGATTATACTGGTATATTCTCATATTCTATGGTATAATACCTGCCAACAGGAGGGATCATGATATGGAGCGGATCTTGGAACTTGCCATTCATAAGCTGGCGCATGACTGGTCGCGTCTGAACTGGGATTTCAGGGACTTTACTGTGAACGGTACACCGGACAAGATGTCGCAATGGCAGGGTGATCCCCAGGACGACATCATGATCGTGGTGTTCAAGGGGAAGCACATCAGCGAGCCCTTTCACCGGCAGGACTTCTTCTTTATCGACTATGCCTATCGACAGGATTATAACGCACTCAGCTCCAAGTTTGACAATCTAATCACCGTGCGGGAGGGCGATTGCTATATCGGACAGCCGTTCTCCGGTTATGCCCTGCGCGGCGATTGCGACGAAGATATCATCATGATCGGCGTTCATATCAAGAAGGAGGCGTTTTTCCGAGAATACCTTCCGGCGTTGTCCATGGACGCCGATATGTTCCGCTTCTTCCTCGATCCGCAGACCGATACCTTCTCCGACGAGTTCATTCATCTATCCTTTGAAAAGACCTCGCCGGTGCGTTCCCTGCTGGAACTGATGGTGATCGAATACGCCGACAAAAAGGAAGACACGCAGCTAATCCTGAAGCCGATGGTACTTGCACTGTTCATGCACATTGCAAGGCGTTACCGCCTTGAAAAAACAAGCGCACAGCCGCAAACGCTGTCCGACAGGATCGTGCAGTACATCAATTCTCGTCCCGAATCGGTCACATTGAAGGAGATTGCCGCACATTTTTCCTATCACCCAAACTATATTTCAGCTCTGCTACATAAGGAACTCGGCAAAACCTTCTCCGAGATCGTCCTGGAAAAGCGAATGGACAAAGCGGTGATCCTTCTGAAAGGCACCGACCTGTCCATTGAGGAGATCTCCGCGATGCTCGGTTACGGCAATTCAAGCAACTTCTACAAAGCCTTTCGTGCGTATTTCGGAACGACGCCGCGGGAGTACTTGCTTAAATTGATGCTTTCATGGTCCGTGTCATCTTCGGATCAATAGCCAAGTTCATTCAGCCAGCTTTGCACCTTGCTTTCCACGCCAGCTTTGTCGTTCTGGCAATCGTTGCCGCGGATCGCAAGCCCCTTCAGTACGGTGCTGTCGGGGCACGCCTTACTAAGCTTCTTGTCAAAGCCGGACAGGCCGCTGCCCTCATGGGTGGAGAAGGGGATCAGGGTCTTGCCGGACAGATCGGCGCTTTCAAAGAACGTATAGAGGATCATAGGCCAGTCGCCCCACCATACCGGCGCCCCGATAAAAATGGTATCATACTGCGAAAGGTCGGGCAAGGGATTCTTGATCGCGGGACGCGCGTTTTCGTTCTGTTCCTTCTTTGCCGCGTCGGTCAGCGCCGCATAGGTGTAGGGATAATCGGTCTTCGGCAGGATCTCGTAAAGGTCCGCGCCGGTCGCATCTGCGATCATCTTCGCCACGATGGCGGTATTGCCCTCGTCGATCACGCCCACGGTGTACTGTTCGCCGGTGCGGGAGAAATAGACAACAAGGATATTTGCGCCGGAAAACGGTTCTTCGGTCGGTTCCGTTTCAGCAGCGGGCGTCTCTGCGACGGATGGTTCTGCCGACTCCGCCTGCGCGACTTCCGTTTCAACAGGTGCTTCGGTTTTCAGCGGCTCAGTCGGCGAAACGCTTGCAGCAGGATCCGGTTTCCCCGCACAGGCGCATAGCCCTACAAGAAGCAACGCCGCGAGCAACAGCGAAATGGTCTTTTTCATACCGTTTCTTATCTCCTTTCGTAAGTCGGCTGCCATGCGGCGAACTGAGCAAGCTGTGCGTCGGATCGATGGTAATAGCGCTCGCCCCTGTCCAGCTTGGCGATCTTCGCCATTTCGTCGTCCGTGAGCGTGAAATCGAGGATGTCGAGATTGTCCCGGATATGCGCCACGTTTTTGCTGCCGGGGATGACTACGAAGCCCATTTGCGTGTGCCAACGCAGGATGATCTGCGCGGGCGTTTTGCCGTACTTCTGACCGAGTTCCGTAAAGACCGGCTCCCGCAGCAGTCCCTTGTCCCCGTGTCCCAGAGGATACCAGGCCATCAGGCGAGTGCCGTACTTGTCCAGCGTTTTGCGAAGCTCTTTCTGTGTAAAATACGGATGCGCCTCCACTTGAATGAATTGCGGAACGATCTCCCATTTGCCTTCCAACTCCGCGATGTACTTC
>JAFZJT010000009.1 GCA_017553815.1 Clostridia bacterium
AGTACTACTACAAGGTCAAGGCGCTTGACAACAACGGCTTCGAGAGCGCATTCTCCACCGCTGTTACCGTTACTTCCTACGGCCTCAAAGCTCCCACCAACCTCAAGGCAGCGATCAGCGAGACCAAGCCCAAGCTCACTTGGACTGCGGCCGCTAACGCGACCACCTACGAGATCTACCGCGCATCTGCGGGAACCGCATACACCCTTGTGGGCGTTACCGAAGAGCTTAGCTTCATCGACGGCGATGAGCTCGCCCCCCTGACCAAGTATTACTACAAGGTAAGGGCGTTGGATGAGTACGGTTTCGAGAGCGCACTTACCGCGGCTGTCTCCGTCGTCTCCTACGGCCTCAAGGCTCCCACCAATGTGAAGGCAGCTATCAGCAGCGGCATGCCCAAGATCACCTGGACGGCAGCTGCAAACGCCACCGAGTACAGGATCTACCGCGCAGCACCGGGCGGCACTTACACCCTTGTTGGCATCGTGAGCGGCACGAGCTTCATCGACAACGGCGAGCTCAACCCCGGCACCAAGTACTACTACAAGGTGATCGCGGCCGATAACTACGGCTTCGAGAGCACCTTCAGCGCGGTCGTATCCGCCGTGACCCCCAAATAAGAACAGACGCCGTATTATTCGGCAAAGTAAGAACTCCGCAGGGCAGCCGCCCTGCGGAGTTTTGCTTTTGACGCGATAAAAGAGGCGGGCAGAGGTGGTGAAGGGATCGCTTTTCGATCGGGCATGAGCGTGCTCAAGCGTTTGGGCGGATCGCTTCAGCACCTATCATTTCATCTGATAAATGTCCGAGCAGCACGAACGGGAAGCAAACAAAATCTCGGAGTATCCGAATTTAGAAACTTTTAAAATCAACAAAAATGTTTTGCGAATTTAGCAAAAACATTTACACTAAAACACAAAACGATCGGGTTCCCAAAACAGCATAATTATTTTGCAATATCCTGATATTACATAAATAAAAATATATTATTTTGAAGTCGCGGAAACTGTTGACTTTAATACATGGATATTGTTAGAATGAGGCATCCCGAAAATTCTTCAATCGTTACAGGACGGTTCCGCTGGGCGATAGATTGACGGGAAAACAAATATCTATGGAGGTCACTATGAAACAGAACTCGCTCTTCAAAAGGATCATCGCAAGCATCCTCTCGCTCGTTATGGTTCTCGGAGTCTTCACCGTATTCGCGGGTGCGTTTGGCAATGTGTATGCCTACGCCGTCAATCCCGATACCGGTGAGCGCGTCTACGGCTCCGGCGCAAACACCGTCGTCCTCAACAAAGACGCATGGCTGAATGACGACGGCACTTACAACATCGACTTGACCGCGTTTATAACGGGTCAGCCCAAGGTCTCGGTCAGCGGCGTTCCTGCGGCTACCGACTTTATCCTCGTTATCGACCAATCCGAATCCATGGAGGATTCGATTTACTGCTCCGAACACAACCTCACCGTGACATCCGGCAAGCTCTCGGCTATGAAGGCTGCGGCTCGCGCCCTCGTTGATGCGCTCGCCGAGATCAGCACCGACGAGATCTACCACCGCGTCGGCATCATCGGCTTTGGCAACAACACCACGTGCAATGTCCACAGCACCACCGGTCTCTTCGACGACGTGGGCAACTGGCACAACTACCGTGACTTCGAATGGGAAGAGAACGCTCAGAATTACTACGACAGAGTGCTCGTTCCCGTAAACACCGAGAACGGCCGCAGCGTTCTTAACTCCAGCATCAACCAGCTCCGCGCCGAGGGCGGTACCCGCACCCATATCGGTATGGAGATGGCCAAGGGCGTTATCGAAGCGACCGCGAACGATACCTTCAGCTATGAGAGGGCGAACGGCGATATCGCGACCATGCTTCGCAGGAAGGTCGTCGTCGTGTTCACCGACGGCACCCCTGGCTACTGGGGCTTCGATATGGATTGGGCGGCTCAGGCGATCAACACCGCCACCGAGATCAAGGCGGATCTCGGCGCCACAATCTTCACCGTTTCCCTTAAGGATCAGAAAGAACGTGACCATCACGACGCTTATGACTGCGAAGGACTTCTCATGTTCGGTAGACTGAAGACTCGCTTCGGCAATGAAAAATACTATTACTTTGAGCATATAAGCGATGGCGCGGGTCGACCCGGCTGGGATCAGACCACCCGAAATGCTGTCCCCACCAACTCCATCGCTTTCACTGACACCAGATACGACTATTACGCCTACGAAAAGCTCGGTCTTGAGGGCGAATTCCTTTCCCGCGACTTCAACGCCCTGCTCTCCAGCACCTATCCCTGCACCGCGCAGAGCGGCCCGAACAGCAGGATCGTTGCCAAGTACGACACCGCCAAGAACCTTTGGGACTTCATCCGTCCTTCCGAGGCGAATGGCGCGAATACCAAGTACAATGGCTACAAATTCCAGTGGCCTTCCTATTGGATCGACTACGGCTATGAGCCGAAGACCATCCAGCACGACCGCGAGATCGCTTACTTCTATCAGCGCTCCGATTCAAAGTATGTTCCCGTTGCCGGCATGTACAGCCTCTTTATGAACAACTACGGCACTGAGGACAATCTGGGTTATTACCATGAACTCGACGGCAATTCCTTCGTGACCGTTCCCCAGAAGCAGTACGATCCCGAGTACGGCAAGTACTATATCGAGGTCGAGAGCGCGTACGATCTGCTCGGCAACAACGCGAGCGTTCCCGGCATCAATATGGAGAACCTGATCGCGGCGTTCACCGAGATCGCAGGCTCCTTCTTCACCGAGACACTCCCCGAGCTGGCAGCTCCCATCACCGACGCGGCGTTCATCAAGGATATCGTTTCCGAAAACTTCGAGATCCCCGCCGATTTCAGCGTCCAGAACAACGTCAAGGTCTACACCCAGAACGCGACCGGCTGCACAAACGGCAAGTTCACCTTCGGCGCACTTGAGCCCGTCAACAATCCCGTTGTTACCGTAAACGCGGATTCCGTTGCAGTCAACTTCGATTTCAACAGCAACGCCTGCATGGATCTCAACGGCGGCGTTACCGGCAAGAAGATTGTTGTTCGCATAAGCGGCCTTCTTGCAAAGCCCGACAAGGTGGGAGAGCTTCAGACCAATAATCCGCTTTCCGGCCTTTACAGCAGCGAAACCGACGACGAGCCCTCCGTTATCTTCGATAACAACGGCAACCCCGGCGAATCCCTGCTCTTCCCCGAACCCTCCGTCACCATCCGCGAGAAGCACATCGTTTACGACTTCTCCCTCGTAATCAAGGACGACAACGCCGAGGAATTCTTCGCCGAGACCCGTGCGGCCGACGTTTCCGGCCACGACGTTGCATACGTTCTCACGCTCGATGATCCCTACGCAAAGCAGAATTTCTACCACGATCAGTATCCGTTCGACACCGTCAAGCATGCCGATCTCTTCGATCACTTCTCCGCGAACATCATTGGCAGCGGCGAAGGCAACAGCTACCTCGAGATAGTTATCAAGAGCATCAACGGCAATCAGTACGATCTCGCCGCAATGCTCCAACTCACCGAGACCGTCAAAAAGGCAAATGGCTCC
>JAFZJT010000089.1 GCA_017553815.1 Clostridia bacterium
CACGACGGTATCCTCAAGCATCGGCGTGACCGCCGCTTCGTCCGAGGGGTCGATTCCAAGCCTCAGCGCCTTTAGGCCGATGGCGCGGAACATCGCGCCCGTGTCCACATGAATCAACCCGAAGAGCGAAGCAAGCTCCTTTGCAACGGTGCTCTTGCCCGCGCTCGCTGGGCCGTCTATCGCCACGGCGAAGACCTTTTCTTCGATGGGTTCGTTGGTTTCGTTTTTGACCGCGCATGCGGTGCAGTCGGTTTCGTACATATTTGCCTCCGTTAAATAGTTGTTTTTCAATGTATTCATTCAAAAGCTGAAAACCGCAGGTTTTCAATTTAGCTGTTTTGCGAAGCAAAACTATTTAGCTATCCCGCAGGGATAATTTACCTGCGAGTGAAGCGAGCAATTTAGCTAAACTCGCCTTTCGGCAAGCTAAATTGCGCTTTCAGCACAGCTAAATTCGGCTTCACCGAGCTTAATATGCCCTGGTAGACGAGCTGCCCGCCACCGCGCCGGTTGACCACGCTATCTGCAGATTGAACCCGCCCGTGCAGGCATCCGCGTCGATGACCTCGCCCGCAAAAAACAGGCCCGGGATAAGCTTCGACTCCATCGTGCGCGGGTCTATCTCCTTTATCGAAACGCCGCCGCGCGTGATTATCGCTTCCTCGATGGGTCGAGCGCGCTTGACCGTTAAAGTCATGCACTTGAGCGTTTCCGCTATCGAACTGCGTTCCTCTCGCGTCAGCTCGTCTATCGTGCGCGAAGGTTCGACCCTTGCGAGCATCAAAACGGTGTCTATAAGCCGCGAGGGCAGAAGCTCCACCATCGCGTTGTTGACCTGCTTATGCTTATACTTTTCAAAATCCCGCAGCAGCCTTGCGTCGAGCTGTTCGGGAGTTAGCCCCGGCTTGAGGTCTATCTCCAGCCTCGCCCCCTCGGGCGAATCCGCAAGATAGCTCGATGCGCTGAGCACCAGCGGCCCGCTCACGCCGAAATGCGTGAACAGCATCTCCCCAAGCTCCTCGTAAACGGGCTTTTGTTTCTTCGCCTTTTTGCCCGAATTCTCGGCGTTTTTCTCGGCTTTATATGCGCGAAGGGTAACGTTTTTCAGGGAAAGCCCCATGAGCTCACAAGGCCAATCTTCCTCCGTTTCAAACGGTATCAGCGAGGGCTTCGGCGCAACGACGGTATGCCCGAACCGCTCCGCAAAGGCGTAGCCGTCGCCCGTGGAGCCCGTTGAGGAATACGAAAGCCCGCCCGTTGCGATTATCAATCGGTCGTACTCGCGCCTTCCGCCGTGCATCCCCGCCATCGTCAGAAGAAATCTGCCGTTTTCGCCGTCCTCCCCCGCGATATGCTCAATACTTTGAACATAGGTGCCGAGCAGAAGCCTTGCGCCGCATTTTGAAGCATGGCTCACGAGCGCCCTTATAACGTCGCTCGATTTATCGCTCTCGGGGAAATACCTTCCGCCGCGCTCAAGCTTCGCGGGAACGCCCTCGCTTTTAAGTATCTCAAGGATATCGTCCGAGAAAAAAGCATCGAACGCGCTGTATAAAAAGCGCCCGTTGCGCGGAATATTCTTCAAAAATTCGTCGCGGTCGGCGGCGTTCGTTATATTACAGCGCCCCTTGCCCGTTAGGTAGAGCTTGCGCCCCGCCCGCTCGTTGCGGTCGATTATCTCAACCTTCGCGCCTTCCTTTGCCGCGATCGCGCCCGCGATCAGGCCCGCCGCGCCCGCGCCGATAATGCCGATTTTCACCATAATTCTCCCTTATTTCATGTTTCCCAAGCCTTCTCCTTGAGGAGAAGGTGGCTGAGGCGGAGCAACGCTCCGCGAAGACGGATGAGGTGGACACCTGCACAGATCCCGCGAGGGATCTGAATCGGATTTTAATAATTCTTCTCCGCGATATGCGCTATCTTCGCAAGCTGCTCATAGTCCGTTATATCGTATTTAAGCGGCGTAACGGTCACGAAGCCGTCGCGGATGTATTTCTCATCCGAAGTATCGTTTTCGGGGCATTCGGTTATCTTCTCCGAAGGCGTGCGGTATCCGAAGCCGCCGTCCTCAAGCTCCACTTTTTCGTATTCATCCGCATAGAATTGCTCGGCGAGATACGCGGCGCGGATGCCGCTGTACCTCTCCCTCGGCAGGAACGGATAATTGACGTTCAAAAGCCGCTTTTCCTCGGTGGTGCAGGAGAAAAACAGCTCGAAATTCTCGGCGAAATGCGCCGCCGCGTCGTCGAAATAATCGAGCTTTATCGTGTCGCGCGAAACGGCTATCGAGCGAAAGCCGAGCATCGCGGCTTCGGCGGCCGCGCTGACCGTGCCAGAATACAGCACGTCCGTTCCGATATTGCCCGCCTGATTGATGCCCGAAACCACCGCGTCCGGCCTCCATTTGAGATGCTGGAGCACGAATCGCGTGCAGTCCGCCGGCGTTCCGTCCACGCAGATGGCCTCCGCCGCACGAACGCCCTCTATCTCGATTTTCTCGACCAGCAAAGGCTTTTTGAGCGTTAAGCCGTGGCTTACACAGCTTTGATTGAATTTCGGCGCGCAGATAAGAAGCTCGTGCTCCTTTGAAAGCGCGCGGCAGAGCGCCGCTATGCCCGGGGCAAAATAGCCGTCGTCATTTGTTATCAAAAGCTTCATATTCAATGTTTCTCCGATTCTTTTGCTTACATATTTACTCGATTTTATTATATCAAATCAAACGCGGGTTTTCAAATGATGGGGAAAATAAAATGGCGTTAATGTCGTCTATTCTCGAAGGAACCGGCTAGTCAACAAACCAAATAGAGCAAAACGCTACATATTCATTCAAGCAGCGTTTTGGCACAAGTCACGGTATTTCTTTCTTATCATATTTGAAGCATAGGAACTGCTCTCATTCATCGATAAAAGCTGATTGTTCAGTCTTTATACATACGGCTTATAGTACTTTGTCGTCTTGTTTTTGGTTATAGTATTAACAACAGCATCAAGAAAAGCCTCTTTGTTTGGCACACTGATTTCAAAAGCTTTGTTATTTCTCGTGTTCCAAAGGATTCCCTTTTCAACTCCAAGAGCGACAACATAACAGGCGCACTGTAGAAAATGCTCATGGGTTAATTCCGAAACGAATTTAAGTTCATAAACAATACCGTCTTTAACCACATCCGCAATTCCTCTTGCAGAAAAGGCACGCGCCCCTCCTTTTTCTTCTGCAACATCAATGCAACAATCCACCTGCACCTCTTCATCTCTTTTCAGCTTTGTGTGCAGTCTGTCTGCAATCAGCGCCTCGGCTTCTTTAGTCACAAACGGCAACTCAACCTGCATTTGATATCTATCTTGATTGGTTTCAAACGATGTAAGAAGCAGTATTTTTGATTCTAAATCCATCATTTTAATTTTGTCATCATATAAGCCTCTCTTTTCATGATGAATAAGCAGGTGAAATTCAATGCCCTTATCAATATCATATTTATCAAAATACATTGCTTCTTGATAAATGCCGATGCAGGGCGAAAGATCGATTAAGCCATCGTTTTTCTTAACTGCAATTACACTGTCATCCAATGCCGGGATCGGTTTGCATTCTAATAGAGAAAAGCATTTTTCAACATCTTCCCTATACTTGAAATCAAACATTGAAGATATATCCATATCCCGCATTTTAAGCTTTTCGTCAATCGGTGCTGCCAGCGTCGTTTCAGATAGCATTGGCTCATTGCTATCCACAAAAATGATTCTTTCTTTTCCTCTGCTTGCGGCTACGCAAAAAATATTCCGTAGTATTTCATATGACTGCTGAGGCTTTGATACTCGCGTCCCCCAGTAGCTCTCTGTATAATCAAACACAACACAAATCTTTCGTTCAAGCCCTTTGCTACTGTCAAACGTAGTGAAAATAGCAGTTTTATCTGAAGGTCCAGCAGTTCCAAACGAATCACTATCGGCTATACTCGCGTAAACGGTATTTTTATTGAATACGTCGGAGTTATCAGCTTCTAATCGATTCAAAGTTCTTGAGAGAGCGCCATATCTTGCTCCTAAACATAAAACGTCTTTCGGATCTTGTGTGGCTAAAAAACCAACAATTAAATCTTCTTTCATATTCTCAACAACGCAATTAACATTAACTCCAACAATTCTCTTTTGCCAAATTCTTCCGAGCTTTGCTGCTAAATCCGCCGACAAGCGAAAACACTTGGTAAACTCCAGCTTTATGTGTTTACCAAGAAACCGATCAATAAACTCTGATACATTTAAGGTCGTATCATCGTAAATTTTCTGTTGCATATCTCCAACAGCGATTATTTGCATTTGTGAGTTTGTGGATTTTACATATTCCAGCAATTCGGCGAACTCAGTTTTTATGTCCTGATACTCATCAATTATCAGCACATCATATTTGGGCACTGGCGGTTTCTTTTCATTGAATAAACCTATCGCTTCATTTATGCTGGCACTCACGCCAATGCATTTTAAGCGCATAAACGCAAATCCATGATAATTAGTCACAGTTGCATTTTTAACTTTTATTTTTGTTTTCGCATCTATTTTAAGCAGTTTATTGTACGTTAGATAGAGAATCTTCTTTCCCGCGGGAAGCTTTTCGCATAGCAATTGAATCGTAGTCGTCTTTCCACTGCCAATGCACGCCTCAATAAGAATATTATGCCCTTGGAGTGCTTTTTCAACAAAGTATTCCTGTTCATCAGAAAGAGATATACTCATATTGTTCTTCATGGGTTGACCTCGCTTTCAAAACAACATAGCGTAATTCAACGTTGCACGGTATTTACATTGCCGCATTTATGTAATAAGGGTAGCGCCAACAGGAACTGATCATCAGTAATCAGCATTAAACATATTCTTTTTCTTATTCAGTGTTAATCTGAGCATGAGCGTATTTATCAAGCCCATGCCCCAACAGCACCATGATTCGCAATTCATCAACCGCATCGTAAAGTGCATTATGTTTCTCGCAGTAAAAAGAACCTGTAAGAAGCGGCATGATAGCTTCGACACTGTAATTACGTTTTAATCTTCCTGTTCTACAATAATCAGCATTTTCGGGTAATGCTTTATTATACTGTTTGTAAGCAGCAAGACGCATAATATCAAACCACTTATATGCCTTTAACTCAGGCAAATGATTATAATCAAATTTAGCGTTATAGGCAAAAATCGAATCAATGTTATTCTTTTCCAATGTTTCAATAATGTCTGACATCACATTGGCCCTTATATCTTTCATGCAGGCTTTAATTCTTTTCATTTCTAAAACAAGCGAAAACATCCCTCCTATATCGCACTCCGGCGTGATGATATAATACTTTGCTGTTTTAGGCGCAAAAGTATTTGAATCAGCAATAACTATGCCAATCGACATGGCATCATTATCCCAATTAGTTTCTATATCAATAACAGCAAAGCAAGCGTTTCTTTCGCTATTATTCATTTTCACACCTCCACAGTTACTAAGCAAACACATAATTCCCTATTTATAGCAATTATATCACGAGTTGTATTTCAAATACTATGGTATTCTTAACTCTTATAATTTATGGCTTTTTATAACCTTTGTCAAATTATTACCGAGTAAGACACAACTGTTTTTGTCTATTAGCTGTACCGTCCTTTCAAACTCATTATTAGACATAATTATAGTACTTATAGTCCTATCCTGGCAAGTGCTAATGAATATTGGTTAAACTGTATTCGAGGTGATGATTTTGAAACTGCGTATACGCGATTTGCGCGAGGATAACGACCTGACCCAGCAGCGGGTCGCCGAAATGCTTCTTTGCTGCCAATCGCTCTATTCCAAATATGAGCGCGGCGAAAGGGAGATTCCCCTGCGCCTTTTGATAGCGCTTGCGGATTATTACGGCGTCAGCCTCGACTATCTTACCTGCCGCACCGATGAGCCGAATATGAACGCTTGATCAGACCGAAAAGGTCTTTTTTGTTTTTGGGGCGCGCATTTTCCCATTTGAAATTGAAATTCCGAATGAATTCCCACCTCAATGTTCCGCAGGAACGCATCATGCGCCAACGGCGCGCATCATTTGCCGCAGGCAAGCATCATGCGCCGACAGGCGCACATCATTTGAATTTCCCCCTTTCCCGCCATTTTTCTCCACCCTCGTTCGACCCTCTTCCCCCGCCTTTTATGCTAACATATCCGTATCGGGCGGAAGTCCTCCGCAGATGGAGGAAAAGGGATGTATATTGAGCTGTTTTTACTCGACAACCTCCTTATGAACCTTATAATCCTGCGCCTTGCTTCGGCGATGCTCTCCGTTCGGGCTGGCATAATCCGTACCACCCTGTTTGCCCTTTTCGGAGCTGTCATCGCCGCTCTTGGCGCGGGAGGGGCGGAGCTTCTGCTCTCCCCCGCCGCCAAGCTCATACTGACCGCGCTCATGTCCCTAGCTCTGCCCGTGCGCGGCGCAAAAAGACGGGCTCTCGCGTTCCTTGCCACGTTCGTTTCGGCAGCGGCAGTCGGCGGCGCGGTGATGCTGACGGCGCTTATTCTCGGCGGGGAGCTGCGCTTCGGCGCGGTGTACTCGGGGCTTTCCCTGCGCACGGCGCTTATCGGCGGCGCTTTCGCGGCGTTTCTGCCGAATATGATACGGAGGGTGCTCTCGCGAAAAGTCAAAAACGAGCACACCGTGCGCCTGCGCGTTATTCTCAAAACGGGCGAAAATATCGAGTGCGCCGCGCTTATCGACAGCGGGAATCTGCTTTTTGAGCCCGTTTCCGCGCTTCCCGTAATCGTGCTTTGCGCGAAGAGGTACTTAAACGCGGCGAAGGGGGCGGATATCCCGATACCCGCGCGAACGGCGGCCGGCTCATGCACGCTGTATGCGCTGAAGCCGAGGCGCGTTTTTGTGAACGGCGCGGCCGTTGATGCGCTCATCGCTTTTTCGGAAGCGAGCACCGCGCTGGTGCCGCTAATGCTCGTTCAAGGCGGTGCGGAAGAATCTTATCTTACAGGAAGAAATGAAGAAAATGCTGAAACTGCTTCGGGAATTGATAGCAAGACTGTATAAACGCTTCGGCTGTGAGCCTGAGGTGAACTACATGGGCGGCAGCGAGTCCCTTCCCCCGCCGCTGTCGAAGGAGGAGGAGCTTGAGTGCTCGCTTCGCGCGGAGAACGGCGACGAGGCGGCGCGAAAGAAGCTTATCGAGCATAACCTTAGGCTTGTTGTCTACATCGCCAAAAAGTTTGATAATACGGGCGTTTTGATAGAGGACCTCATCTCCATCGGCACGATCGGGCTGATAAAGGCGGTGAACACCTTCCGTGCGGATAAGAATATCAAGCTTGCGACCTATGCGAGCCGCTGTATCGAAAACGAGATTCTGATGTATCTTCGCAAAACGGGGCGGCAGAAGCTGGAGGTGAGCCTTGACGAGCCTTTGAACGTAGATTGGGACGGCAACGAGCTTCTGCTTTCGGATGTGCTGGGCACCGACGGGAGCGAGGTGGAAAAGGGGCTTGAGGAGAGCGTGGACCGCGAGCTTTTGCGGGCAGCGCTCATGAAGCTTTCGGCGCGGGAGAAGCGGATAGTTGAGCTTCGCTTCGGGCTGAACGGGGAGAGCGAGTACACGCAGAAGCAGGTTGCGGATATGCTTGGGATCTCCCAGAGCTATATTTCGCGGCTCGAGAAGCGGATAATGCGCTCACTGTATGATGAGATAACCGCCATGCAGTAACCGCTCGCCGCGGGGCTCCTGCGGAGGGCGGCCTAAGAAAAATGCTTCGATTGATTTCGCATTTTTCTATTCGCCATAGGGGCGGTTATTTAGAAAAATGCTCCGACTTGCTCCGTGTTTTTCTCCCTTTATATTTGAAATTCCGAAGGAATTTCTACCGCAATTCGCGTAGCGAATTTCACTTGCGAAGCAAATTTCACCTGCCGCAGGCAGATTTCACTCGGCGAAGCCGAATTTCACCAAAGAACTCCCCGCAGCGAGCGTCAAACCGAAAAAATGCGGAGTCAATCGAAGCGTTTTTCGCAGGAGCCTATATCGGCGAGCGGCTTGCAGGATAAAAGCGGATAAAACGCCGTGCGCGGCGTTTATGAGATATCCACCTCATCCACCGCAAGCGGTCCCCCTTCTCCTCAAGGAGAAGGCTTAGGTAGCACGCATTTCTCCCACTTAAAATAGAAATTCCGCAGGAATTTCCACCTTAACGTTCTGCAGGAACACATCATGCGCTGAAAGCGCACATCATTTGCTGCAGGCAAGCATCATGCGCCGATAGGCGCACATCATTTGAAATCCCCGTGGGATTTCCACCTTAATTCGCGCAGCGAATTTCACTTGCGAAGCAAATTTCACATTCCATAAGGAATATTTCACTCGGCGAAGCCGAATTTTACCACTCGCCATGGGGGCTCTTGAGAAAAACGCTTCGACTTGCTCCGCGTTTTGCTTTATAAATTATAAGAAATACCTCGGCATTTCATCCTCCATTCATTCATTAGCCAAAGGCGTCTTCATTTCTTCATTAGCAACGCGACTTAATTTTCACTCCTCTCCCCCTCCCTCTCCCCAAGAAAATATTTCCAAATACCTCTTGACACATTATACTATGCGTGGTATAGTATAACGCGAAAGGGGGTATTGCATGGATATTCAGTTAAAGCGCGGCCTGCTCGAGGTTTGCGTGCTTGCGGCGATAAAGGACGAGCCCTCCTACGGCTACAAGATAATCAAGGGTATAAAGCCGTATCAGGAGATATCGGAATCGACGCTCTATCCAATACTCAAGCGCCTTGAAGCAGCAAAGCTGCTGAGCGTCAAGAGCGCGGAGCACAACGGCAGGCTCCGAAAATACTACAGCATCACGCCCGTTGGGCTCGAAAGATTGGAGCTTTTCAAACGGGAATGGCAGGAAATGAAGGCAATCTACGATTTCGTTACAAGGGAGGATACAAAAAATGACTAAGATCGAATTTCTTGAACAGCTCGAAACAAAGCTTCACGGAATAAACGTTGTGGACCGCGTGCGCTCACTCGATTATTTTTCCGAGATTATAGACGACTGCATTGAAAACGGCATGAGCGAGGCTGAGGCCGTTGCTTCCCTCGGCGATATCGACGAAATCGCGGGAAGGATCACTCATGAAGCGCCTGAATCCCCGCTTCGCGAGAAGAGCTTCGACAGCGAAAAGGCGAAAAGCTCCGCCCCCGTTGACGGCGGCTTTACCTCGATCCGCGTCCGCGTTCGCGACAGCGACGTGCGCGTCTACCGCTCTGATGACGGCGAGCCGCGCGTGGACTGCGAGGATCATGAGCGCATCTACCACCGCGTGTTCACCGAGGGCGGCGTACTGCACATTGAAGAGGTGGATGAGCGCCGCTGGTTTGAGCGCTTCAAGTCCTTCGGCAGGAATCTCAAGGTCAATATCTACCTGCCCGAGGTGAACTTCGATTCGCTCGATATCGAGAGCATGAGCGGCGATATCGAGGTGCAGAGCGGCTTAGGCTTCGACAGCGCGCGCGCCAAGACCATGAGCGGCGACGTTGAATTCTACGCTTCCGTTCGGGGCGCTCTGGAGCTTTCGAGCACGAGCGGCGACGTTCGCGCCGAGGGCAAAAACGAGCTTGAAAGGCTGAAGGTGACCTCCGTCAGCGGCGACGTTAAGCTTCGCGGCTTCATCTGCGCGCGCAATGCGGATGCGGGGAGCACCAGCGGCGATATAGAGGCCTCCGACGTCACCTGCGAAAACGGAAGCTTCAAGAGCGTCAGCGGCGACGCGAAGCTCCATAATATCCTTTGCGCGAATAAGCTCGATATCTCTTCAACGAGCGGCGACCTGCGCTTTCAAAACTGCGACGGCGCGAGCGTTGAGCTCGGCTCGGTCAGCGGCGATATCAAGGGAAGCCTCGCAAGCGGAAAGCATTTCACCGCCAAGAGCCTCAGCGGAAGCATCCGCCTTCCCAAGGATAATTCTAATCAGAACGGCGAATGCAGGACAAAGACCGTGAGCGGCAATATAAGCATCGGAATCTGCGAATAACGGGTTGATAATATGAACAAAAGGGATTTTTTAAATGCGCTCGAAGCGCGGCTCGGCGGTCTTCCACCCGAGGACGTCGAGCGGAGGCTCGAATTCTACGCGGAGATGATAGACGACCGCGTGGAGGACGGAATGAGCGAGGCGGAGGCGGTGCGCGACCTCGGCGACATCGACGGCATCGTTTCCTCGATAATCGCCGAAACGCCGATGACGCGGCTCGTGGGCGCGAAGCTTAAAAGCAAGAGCGAGCTCAAGGGCTGGCATATCGCCCTTCTGGTGCTCGGAGCTCCGCTTTGGATACCGCTTCTTATCGCACTGCTCGCGGTCATCTTCGCCGTGTTCGTTACCCTATTCTCGCTCGTCATCGCGGCGTTTTCAATCGTCGTATCCTTTGCGGGAACTGCGATCGGCTGCCTTGCCGGCGGCGTATCGGCGCTGTTTTCGGGCGAGCTCGCCCGTGCGGCGGCGCTCATCGGAGCCGCGCTCGTTTTAGCGGGTCTGACCGTGCTTTGCTGCATCGCGGCAATAGCCTTCTCAAAATGGATATTCAAGCTCGTTAAGGCATTCGTGCTTTTCATAAAAACTCGCTTTGTCGGAAAGGAGAAAGCAAATGAGCAAAGGTATTAAGATCGCGCTTATCACCGCAGTTTGCCTGATCGGCGTCGGCCTCATCCTCGGGATCGTCGGCTACGCCGCGGGCGGAGCGGATATGTTCAAGGACGAGGCGACCGCCGAAAGGGAGATCGTTATAAACGAGGCGTTTTCGGATATCGTTATCAACTGCGAGCGCAGCAAGGTGGTGCTAATTCCCGCAGAGGACGGCGTTTGCCGAATCATTGCCGAGGAGAGCGACAGCCTGAAGCTCACCGCCGAAGTCCAAGGCGGCGCTCTGAGGATCGATCAGAAGAGCAAGTCCAAATGGAATCTCAACCTGATAGGCTTCAATTTCTTCGCGTTTAAACCGTATAAGCTGAATATCTACCTTCCCGAGAGCGAGTATCGCGATTTGAGTGTCAATAACGTCAGCGGAGGCGTAGAGGCAAGGAGCGGACTTGCTTTTTCAAACGCGAATCTCGAGACCGTCAGCGGCGGCATCAGGCTCGATTCCCGGATCCGCTCGAAGGCTTCCGTTATATCAGTCTCGGGCGGCGTCGAGGCGGGCGGCTTTGAATGCGAAAGCATCAAAGTAAACTGCACGAGCGGCGGCATTCGCCTTTCAAGCATCTCCTGCGACAACGCGGATATCAAATGCATCAGCGGCGGCATCACCCTTACCAGAGTTATCGCGAGCGGAGAGCTTCGCGTTGAGACCGTCAGCGGCGGCATAGTCTTCGACTGCTGCGACGGCGGAAGCATCCGCGCGGAAGCGATCAGCGGCAGCATAAGGGGCAGTTTGCTCTCCGCGAAGGTCTTTAAAACGGATACCACCTCGGGCAAGATCAGTGTTCCCGAGGACGGCGACGGCGGCGTTTGCGAGCTTGAGACCGTCAGCGGAAGGATAGAGATAACGATCACCGAGTAAGGCTTCCGGCGGGGAGGCACGGCGCTTCCCCGTCCCTCTTTTTTGGGTCTTCATTCCCCCTTCAAACCGCCAAAAAGCGGTTCAAAAACAAAAAATCGATATTTTTTCACATATTATCCGTGAAAATCGCCTTTTTTTCATTTCAATGTGTTGACAAATATATAGAATATGTTTATAATGTTGGCACAGCACTATAGCTAAATGAAAGTGAGAGATAAATTATGCAGCTTAAAGACATTGCAGAGGAAATGCAGCAGCGGTCAATGGCGGCCCGTGATTGGGTCTTTCAGGTACTTCGCACCGCAATAATCCGCGGGGTTCTCCCCGGCGGTATGCCCCTTCGCCAGGACGAGATCTCGGCGCAGCTCAGCGTAAGCCACATTCCGGTTCGCGAGGCTTTCCGTCAGCTCGACGCACAGGGTCTTGTTCGCATCTACCCCAACCGCGGCGCCGTTGTAACCAAGCTCACCCGTGAGGAGCTTGAGAACGCGATGGACACCCGCATTATCCTCGAGATGGGCGCTATCCGCGCAGCCATCCCCCTTATGACCGAGGAATGCATCGAAAAGGCTTCCGAGATCCTTTCCCAGTGCGAGGTCGAAACCGACGCAAACAAACTCGAGGATCTGAACCTCCAGTTCCACTTCGCGCTGTATGAGGCGACCGGCAACACGTTCCTGCTTCAGCTGATCGAGCAGCTCCACGCGAATGTGGATCGCTATATCCGCCCCTACTACTCCGCCTCCGAGGTCAGCAGCCAGTCCCGCGGGGAGCATTATAAGCTTCTTGACGCATGCAAGAGCGGCGACACCGAGTTCGCGGCGGCGATCCTTCGCACCCATCTTGAAAAGACCAAGGTGCTCTCCCTCAATTCTCCGATTCTTCAGGCGTAAGCTGAAAATACCGGTGCTTTTGCACAGCAGCGGGAAAACGGTTTTTTCTCCTTCCGTTTTCCCGCTTTTTTGTTTCCTGCCAAGCCTTTTTCTTTCACTTGACGTTAACGATC
>JAFZJT010000090.1 GCA_017553815.1 Clostridia bacterium
AGCCCGGCGAAGGCCAGATCAGCTTCGTATGTTTGATGGACTCCCGCTCCATCGCGGCCACCGCTCGCAACCACGGCGTTATCACCGCGGCGACCGATATCGACTATGACGATACCCATGTTGAGTATCATTTCGATAAGAGCGTTTACGACAGGCGCGTTTACAACGGCTTCGGCAAGCCCGACCCCACCGTAGAGCTCAAGCTCGGACCCAACATCACCGATTGGCCTGAGATGTTCCCCCTCACCGAGAACGCTCTGTTCGAGCTGGACGCGGTCATCCATGACCCTGTAACCACCACCGACGAGCTGATCCCCTCCGGCGAGACCTCCAGCTACCGCTCCAACCCCCTGCGCCTTGCTGAGTTCGCGCTCTCCCGCCGCGTACCCGAGTACGTTGGCCGCTCTAAGCAGGTCATGGCTATGGACTTCGAGCGCCGCGCAGGCCAGAAGCCCGAGCGCATGATGGAAGCCCTCAAGCAGGTCGGCAACGCCGATGAGCTTATCAAGACCACCGGCTTTGGCTCCTGCGTCTTCGCAAACAAGCCCGGCGACGGCTCCGCCCGTGAGCAGGCGGCGAGCTGCCAGCGCGTTCTCGGCGGCTTTGCAAACATCTGCTACGAGTACGCCACCAAGCGCTATCGCTCCAACTGCATCAACTGGGGCATCCTTCCCTTCACCATCGCGGAAGGCACCGAGTTCAACTATGACTGCGGCGATTTCGTATTCGTTCCCGGCGTCCGTGAGGCGGTCGAGAAGGGCATCGAGGAGATTCCCGCGAAGGTCATCACAAAGTCCGGCGTTAAGGACATCACCCTCTATATCAAGGGCCTCACTCAGGACGAGAAGGAGATCCTCCTTGAGGGTAACCTTATGAACTATTACAAAGCTCATATGGAGGACTAAGCTTACAAAGCCGAATACAGAAACAGCGGGGGAGGCGTCAGCCTCCCCCTGTCATACCTTGATAAAGCAAAAGCCCGCGTGGGCGGGCTTTGATGCATTGACGCTGATCCTGCTTCACGTCTTATTCATCTTATAGATCACATTCAGTCCCTGCAGCAGCAGATCCCTTTCAAGTATGATCTCGTGTTTGCAGAGGGGGATGATATAGGGCGCTGAGCCGCCGGTGGCGATGATGGTGGAGGTGTGCCCCAGCTCCTCGGCCATGCGGTCGATAACGCCGTCGAGCATCGCCGCCGCGCCGTACATAACGCCGCTGCGCATCGCGTCCACGGTGTTCTTCGCGATAACGTTGCCGGGCTGATCGAGGTTGATGCCGGGAAGCTGCGCGGTGCGGCTCGTCAGCGCGTCGATAGAGATGCGCGGACCCGCCATGATAACGCCGCCGAGGTACATATTCTTGGGCTCGATGACCTCAATGGTAGTCGCCGTGCCGATGTCGATGAGGATGAGCGGCGCTTGGCGCTTTGCGAGCGCGGCGACTGCGATAACGATACGATCCGAACCCACCGAAGCGGGGTTGTCCATACGAATATCAAGACCCGTTTTGAGCCCGTGCCCAACCACCATCGGGGGCTTCTTGATGATCTTATAAACGCCGTTGCGCACCGCGTTGAAAACGGGGGGCACGACCGAGGCGATGATGCAGTCCTCGATATCCTCGATGCGGCAGCCGAAGGTCTCGAGCATGGATTTGATCTCCACACCGTACTGATCCGAGGTGCGCGTCTTGTCGGTTGCGATGCGTACCTCGCAGATCAGCTCGTCGTCCTTGATGCAGCCGATGGTGATGTTTGTGTTGCCGATATCTATTGCGAGAAGCATTCCAATTATTTCCTTTCGCCGGAGATGATTGTGCCATGCTTGAGCGGAAGCACCTTCGCGCCGTGAAGCGCCGTTCCCACAAGGCCGGAGATGACGGTTGAAACGATCATCTCAACAAGCGCGTTCACGCCGACGAATGCGATGATGAACGTGAAGATATTGCGGCCGTCCATGAGCTTTTGAACGTACTCGGTGTTTCCAAAGAGCACGACGAGCGCGGTCATGAAGAAGAGTGTGTTCAAAAAGGCGGAGAGGAAGCCCGCGATAAAGCATTCGGGCATGAGCTTGCTCTTATGCTCTTTTTTGCTGAGGTAGTTTATTATAGCGAGCGCAGCGAGAACGACGCCGACGACTACAGCTATGACGCCGAAGATGATGAAGGCCGTGCCGGGGTTGGCATCCGCACCTTCAACGGCAAGCCTGTTCTTCTCCGCGCCGATCAGGGCGGTGATGATGCCCGCCGCGGCGAGTATTGCTCCGATAATCGCGCCGAAAACGAGCGTCAGCAGCTTTGCATCGTACTTTTTAAAGAGCTTGCTGATGGCGTTGTATATGAGACCGACGATAAGACCGTCCAACGCTCTTGGCACGACCCTTTGAATGAAGGTGTAGAAGGGGCTGATGGAAAAGGTCACGATTCCCATACCGCTCGGAACGCCGATGGAAAGGCACTGCAAAAAGCTCAGAAGGCCGAAGATAGCGCCGATGATAAGACCGCCGACGGGGCCGAGGGCTATCGCCGCGATCGCAATCGGGATGATGTTCAGCGTTATCGAGAGCGGGCCGATGGGGATTGTGCCTAAGGGAGTGAACGAAAACACCATCAGTATCGCCGTCAAAAGCGCGAGGATGGTGAATGCGCGTATGTTCATTCTCTTTGTTTTTTTCATTTTTTCCTCCTACTGCCGCTCGGGGTCGATGCGGCGTATCCTTGAGAGTGTTCGGCTCTGTGAGCCGAAGTCCGCTGCCTTTCCCTGCGGGATAAAACGCGGACGCCCAGTTTGCCGACAGTATAATTATAGCTTTAATCGGCGCATTTTGCAAGTGGCGAACGCATAGATCATACTTTACAAAAGGGCGCAAAGCGTATATACTTATAATAGTCGGTTATGCGTGCTCGCGAAACCAGGCATTGGCGAAGGTTGGCTGTATTCATCGGATAATTCTCGTTTGCGGGAGGTAAATATGCTTAAAGGTAAAACGATTCTTCTTGGAGTTACGGGCGGCATCGCCGCATACAAGGCGGCGGCGCTTACGAGCCTGCTTGTGAAGCAGCATGCTTCGGTCGAGGTGGTCATGACGAAGAACGCGGCGGAGTTCGTTGCGCCGCTGACCTTCGAGCAGCTCTCCGGCAACCGCGTTTCGATAGATACATTCGATAGAAAGTTCGTGCACAAGGTGGAGCATATCTCGCTCGCCAAGCGCACCGATCTCGTTATAGTTGCGCCCGCAACGGCGAATATCTGCGCCAAGTTCGCGCACGGTATTGCGGACGATATGCTCTCTACGACCGTGCTCGCCTGCCGCTGCCCCAAGCTCGTTGCGCCCGCGATGAACACCAATATGTATGAAAATCCCGTAACGCAGGCTAATATCGAGACCCTGCGCGGCTACGGCTGGAAGGTCATCACGCCCGCATCCGGCCGCCTTGCCTGCGGCGACGTTGGCGCGGGCAAGCTCCCCGAGCCCGAGGAGCTTCTTTGGCATATACTCAAAGAAATCGGCATGGAACATGATCTTGAGGGCAAAAAAGTGCTCGTGACAGCCGGCCCCACGAGGGAAAAGATAGACCCCGTTCGCTATATAACGAACCGTTCGAGCGGCAAGATGGGCTGCTCGATCGCGAAGATGGCGATGCTCAGGGGCGCGAGCGTAACGCTCGTTGCGGGACCGATGGAGGTCGCGCCGCCGCCGTTTGTAGATGTTGTGAATATAGAGAGCGCCGAGGATATGTATGATGCCGTGACGGAAAGAGCGGGGGATATGGACATGATATTCAAGGCGGCTGCCGTTGCGGACTACACGCCCTCGGAATACTTCGATGAAAAGGTCAAGAAAAAGGACGGCGACATGAGTATTCCACTCAAACGCACCAATGATATTCTAAAGTCGATAGGCGAAACCCGTAGGGCGGATCAGGTGATCTGCGGCTTCTCGATGGAGACCGAAAACCTTATCGAAAACAGCCGCGTTAAGCTTGAGAAGAAGAATGCCGATATGATCTGCGCAAACAATCTCAAAACGAGCGGCGCGGGCTTCGGCACGGATACGAACGTTATCACCGTAATAACGAAGGACGGTATGAGCGAGCTTCCGCTTCAATCCAAGGACGATGCGGCAAATGAGATACTGAATATCGCGGCAGGGATACTGAAAGCTAAAACAAACGGCTGAATGGAAAAGCTCACGCGCGAAAACTATTTAGCAGCGCCCACGACCGCTTCCTCCCTGCCTTTTTGGAAAGAAGAAGCATTCAAGCTCCCCGAAAACATGCTCGTTATCGGGGAGGCTGAGTTTGAGCGCGCGCTTGATTCCAATAAAAACGCATTCGTGAATTATTCGGACGAGCCTTATTTCAAGCTCGTTTTCAGAATGGCGGGAAACCGCATCGAAAAGCCCGAGCTTCCGCGCGGCTATGCGCTCTACAACGGAACCTCAAAGGAGTTTTCGGAGCATATCCGCCTTTGCTACGGCGGCGGCCCGGATGAAACCGAGATCGAAAACTACAAAAAGCACCCTACGCACGACCCATCGCTTTTTATAATGCTGAAGGACGAGAAAACGGGCTCGATCGTCGCCTCGGGCATAGCCGAAGCGGATAGCCGCATAGGCGAGGGCGTTCTCGAATGGATACAGGTTTCGCAGGGTGCAAGGCGAAAGGGCTTAGGCAGATTCATCGTTTCGGAGCTTCTTTGGCGAATGCGGGATAAGGCCGATTTTGTGACCGTTTCCGGTATGTTGAAAAGCGAATCAAACCCGCTTGCGCTCTATAAGCGCTGCGGCTTCGGAGGGATGGCGGTCTGGCATATCTTAACTAAAGCTCGCAAAGGCGAATAGTTCGGAAGAAATCCCCTTGGGATCTCATCCTCAACTATTCACTATTCGTTATTCATTATTCACTTTTCACTAAACCGCTATATTCCCGCTTCCACCGCCGAGCAGCTCACCTCATAGGCGATCCTTATCTGCTCCGTGCCGTCCTCAAGCTGTTTTTTGTATTCGCGGCTCTGGAGCCTTCCCGTGACAGAAAGCTCAGTGCCGACGGGCGCTTCGCTCAAAAACCTTGCGTTTCTGCCCCATGCGATCAGCGGCAGATAGTCCGATTTGTTGTAGCGGCGGTTGACGGCGAGAAGGATATCCGCGATCTCCCTCTCAAACGGCGTTGTGCGGTAGATAACATCCTTACAGATATAGCCCGAAAGCTCCGCCTCGTTGCGATCATTCTCAGTTTCATCAGCAGGCCGTATCGAACGGGCAAAAACCGTTATGATAAGGCGATTTCCTCTTTCGCTTCGCTGATTATAGGAGCGTATCTGACCGCGAATGTAAAAGCGCATCCCGCATTCCGCCTCCAGGCTGCCAAGAAGCCGCTCGCTGACCGTAACGGGGATGAAGTCCTCGGTGCCGCTCAAACGCTTTACGGCAAGCTCCGTGCGATAGAACGCCTCGCCGCAGATCGAGTGGCTGTATTCGGGCGATGACGATATAGTACCGATAAGTTCTATTGAATTGACGTTTTCAAACATAGCCGAACGGGGCATCCCGCTTCCTTCCGCAAAATTCGAGTTCTGCTAATACTATTCCCGAACAGGCGCAAATATTATCGCTTGGCGGCGCATTCCGAATACCGAAGATGAATTATGAAAGGACGGAAAAAAGGATATGACGGAAAAAGATAACGGGCAAAGGGCGCGGGAAAGCCGCCGCGCGCTGGCTCTGCATTTTAAGGATTACCCCTTGATGACGCCGCAGGACGCGGTGAAGCTTTTATATCAGAGCGAATTCGGGTGCGGACACTTCGCTCCAAGCCCCGAAAGAGCGCGTGAAATGCTTTATAGGGAGTGCGAGGGGCTTGAAAAGGATGAAAAGCATAGGAAGATCGATATCATTGGCGGCGGCTTCATAAGGCTGCATCTTGAGCCGCTGGTCGGAAATCTTGAGGCGCTCGATGCTCTTGCCGATGCCTTCGTGCGCTCCGCAATGGCTCCTTGCGGAAGCCCGGAGGGCTTTAGAATAAGGCTCGATACGCTCAAAAGCATGGCGCAGAGCGGGGAAGCACCGTTCTCATATTCAGAGCTTGAGGAATTCCTTGAAGGGTATGAAAAGCTCGGCTGTCCCGCCGTGCATCACAGCGAGGTTTACAGGGAAAACTATCATCCCGCATATAGGGTGGTAAAAAAGAGCCTGCTGAAATGAGGCGCACATTTGAACCGAAAAGAAGAACCGCGACTTTGACGGATAAGCCCGTTCGGATCGCGGTTTTTTATTAACAATCGTTTTTCTATCAAATTTCCCTCATGCCGTCATCTGGCGAAGCGCAGACTATCTCAAGATTGCCGTTTCTTATGCGCAGCTCGTCGATGAACTCCTTCTCCTTTGCGGGGTTCTTGAGCATGATGTCATACTGCAGATGGAAGAGGCTACCCATATTGGTCGTTTTAACTCGGGTAAGCTCATGGCGCGAGGTGTACTTGCGGAAAACGTCGCTGAAAACCTCGGTATAGTTAAGTGTTTCGGGGATAACGATGCGAAGGCTCCTTGCGCCGCTGGGGGAGCTGCCGAAGTTTACGAGCGAAAGGATGAACAGTATCACAAGCACGGCCACGGTCAGTATGACTGAGATGCCGACGGCGCCCATGCCGAGCGCGAGACCGACCGCGACCGAAAGCGCGATCAGAACTATATCGCGCGCAGAGGCGGGAGCGGAGCGGAAGCGCACAAGGCCGAACGCGCCCGCAACGGCGAGACCCGCGCCGAACTCGCGGTTAACGAGCATGATTATCGCCTGAACGATCATCGGAAGCAGCACGAGCGCGACGGAAAGGCTGCGCGTCTGCTTGCTGCGGAAGCGGCCGACGAGGGCGATGAGTATGCCGAGAACGAGCGCCGCGCCAAGGCAGGTCAGGTACTCCGTCAGCGTAACGGTTATCGGGTTTTGACTGCCCGAGAAGATGCTGTCGATCAACGTGTTCATATTATTTCCTCCGTTTCATTAAAAGCGGTTTTTTCTAAAGTATTGAGTGAGATTCAGTACGGTCTTTCGCTCGCGGCGAGCTTCTTTTCAAGCTCCATATTGAACGCGGTGCCGTATTTTGAAAACTTGCCGGGGTAGACCTTGTTTTCATCAAGAAGATGAACGAGCCAGAGTGGCAGGAAAAACGCGGTCTTTATCTCGAGAATGAATCTGTCCTCGGGAAGAAGCGGTGTGCCGCGCGTGCCGTGTGTGAGGTCGAGATCGTCCATGCGGTAGCGAAGGTTTCGATCCACGGTCAAGCGCAGGTTCTCGTCCTCGTTGGCCTCATAAGCGATGCGCTCGCAGAAAATGTCTATAGCGGGCTTCAGCTCGGGGTAGTAGCGGAGCGTATACGCTATCTCCTTGGCTATCTGCTCGTTTGGACAGGGCGTTTCGCCCCTTAAAAACGCCATTGCGTTCTTATACGGCATCTGGATGCGGCGCTTATAGACTATGCCCTTGTATTTTTTCTTGAGCTCCACAAAGGCGGTTGAGTCCTCCGCGGGCTCGCCGTAGCAGCGAAGGCGCAGCTTTTCCTTATAGGTCTTGGCGATTATGGATGCGCCGATGAGCCGCATATCGGGCGTGTCGTAATAGGTGCTGCAGATCGTGCTGAGGCCGTATTCGTCCTCGTGCATATGCTCGAGGATAATGGGCAACATCGCGTCGAGCTGCGCTTTTGTGATAACGTATTTCTTTTCAACTCGCGTAAAAATATTTTTACTTCTCTCCATACTGCCTCCTTTCGCCGAGCCTGTTTCGCGCTATTATACCATTTTCACGCGATAAATTAAAGCTTTTGCCCTATATAAAGTCGATTATATACCGATAGAGATTTCCGAACATAACGTCATAAACGTTTTCTTCACTCAGCCCGAGCTTCAAAAGCCTTTCGGCGATCAGCGGATAGCCGCTGCTGTTTTCAAGCCCATCTATATAGCGCCCCATGCCGTCGAAATCCGAGCCGAGCGCCGCGCACTTAACGCCGCCAACCTCGATATAATGCGCGATATGCCTGATAACGTCGTCCACCGTGGCCGTCTTCGCCTCGGTGAGCTGCTTATGGTAGAAATTAACGCCGATAACGCCGCCCCTCTTCGCGATCTCGCGGATATGCTCGTTCTTCATGCAGCGCGGCGCATCGCAAAGCGCGCGGGCGTTGGTGTGGGATGAAAACACGGGGCGCGTGGCGAGGCTGAGCACGTCGTCTATACCGGGGTCGCCCAGATGCGCAAGATCCACCGCGATACCGAGGCGGCACATCTCCGAAACAACATCCTTCCCGAGCGCCGTCAGTCCCTTCTTCGTTTTCTTCGCGGCGGGGCAGGCAAGTCGGTTCACATCGTTCCACGTCAGCGTCATCGCGCGAACGCCAAGGCGGTGCAGTATGCGCAGGTTCGAAACCGTCGCCTCTATCGCTTCGCCGCCCTCCACGGTCAGAACCGTGCCGATCCTATCGCCGCTTATATCAAAATCCTTTGTAAGCGGTGTTAAGATCGGGTTCTCGTCCAGCATTCGGTAGTAGGCGTCGATCATGCAGAGGCATTGATTGAGCGGGTTCCTATCGAGCTGCATATCTATCCATGCCGCGAAAAGCTGAAGCTTAACGCCGCCTTCGATCAGCTTATCGAGCCTGATCGCCTGATCCTGCTTGGGAGCGGCGAGGTCGTACCCGCGCTCCACCATGCCGTATAAAAAATCGCAGTGCCCGTCGGCAGCGGGGAAAAGCTTTTCCATTTCCTTTTCGCTCTATCCGAGCTTCCTTTCCTTCTTGACCCAAAGCCGTTTTTCCGAATAATTATACCATGAGTTTCGGAAAATTACATCTGCTTTGCCGCCTGCTTTCGGGCATTTCCCTTTCATTGCGCTTCATTATATGTATACGGCTTAAGGGTTTCTTAAAAATATTGTATTTTTTATTAAATCTTTTTTCAGCCCCGAGGATCGGCCGCCGCGCCTAAATCCGCCACACGAAGCAAGAGGGCGCGGATTTAGACTTTTTGGAGGCAAAATGTCAAGAAAAGTTCATAATAAAACTAATATTAGGTATTGACAAAATAGCGGGGGGGGTATACTGTATACGCATTCTAATATTGAGGAGGGAAAATAAATGAAAAAACAGCACAAGGCCGTTATTTCCTTTGCTCTTGCGCTTATTTTTGCGCTTGTAAGCCTGCCCGCTTCGGCTCTTCCGCGCCTTGAAG